>JAYREN010000027.1:0-7732 GCA_041908845.1 Holophaga sp. | reverse complement strand
GCACCTGGGGGGAATGACCCAGCCACAGGGGGCGTACTTGCCGTGAACACATGAAAAGGGCGGCAGATGCCGCCCTTTTCACTAAGCAAACAACTGAATCAGAAGGCGAAACGAGCGCCCAGCTGGACTTCGCGCCCCGAGCTAGCCACGGCCGCCGCATTGACAACCACAGGGGCTGCATCTGTACCCGAGAAACGCCGTCGATCGTAGCGCTGCACATGATTGAAGAGATTAAAGATTTCTGCGGAAGCAGTCACGGAATAGCGCTGAGCAAACCGCCACTCTCGGCTGAGCTTGAGGTCGACGACCGTGCGAATGCCATTCCAGAACTCATTGCGAGCGGTCCCAACCAAGCGATCGTTCCCGCGGACACCGTCGTTATTCAGGTCGTTGCTGTTGGTAAGACTGTAGGGGGTGCCGGTCAAGTAACGAACATTGAAACCCGCCTGCAGTCCGCTCCACTTGCGCTCGTGATAGCTCACGTAACCCGTGACAACGTGCCTACGGTCATTGTTGGAGGGGCCCCACTCATCTCCGAGACGTTGAGTGTTCTGGATGGAGTAGCTGGAGAAATTCCGCTCGTTGGAGTCGCTGTCTTCATCCCTGGACCACGTGTAGAACAGCCCCCTCTGGAGAGGACAGCCCACCCTCTGGTGCGTCACGCTGATCGTGGCCGCTCGGTACTTGCTCTCGACGTCACTGACATAGGACATCATCTGCCGATAGTTGACATTGGGCCGAGTGGAAGAGAAGACCTCTCTTCCCTGAGCGCTCAGGGTGGGGGCGGGAAGATTGATATCCGTCAGACGCTCCAGGTATTCCCCCTTGGCATAGACACCCGTAATTCCGACCACCCAGGATCCAAAGGCACGCTCGATGCTGAGATTGAAGCGATCTGTGCGGGGATTCTTGAAATTGGGATCAAATGTGAAAATGTCGGAAGCAGGAGCCGTAGCACCGGTTGGGAAAGCGGCGAACACGAAGGGATTGGCCGCGTCGAATGCTGTACCGCGAGGGATACCGTAGGTTGCAGCCTGTGCGGCAGAAAAGCTGACCTGAGCTGCCCGGACACCATTGACTGTATAGACCTGGTATAGGAATACGGAGGGTGTCCGGCTGATGTACCGCCCAACGTTTGCGCGCATCACGGTCTTGCCGTTGTCAAATTCAGGAGTCCACGTGAAGCTCAACCGGGGAGATATCTCACTCGAATTGGGAATCTTGCTGGTCAATCCAGCACTGAACCCGCTGGGCACTGAGGTTGGGGTCAAGTCACTGAAGTTGGCAATGGCAAAGTCAGGATGTTCCTGACGGTCCCAGCGCAGCCCCAATCCTAGCTTCATGCTGTTGTTCATCCGCCAATCGGCCTGGATGAAGGCTGCATATTCCGTTTCGGAGGTATCCAGGGTGCCAGCTTCCCGGGCGCTGAGTCCATTGAGACCGAAGCGCTGCTGATAGGTGGTCCAGTTGCCGGCACGGAAATTGGCGAGGTTGCTGAAACTATAGGAACCATTGGCTGTAGAGGCAAAGACCTCGGCCACTTGGGTCCTGTTGATATCGATGCCAGATTTGATCTGAAGAGTTGGGGTCACGTAAGTGACAGCTTCGCTGAACTGGAGGCGCTTGGTGGTGAACTCGCGGGAGAAGGTATACCCACCATAGGTGGCCACATTCGTGATCTGAACCTGCGGCGCCGTGCTCTGGGGGTTGCGGGGGAGATCATCCCGCACAAAATTGAAACGCGCCTCGCTGAACCAGTTGTTGCTGATAATCCAGTTCCACTGTGCCACCAAGGACGTCGTCTTCACGTCATCACTGCTGGTGTTGTCCAGGGTGTTGAGGAAATTGGAAGCCAGGTAGGCAGTGTTTGTATTCCCCTTGAACTGGGAACGGTTTACACGGAACTGCAGATTGTGGTTGGCATTGAGGTTCCAATCGAGGCGGAAGAACGCAACATCCGAATCTGACTTGGTGCTGTAGGTGGCGCTGCGGGCAAGGAGCACCGCATCATTGGGATTCGCCACGGGGTCCAAATCTGTGGCGGCGTTGTTGCCGAAGAGTCGGAAATTGGTTGGGCGTTCTTCTCTCTGACCGTCATAGGCGACAAAGTAAAAGAGCTTATCCGGGATGATGGGACCGCCCAGAGAAAATCCGAACTGCTGGGTCTTGAAGTCATCCGCCTCGTTGCCCGTCAAATGATCCTTGGCAACCAGACTCTGAGGGCGGGTGTAGAAGAAGAGGCTTCCCGTAAGCGTGTTGGAACCGCTCTTGGTGATGGCATTCAGATAACCACCCCCCATGCGTCCAAATTCCGCACTGGCGCCATCGGTGATGACCTGGAACTCACGAATAGCCTCGATGGAAACCGTGAAGGGCGTCTTGCCTTCGGCTGCTCCCGTGACTCCACCAAAAAAGGATTCGTTGTAATCGCCGCCATCAATATTGATCGAGGTGTTGACGCCGCGCTGACCACCAATGGCCAGATTGCCTCGATCGGCGACTGTCACCTGGGGGGTCAAAAGAGCGAAATCAGTAAAGGCTCGGCCCTTCACGGGGAGAACTGCCAATGCATCAGGAGAAACGTTGGTCACAGAAGTCGTTCGCTCCGAGTCGATCTGAGCGACCGTGGCCGATACCTCAACCGTTGCTGAAGCCTCCTCGGCGAGTTTCACGTTCAGGGGTGCGGCATCCCCCAGATTCAAAGTGATCTTTAGATTGGAGGCAGCCCTGAAACCAGGCTTGGTCACGGTCACCGAGTACGGGCCCACCGGAAGGAGGGGTGCAGTGTAACGTCCGTTCGCATCGGTCTGGACCGAGCGAACGAATCCCGTCTCAAGATTCCGGACTACAACAGTCGCACTTCCAACGCCCGCACCAGTTGCGGTCGTGACCTTGCCGTTCAGCTGGGTCGAAACCCCCTGGGCGAGCATGGGAAGGGCGCTGACGACGATCAGCGGGAGCAGGCGAGAACTGCGGGAAGCAAACAGAGGCATGAGCCCTCCAGATAAAAAGCGGTGCACTGCAATAACATTGATAAACGCACAAAATTTTTACGGCACCAGGGAACAACCACCCCAGAGAGCGGCGCCCTAGATTGCCACCGCTGAAGCCCCAGGCCAAGGAACCTTTTTGCAACCGTTTTTCAACCATTCAGCGACTTGTGCCATCTGGCCTTTTCGTGAATTGAAAAATCGGCATCGAGGCGCGAGCGTGCTGCAGGGTTTGCTCAGCTCAGGGGGGCGGCCCGAACCTGCATTGCCTTTATCTCCTTCATCACCTATCCCCCTTGAATCGGGTGGAACAGGGAGGGGAGAAGGAGAACGGATTCCGTGCGGCCCGCCGGCTGAATCGAGGGAAGCAGACCTCAGAGATTCAACTGATCCAGCTTGTCCGGACGATCCCGCCAGCCTTCTTCCACCTTCACATGGAGATCCAGGCGCACAGGGCGCTGGAGGAGCTTCTTCAATTCGCGCTGGGCGCTCAGTCGGATATCGCGGATCTTCTCGCCGCCGGAGCCCAGGAGGATCTTGCGGTGGCTGTCGCGGTCCACGAGGATCTCCACTTCCAGGTAGGCACCATCCTCGGCGAGATCCTCGGGGAAGTCCTGCTGACCCGCTTCGATCCAGCGGCGGATGACCACGGCCACACCGTGAGGGACTTCTTCCCGGGTCTTGCGCAACACCTTCTCGCGGATGAACTCGGCGGCCATGCCGCGCTCGGTCTGATCGGTGAAGGTCTCGCCATCGAAGGCCCACTCGCCCTGAGGCGCATCCCGCTCGAAGACCGCCCAGAGAGGTTCGAGGTTCTGCCCCAGCTTGGCCCCCACGGGGATGATCTCCCGGTAGGTCATCAGGTCCTTGTACTCGACGATCTTTTCCAGCAGGCGCCCCTTGGAGAGGAGATCGAGCTTATTGAGCACGAGGTAGACCGGCTGCTGGGCGGCCTTGAGGCGCTTGGCCAACTCGCGCTCACCGGGGCCCAGGAAGCCATCGGCGTCCACCACCCACACCAGCAGATCGGCCTCGGAGAGGGCCAGTTCCACATGCTGCAACATGCGCTGGTTGAGGGCGTGCTGGGGCTGGTGAACGCCCGGCGTATCCAGGAAGGCAAACTGGGTCTCGCCGCGGTTGACCACCCCCAGGATTTTGCCCCGGGTGGTCTGGGGCGTCTGGCTCACAGCCGCCAATTTCTCGCCCACCAGGGCGTTGAGCAGGGTGGACTTGCCCGAATTAGGAATGCCCACCAGGGCCACCGTGGCGAAACGCCGAGTGTCAACCACGATGGATGCCCCGCTTGGCTTCGCGCATGAACTTCAGGAGGTACGCCACCTCGGCGATGTGCCCGAGTTCGGCCTCGGTCTTGGCCAAGGCCTCTTCCTTGAGGAGCCCGCTGTGGAAGAGGATGCGGTGGGCCTTCATCAGCCCCGCGACCACTTCCTCGGGAAAGCCCTTGCGGCGCAGCCCGATGGCATTCACGCCGTAGCTCTTGGTGTCGCGGGCCCCCACGGTCTTCATGAAGGGCAGCACATCCAGGGTGGCCACGGTGAACCCGCCCATGAAGGCATGGTCACCCACGCGGCAAAACTGATGGACAGCCGAGAAGGCCCCGATGGTGCAGCCGTCGCCCACTTCCACGTGCCCCGCCAGGGTGCCGTTGTTGGCGAAGATGTTGCGGCTGCCCACATGGCAGTCGTGGGCCACATGGGCACCCGTCATGAAGAAGTTCTCATCGGCGATGGTGGTGATTCCGCCGCCGCCCTCGGTGCCGCGGTGCATGGTGCAGCCCTCGCGGAAAACATTACCGTTGCCGATCACCAGTCGAGTTGGAGCCCCCTTGAACTTGAGATCCTGGGGGCCCATGCCCAGGGTGGTGTGGGGATAGACCTCGTTGCCCTCGCCCAGTTCCGTGTGGGGACCGATCACAACATGGCTGCGAAGCAGCGTGCGGGCACCGATCTTGGCATTGCCTTCCACCACACAAAAGGGGCCGATGATGGCGCCGTCGGCGATCTGAGCCTCGGCGCTGATTACGGAGGAGGGATGGATCTGCGCGGCCATGGTTATTGCCCCTCCGGGAGATCGATGAGCATGGACATGAATTCCGCCTCTGCGACCTTCTGGCCCTCGACGAAGGCCTCGCCCCGCATCTTGCAGATCTTGCCCTTGTTCTGGATGACTTTGACCTCCATCACCATCTGGTCGCCCGGCACCACGGGCTTGCGGAACTTCACGCCATCGATGGCCATGAAGTAGATGACCTTGCGCGCGCGGTTCTCGAACTGCTGCATGATCAGGCAGCCGCCGGTCTGGGCCATGGCTTCCACGATGAGCACACCGGGGAACACCGGCTGCTTGGGGAAATGCCCCTGGAAGATGGGATCGCCCATGGTGATGTTCTTGATGCCCCGGATCCACTGGCCCTGCTCGTAGTCCAGCACCCGGTCCACCAACAGGATGGGGTACCGATGGGGCAGGAGATCCATGATCCCCTGGATATCAATGGTCTTGGCGTTTGGATCGGACATGAAAAAACTCCAGAACGGTCATTCTCTCACAGCCGAAGGCCCTTGTCCCGTGGCGAGGCTCCAGCCACGACCGATGGGCAAACCGTATTCAGCGACCCGTGCGTTCGTACACCTTTGCCTCGATGAAGAGCCTCAGCAAGTCGGCATCCAAGTGCCCGGCCTTGGCGTCGGCTTCGAGGATGCTCAGGCTGCGTTCTAAGGGCACGGCGGATTTGTACGGACGGTCCTGGGCGGTGAGGGCGTCGAATACGTCGGAGATGGCCATGGCCCGGCTCTGCAGGGGGATCTCGGGAGCGCCGAGGCAGCGCGGATACCCTGCACCATTCATCCGTTCGTGATGGGCGAAGGCGATCTCAGGCACCGCGGCCAAGTCCCGAGTCCAGGGAATCTGGCTCAGGAAACGATAGGTGTGGGTGACATGACTCTCGATCTCCTGGCGCTCCTCCTCCGAGAGGCTGCCCCTGGGAATCCGCAGCGCCGCAAGATCGCCTTCAGTGACAAGGCTCTCGGTCTGGCCGTTCCAGTGGCGATAGTCCAGCGCGGCCAGTCGATCCAGATCGCCCATGACCTCCTGGGGCAGCACGGAGGGTTCGTTAGCCTGCACCACCAGGGCGATGAGGCGATCCGCCTCCTCCTGCAGCTCACGCTGGAGCCGCTCCCACCGGGCGGGATCGAAGGGCCGACCGGCCTGCCAGTCCGCCTGGAGCTGCTGGCGCATGCCCTCTTCCTGTCGCTGGCGGATCCGCTGGAGCACCATCTCCAGCCGCGTGGGCTCAAGTTTCTTGGCCTTTACAAGCACCTGCTCCCGCACGCCCACCTTGCCGAAGTCATGGAGCAGGCTGGCATAACGGATCTCGCGAATCTGGTGGTCACTAAATACCACCTGCGCGTATGCCCCGTTGGGGGTGGCATTGATGGCCTCCGCCAGCCCCACGGTGAGAGAGGCGACCCGGCCCGAATGGCCGCTGGTGACCGGATCCCGCTGCTCGATGGCTAGCACGGAGGCATTCACGAAGCTCTCGAAAAGATTCTCGATCTCCAGCCTCAGCCGCGCGTTCTTCACGGCAACGCCCGCCTGCCCCGCCAAGCTCTCCGCCAGCCTCAGGTCACTGGCGCGGAACGGCACGATGGGCCGATCGTCTTCGTCCTCGTCCATGCGGTTGATGAGTTGGAGCACCCCGAGCACCTCGCCTTCCCGATCCTGGAGCGGCACGCACAGCATGGACACGGTGCGGTAGTTCGCCTGGCGGTCGAAGCTGTCGTTGAAGCGATAGGGGGAATCCTCGGGAAGGCGATAGACATCTTCGATGGAAAGACTCTGCCCCGTGGTGGCCACGAAGCCTGCCATCGAAGCCTTGGAAATGGGCAGATGAAAGCGGTGGTAGGGCAGGCTCAGGCGGGCGTTCTGGGTGTGGGCGAAGAGCAGTTCCCGGCCATCGCCTTCCCCCACCACCAGATAGATCGACCCGGCTTCCGCCGAAAGCAGTTGCCGGGCCTGCACCAGGATGAGATCCAGCAGGCGGTCCAGATCCTGCTCCGAGGCCAGGGCCCGCCCCACTTCGTGGAGGCGCTCCATGTCCCGGCGATCCTTGAGCCGTTCGAAGCCAGCTACCAGAATCGCAAGGGCGGCCTCCTCGCCGGGCCAGACCGCGCAGTCCGCCAAGTTGCCTTCGCCCGCCAGCCCCACCACCACATCCGCCGGAGCCGCGTCCACCCATTGCAGTGCCCGCAGCAGCTCTCTGCCCAGGCGGGCCTCGAGGCTGCTACGGTGAATTGAGGGGAGGGCGACAGTGAAGCGCAAGGTCGGCTCCAGGCCAGGGGTTAAGGAACGGAAATCAGTCTACCCAGCCCCGGTAAACCCAAAGGTGAAATGGATCGGCAAGGTCGAACGCCTGGCCTGGGGCGGCCTGGGCGTGGGCCGGGAAGCCGACGGTCGCCTGGTACTGCTCTCGGCACCCATGGCGCTCTTTCCCGGCGAGGAAGTGGAGGCCGAGGTGCGCTGGAAGGCCCGCCACGGCGAGGGCGATGTGCTCCGCTGGATCAAGCCCGATCCCCGGCGCAGTCCCGCCGGATGCCCCGTGGCCAAACTCTGCGGTGGCTGCGAACTCTGGGAAGCGGGCCCGCGGGTGGCCGAACTCAAGCGCCTGATGATCGAGGATCTGCTCCGCCGCCAGCTGCCCGAGCTGGGCGAGTGGGATTGGCGGCCCG
>JAYREN010000026.1:1747-24973 GCA_041908845.1 Holophaga sp. | reverse complement strand
ATCGATCTGCGGGATGGTGGAATTCTGGCCCTGTACTCTGCCCCCACCATGGATCCCAACGTGTTCCTGAATCGCCTGAGCCAGGAGCAGGTGGACTACTTTATGCGCAATCCGGTCAAGCCCATGCTGAACCGTGTCACCCAGGGCCTCTATCCGCCGGGCTCCACCTTCAAATTGCTAGTAGCCCTGGCGGCCATGGAAAAGGGCATCCTGAAGCAGGAGACTGTGTTCCATTGCGCGGGGCAGAAGACCTTCTACAACCGGGTATTCCGATGCGATGCGGTGCATGGTTCGGTGAATCTGACCCAGGCCATCGCCCATAGCTGCAACAACTATTTCTTCGAATTGGGGATGCGCCTCGACGTGGACGAGATCAACGCCACGGCCGAGAAATATGGGCTATTGGAGCCAACGGGCATCGATCTTCCCCACGAGGTCACCTCCAGAGTGCCCAGCCGCGCCTGGGCCAAGCAGTTCCGGCCCAAGGAACCCAAATGGTATGCCGGTGAAACCATCAGTGTGGCCATCGGTCAGGGGCAGAATGCCCTCACGCCCCTGGCCCTGGCCCGCTTCTATGCCATGCTCGCCACCAAAGGAAAGCTCCTCACCCCCCACCTGCTCTACGGTTTCCGCAACGAGAAGAACGGCGAGATGGAGCCATACCGGCCTCCGGCCCCCAAGGACACGCACCTGGATCCCAAGATCTGGTCGATCCTGGATGAGGGCCTCTACCAAGTAGTAAAGGTGGGAACGGCCAAGGCCTCCAACATTCCCGGGCTCGACATGGCCGGCAAGACGGGCACTTCCCAGGTTCGCAGCCTGGGCGCCAGCCGGGAGGAATCGCGCCGTCAGGAAAAACGCTTCCGGGACAACGCGCTCTTCGCGGGATATGCCCCCCGTGAAAACCCCCAGATCGCCTTCGTGGTGGTAGCTGAGAATGCCGGTTTTGGGGCCTCCAGCGCTGCGCCCGTCGCCAAGAAACTCTGCGAGTACTGGTTCATCAGCCGCCCCAAGAATCCCCTGCCTCCGCCGGGAGGCAAGCTGCCGGACGCCTTCAAGCTCGAACCCAAACAGGAAGAAGGCGCCGAGGTCGCCCCGTGAGGAACCGCTTCCGCGCCCTGGACGCCTCGCTGCTCCTCCCCATGCTCCTCCTGGTGCTCATGGGCACCCTCACGCTCTATTCGGCGGGGCGGGGCACCAGCCAGGCGAATCTCTGGGTCAAGCAGAGCCTGTGGTACTTCATGGGTTTCGTGGGCATGGCCTACATCGCCAGCCAGAGTCCGCGCCAGATCTTCCGCTTCAGCATGGTGCTCTATTGCCTGGGCATCCTGGGGCTCATCGCGGTCTTCGTCATCGGCAAGAAGGTGGGCGGCGCCCAGCGCTGGATCCTCATCGGCGGACACACCTTCCAGCCCAGCGAGCTGATGAAGTGGCTCACGCTGCTCTTCGTCGCCCACCGCCTCGCCCTCCAGCCACCCGAGTATCTGAGTGCCTTTGAACTATTGAAGACCTCGGGCCTGGTGCTCTTCCCCATGCTCCTGGTGCTTAAGCAACCGGATCTAGGCATGGCCATCAGCTTTTTGCCGATCCTGATCCTGGTGCCGCTGCTCAAGGGGCTGCGGGCGAAATGGGTGGCCATCGGGCTGGTGCTGGTCTGCGTGGGGAGCTTCGGCGCCTGGAAGAAGGTGCTCAAGCCCTACCAGAAGCAGCGCGTGCTCACCTTCCTGGATCCCGATGCGGATCTCCAGGGCAAGGGCTATCAGATCAACCAGAGCCGCATCGCCATTGGTTCTGGAGGCGTGCTCGGCCAGGGCTTCACGGCCGGCAGCCAGACCCAGTTGAATTTCCTGCCGGTGAAGACCACGGATTTCGTCTTCAGTGTCTGGGCGGAAGAGCGAGGCTTCATCGGTGTCCTGCTGGCCCTGGGGCTCTTCGGCGCGCTGCTTACCCGCATCCTGGAGATCGCCCGCTCGGCCAAGCATGTGGCCGAAACGAATTTCTGCGTCGGCGCCGCCTGCATCCTGGGGCTGCACTTGCTGGTGAACGTGGGCATGGTGGTGGGCGTCCTGCCCAACAAGGGCATGGTGCTGCCCTTCTTCAGCGCGGGCGGCAGCAGCACTCTGAGTTATTTCCTGGGCCTGGGCGTGGTCATGGCCGTGGCCTACCAGACGAAGGTGAAGTGAGATGGATGCCCTCGAGCGCATGAAGGCACTGGCCGCCCAGGTGCTGGAACACCGGCGGCGCTACTACGTGCTGGACGCCCCCATCATTTCGGATGCGGAATACGACGCCCTGGAGCGGGAACTCCGGGAGCTGGAGGCTGATTACCCGTTGCTGGCAGATCCGAACAGCCCCACTCAGCGGGTGGGCGCGCCTCCCGTGGATTTCTTTCCCAAGGCGAAGCACCGGATCTACATGCTGAGCCTGGACAACGCCTACACCGAGGGCGAACTGCGGGACTGGGAAGGGCGGGTGGCCAAGGGCCTGGGGGCGAAGCCCGAGTACGCGGCCGAACTCAAGGTGGATGGTCTCTCGCTCTCCCTACGCTACGAGAACCGCGCCCTGGTGGAGGCGATGACCCGGGGGGATGGCGAGACCGGCGAAGTGGTCACCGAGAACGCCCGCACCATCGCCGACATTCCCCTCTCGCTGCCCGAGGACGCTCCCGATCTCGTGGAAGTCCGGGGCGAGGTCTTTCTCTCCCGGCGCCGCTGGGAGGAACTCAACGCCACGCGTGATGCCCGGGGCGAGGCCCGCTTCGCCAATCCGCGCAACGCAGCCAGCGGCACCTTGAAGCTGCTGGATAGCCGCGTGGTCGCCGAGCGGCGCCTGTCGTTTCTGCCCTGGCAACTGCTGGGGGCTCAGGATCATCGGTCGGCCATGGACCGGCTCGGCGCCTGGGGGTTCACCCCCATGCCCGCCAAGGTGGAAGGCGATCTCGAGACCGTGTGGGCCTTCATCGAAGTCCAGCGGGAGGCGCGGCTCCGGCTGCCTTTCGATACGGATGGCGTCGTTATCAAGGTGCGGGAGCTCGCCCTGCAGGAGCGCCTGGGCACGACGGACCGGGTGCCTCGCTGGGCCATCGCCTTCAAGTTTCCGGCGGTGCAGGCCACCACGGAGGTTCTGGGCATCACCTGGCAGGTCGGGCGCACCGGCAAGCTTACTCCAGTGGCCGAACTGGAGGCGGTGGAGGTGGCGGGTTCCACCGTGCGCCGGGCCACCCTGCACAACGCGGATGAACTCGTCCGCCTGGGGCTGCGGGTGGGCTGCCGCGTGTTCATCGAGAAGGGCGGCGATGTCATCCCCAAGGTGGTGGCGGTGGTGCCGGATACCCTGCCCGAAAGCGCACCCGCCCCCGTCATTCCTGCTCTTTGTCCCGTCTGTGGCGGAGGCGTGGGCAAGGACACCGAGGACGAAGTCGCCATCCGCTGTCTGAACCCGGAATGCCCCGCCAAGCTCGAGGCGCGTCTCCTCCATCTGGGCAGCCGGGTGTCGCTGGATATCGAGGGCCTGGGCGATTCGCTGGTGGAGCAGCTCGTTGGCGCGAAACGCTTTCAGCAACCCTGGGAGATCTTCTCGCTGCTGCAGGATCCGGCCCAGGGCCTGGCATTCCTCAGTGGCCTGGAGCGCATGGCGGGAAAGAGCGCCCAGAATGTCATGTCGGCCCTCGATGGGGCCCGGGTGAAGCCCCTGGGGCGCTGGATTCATGCCCTGGGGATTCCTAATATCGGTGGGACCATCTCAGACATACTCGCCCGCGCATTTGGGTCCTTCGAAACCATTTGGAAAGCGGATGAATTCGTCTACTTGTCCATTGTCTCAATCGGTCCGGAGGTCGGAAAGTCGGTCCGAGAATTTGCGGAAGCTCATCCTGACTTGCCAAAGCAACTCGCTGATTTGGGGATCCGACCTTCCTTGGAGGATTTTCCAGCGCCACCTCTGGTTTCTTTGGAAACGTGGATGGCCACACTTGGGATTCCAGAGTTGGGTGCTGTGACCGCTAGAAAACTGATCGAATGCTGCGGCGGGTTGCCCGAGCTTTGGAATATGGATGAAGAAACGATTTTGGACAGAGCTCTGACGAAAAAGATCCTGAACAAAAGGCAGACACACATTCCGGAGCAAATTAGCCGATTTGCTCGAAATCATTTCGAGGTTCCAAAACAGCTCGAAGTTCTTGGAGTCAAGCTTGCCGCAGACTCGGAGGCACAGATATCTAGCCTCCCATTGCAGGGTCAAACGGCTGTGGTCACGGGGACACTTTCTTCAATGTCTCGGGATGAGGCGGAAAGACTGCTAGCGAAGTTGGGGGCCAAAGTAGCGGCTGGTGTCTCGTCGAAGACTTCATTCCTGCTGGCGGGTCAAAAGGCGGGATCAAAATTGGAGAAAGCAGAATTGCTCGGGGTGCCGGTTCGGGATGAAGATTGGTTGATTCAGCTCCAGCAGACATGGACGCCAACGTAGATTCTACGGAGACCGTGAAAATGGTGGATGACCAGTATTGGCGATTCCATCGCTCTGCCCGTGTCTCGGAGCGGAGCGTGGATGAAATGATTGGGCTATGTCGAGGACTTCTTGCAGATGGTTCCATCGTCCAATCTGAGGCCGAATTCCTATTGAATTGGATGAAGGCGAACAGGGTCGATTGCACGCAATGGCCGATGAATATGCTGTTCGCGAGAGTGTCCGGGATGCTGGAAGATGGACTGTTGGATTCTTCAGAGCAGGCTCAATTGTTCGATCTCCTTAACCGATTCACGGGGAATGGGGTTCTCCCGGAAGGTGTTGCCGAATCTGGCCTCGTTGTTTCCTCCGCAACAACCCTTCCGCTGGACGATCCTGAGCCTGGAGTTACCTTCGCGGGGCGATCCTTTTGTTTCACTGGTGAGATGTGTTTCGGGCCGAGGAAGGCCTGTGAAACATTGGTATTAGACCTTGGCGGGATCGTCAAATCTTCCATTAGCAGAACACTGGATTATTTGGTTGTTGGCTCCATCGGGTCCATGGCCTGGGCTCATTCGACACACGGAAGGAAAATCGAAGCGGCAGTTTCGATGAGAGAGCAAGGATTGTCTCTAGCTCTCATTGGCGAGCAACATTGGCTAAAAGAGGCCGAGACGCGGATGGGTGGTCACGTATGAGAGTGAGTCATTCAACGGGCGCCTTCCAGCTATCGCAAGATCTACTCGAGTGTGCTCCCGCAGGCTGGAGCCTTCGGTGCTGCGCTTGCGGAGATGGAGCCTCGGTTACGGGTTCTGTCTCCAAGAAGACCACCCTGCTGCTCGCGGGGAAAAATGCGGGCTCGAAGCTGGCCAAGTCCGAGGAACTTGGCATCCGGGTGCGGGACGAGGCCTGGTTGTTAGGGCTCGATGGTCAGGAAGGCGCGTGATGTCCGGGGCTGATTCGGTTCGCGTCGCCCTGCTGGATACGGAGACCACGGGGCTCTATCCCGCCACGGACCGCATCATCGAGCTCGCGGTGGTGATGGTGGAAGTCGAGCGCGGCTCGGGGTGCATCCGGCAGATCCTGGACCGCTACGAGGGCCTGCAGGATCCGGGCTTTCCCATCCCCTGGGAGGCTCTGGCGGTGCACGGGATCACCGATGCCATGGTGCGGGGCCAGCGCATCGACGCAGAGCGCGTGAAGAGCCTGCTTTCTCGCGCGGATCTGCTGGTGGCCCACAACAGCGGCTTCGACAAGGGCTTCGTAGCCCAGGTGATGCCCGAGGTGCGTGAGATGCGGTGGGCCTGTTCCTGCCGGGGCATCCCCTGGCGCATCCTCTATCCCCAGGTTCCCAACGCCCGCCTCCAGGATCTCGCCGTTGCCCTCGGGGTGCCCAAGGGGGCCGCCCACCGCGCCATGGGAGACGTGGACACGACCCTGAACCTGCTGGGGCTCATGCACCCCAGCCGCCCGTCGACTTTGTTGGGACACCTGATCGAACGCAAGCTGCCGCGCGCCTCCAAGGCGATTTGATCAGCTGAGTCCTTCGTCTCCACGACCTTCGGTGTCCACCACCGACCGCAAGCGCCAGTTGCCGTCCTTCTCGATCCAGCGCAGCAGGAAGGTGCGGCGGGAGGCATCCTGGGGCAGCAGGCCCGAGCTGCCCTGGCTGGTGAGCAGGAGCTCCGCGGTCTGGAGCGCCTCCCGACCCTTTACCTCGATGCGACTGGAGAAGACGGTGACGCCGATCTTGTCCCGCCGCAGAACGCCCAGGAGATAGAGCTTTGCCCCGTTCCGATCCAGGCCTCCAGGCCCCTCGAAGCGGGTGTCCAACTGGTCGATGACTGCGCCGGGATCGCTGGATTCGATGCCCTTCACGCAGGTTTCGAAGGCCTGTTTTACGCGTGCTTCTGGGCTTTCCGGGGTGCAGGCCAGCAGAGTCAGCAGGATGAGGATTGCGGGATGAAGGGCACGCATGGACGCTCCTCGGAGATCCCAAGCAGCTTATCCGCCCTTCGACCCGAGTCCGCGTTCAACCCACGGCGGACAGATCGCGATCGTGGTGCCGGATGAAGGCCTGCACGGCGGAACGCTCCGCGGCGGCGGGGGTCTTGGCCCAGCGGTCGGCCCGGCGCCAGAGGCCCAGCATGTCTTCGGGGCAACCCACGCACTCGTAGATGGCTTCCACCGCAATACCCAGGGCCTCAGCGCCGAGGGGCGCCTCCAGTGCATCCTTGAGCAGGGCCAGGCGCCAGCGATCCTGGGCCTGGGCCCAGCGGCGGCCGCCGGGGCGCGGGGCCTTTCCTGTGATCTCCGCCGAGGCCTGCCAGAGCGCCGCCTCGAAGTCCTCCAGGGCGGCGCCGCGAAGTGAGACCAGATGCTCGCATGCCTCGCTGGGGAAGGCCTGATCCCGCACCCAGCCCTGGATTTCCTCGGGCTTCAGGAAGCCGAAATCATGGCCCACCACCACCTCGTCCCAGCCGATGGGCGCGTGGTGGGAGGACTGTCGCGCCAGGAGGGACAACCAGTTTCCGATCACCATGACAACACCTCGTGACGAGTATGGGGGACCGATGTGAAGGGTGCGTGGCGGGGCTTCGACGTTCCTGTGATTTGAATAAATTCACTACGCGAGGAGCTGCAGGGCCAGATGCGCCGCCACCCGGGCCGACTCCTCGGCGCCCGCCAAAGTAGGGGCCAGTTCCATCACGTCGGCGCCCACGAAGGGGGTCGCCCAGCGGTGGGTGTGGCGCAGCAGGGAGATCAGTTCCATCACCGTGAGCCCTCCGGGCACGGGTTCCGCTACCGCGGGACAGAAGGCGGGATCCAGCACATCCAGATCGAGGCTCACATAAGCCGACCCCTGGCCGACACGGGCCAGGTCGCCATGGAGCTGGCTGGCGAGCCGCGCGTCCTTCAAATCCCACGGCGTCCAGAGATGCACGCCCGCGCTGCGGAGGAAGGCCAGTTCGCCGCCATCGAAGCGCGGGGCGCGCAGACCCACCTGCACCGTTCGATGGGGATCCACCAGGCCCTCTTCGATGGCCTGGCGCACCCAGGTGCCGTGGTGGCAGGTGGTGCCCCAGAGTTCGCCGTGACCGGCATCGGGGTGGGCGTCGAAATGGAGCAGCCCAAGAGAGCCGTGCTTCCGGGCATGGGCGCGCAGGGCGCCGAGGGTCATCAGGTGATCGCCCCCCAGCATGAGGGTGCGCGCGCCCTGGGCGAGCCAAGCCGCGTGGGCCGTCTCCACGGCGGCCAGGGCCTCGGTCATGTCGAAGGGGCGCGTGGGAACATTGCCGCCATCCACCCAGCCCAGGGCGGCGAAGGTGCGGGCCTCTTCCTCAGGGCCCTGCAGGCGCAGGGGCATGGGCAGGCGGCCCAGTCCCATCGTGGCGGCGCGGAGCGCCCAGGGCCCCAGGCGCGCGCCGGGGCGGTTCAGCACGCCTCCGTCGTAGGGCGCGCCGAGCACCACGCCTTTGGCGGGGCAGGGCTCAGAGGCTGTGGGGAGCCCCAGGAAGGGCACGAGCCCAGAGCGGAGGTTGTTGAGCAGGGATTCGGCAGCGTTCACGCACTTTCCTCGATGGCGTTCCATGGATGGAGGTGGCTGCGGATCCGACGGATCCAGGCCTCCTCGTTGGGATGGTCGGTGGGATGGAGCACGGGGCCGGGGCTTACCCGAACGCGGGTGCGAGGTCTGGCGCAGAGGCTCTGGAGGTGCGGCAGCAGCTCCGCCTCGCCCGTCCACGGGTAGTGGTCGTCCTCACTCGCCAGATGAATCGGGAGCACCGTCGCATTCAGCCGATAGGCTAGCCGCAGCGAGCCTTCGTAGAGGGGCGCCAGCGTTTCACCGATGGTCGTGGTGCCTTCGGGGAAGATGAGGAAATCTCGACCCGCGCGAAGATCCGAGGCCAAGCGAGCCAGGGCGGCGGCGCGGCTCAGGGGCTCCTCCCGGCGTACGAAGCGCAAGCCTGCCCGCCTCGCACCCGGGCCGATCACGGGGTAGCCCGCCACCTCGGCCTTGGCCAGGATGCCGCTGGGGCGCAGGGCCATGAGCACCATGGGATCCAGCCAACTCAGGTGATTCGCCACCCAGAGCTGGCCACCCATGGGGACGGGCGATTCCAGGCGGGTTTCGATGCCCATGCGGATCAGGAGTTGCCGACACCAGGGTGAGAGCAAGGCGTTGGGTTGGCGGGATAGCGCCATTCGGCCCATGGACCAGAGCGTTTCCAGGAGCACGGCACTGAGCCGAAGCCTCGGGCGGATCCGTGCACGGCATGTCATCAGGAGACCAGGCGGAGCCGGGTGTAGCGGGCCCGGAGCTGCTCCAGATCCTGCTGATTGATGACCGACCAGAGGCGCCGATCGCCCTGGCAATAGTAGTCGTCCACCTCGGCCACCACCCGGGCGCCCAGGGCCTCATGAACGCTGCGGGCGTCATGGTTGTCAGGTGCGACGAGGAAACGGCACTCCTGCACCTGCTCTTCCAGTAGCTTCTTGACCATGGCGCGGATCAGCAGGTAGTTCGCCCGGGTCTTCTGGTACTGGGGCAGCACCGCCAGGGTGGCGCAGTAGTTCACCCTGCCCTTGGGAAAGTTGAGCACATAGCCCACGGCCTTCTCGCCTTCGAGGGCGAGGAAGCACCAATCCGCGTACATCTCGGTGCAGAGCCGCAGATAGTGCGGGCAGAGCGTGCCCGTGGCATCCCCCGCCCAGAGTTCCTGTTCGAGCCGTTGGAGGTGTGCGAAATCCGAGGATTCCAGAGGCCGCACCACGAAGCGGCTGGTGTCCGTCGTGTTTGGGGATTCCTGGAGATGGATCGGGGCCATTGGGGCACCTCCTCGGGTTCAAGCATCCCTTCGAGGCGTGACGCTCCCATGGAGGCTCCGCAAAGGCTCCGTGGCGATCCCGTGACGATTTGCTACGCCAGTCCGTGATCCCGAAAGAGGGTGGGATAGCTGCGAAGCTCCGCGGCTTCGGGGCCGAGGCCCAGAGCGGCCATGGCTGCGTGGATGGCGGAAGCCTCGCCTTCCAGCTCCAGGAAGCAACCGAAGGGGGCCTCGTCCAGGCAGGCCACGAGATCCGCGCGCTTCATCAGTGCTCGGGTCTTGACCATTTCCATGACGGGCCGAAACCCCAGGGCTTGCAGGATGCCCACTAGGGCCTCGGCATCGGCGATTTCCGTTTCCAGCTCCGGGCGGATCTTCAGCAAGGCATCGGGAACCTTGGGGCCCTTCCAGGTGAGCCAGGCCTTGCCCGCGTACCACCGCAGACGAAGGGCGCTGCCCTTCTCCAGGAGTTCCGCGCCCCGGTCCCACAGCTGGCTCGTTTCAGTCTGGGAGGGGACCGTCACGATGAACCCCAGGGATTCCAGGCGGGCCTGCATGCCCGCGAGGCTGGGCAGCCGGAGTTTGACCTCGGTCTCGATCGGGTTGCGATGTTCCATGGCGGAGTTCCCCTGAATCACATCATGATGAGCGAAACGGAGCCTCAGAACCGAAGTGATCCCGAAACGCTACCTCATTGCCACCCTGTTCATCGCCGCCATGCTGGTGCTGCTGGCGGTGGTGCAGGCGCCCCGCGCCAAGAGCCAGGGCGGCGTGGCCCCGGGGGAAGCGCCGGTGGCCCTGAGTCTGGAGAGCTTCGAAACGCTGGCCGAATATCGCCTGGCCGATGGTTGGGCCCCGCGATTCCAGGGTACCCGGGATCCCGATCAGCCCGATCCATGGCCCTATGCGGGCGGCTTCGAGGCGCCCTGGGAGCCGGCTTCGCCTTTCCTGGGGGATCAGGGTTTCGCCATGAACGGTCCCACGGGGCATGGCGAAATCCTGCTCTGGCGGGGCCTGGAGTGGCGTCGCCTGCGGTTCGAGGCGCCCATCTGTTCGGCCCGGCTGGACCCGGTTCGGAGTTCCCGGCTGCTCGTGACGCTGAGCCTGGGCGGGGATCGCTTCGAGACGCGCCTGCTGGAAATGCCCGAAGGGCGGGTGCTCTGGGCGCTGGACAGCGGCCCCTGGAGCCGCTTCAGTTGGGACGGGAAGGCCGTCCTCTTTGGCCTGCGGGCCCCGAATCCCGAGGGCGCCTGGTTGCTCACGACCCTTCCGGTTGACCGTGAGCATCCGCCACAGACGCTGGCGTCCTGGAATGAAGCGGGTCTGCCCGCGCCGCCCAAGGGCTGGATCACCCGCGCCGAGCAGCTCTGGGATGACGGCAAGGACCTTCCCGGGGCCCGGCTCGTCGTTTCCCTGAGTCTCGGCGCTCGAATCTGGTTTCCCGGATGGGATCGTCTCTGGATCGGCGGGGCCGGAACCTGGAGTCTGTGGGGTTTAGAGGATGGCCTCTGGCGGCGTCTGGAGGCGGGCAATGGGGAGCTCGTTGCCCATCCCCCTCTTTTCATGGGGCGGATCGCCCAGGACAAGCAGAAGGCGCCCGCGCGCTATTCCACGCCTCTCTCGAATGTGGAGTGGAAGGAGCTACCGAGTGAGACCGAGCCCTGGCCGCCCTATGACGCCGCCTGGGTGTGGACGGCCGAGGACGGGGCCCTCACTTCCTGGGATCTGCGCTGGGGCAAGGCGGTGGAAGATTTCCCTCGGGAGCGCCAGCGAGAGGCCCTCAAGAAGGCCTTTCGGGCTGACTGGCATGAAGCCTCCAGCCTTAGGGCCTCGGTGAGGGGTTGGCTGCCGGAGGGCCCGGATATCGCGCTGAGGGAGGCATCTGAGGTCGGTTGGGTCTGGGTGGGCGATCGGGTGCTTCTGGTTCGGCTGCAGGGCACCGAGCGCCTGCGCAAGATCCGCAACCTGCTGAAGGCAAGATGAGGCCGCAGCCGCATTTCCGTATTAGCGTCCCAAATTTTCTGCTAGTTTAGGCCCAGTCCTCTCACCCCCGGCCTCCCGAGGTTCCTATGCCCCGCCTCCTCCTCGTGGACGACAACCCGAGCATCCACAAGATTGCGGAAACGCTGCTGGCGCCCACCGACATCCAGCTTGTCTGCGTTGATAGCGCCCAGGGCGCGATGAATCTCATCGCCGAAGGCGAGCGGTTCGACGTGGCCCTGCTCGACATCATGATGGCGGGGATGGATGGCTGGGAGCTGCTGGACCAGCTCCGCATGCATCCTGCCACCGCGACCATCCCCATCGCCATGATGGCGGGCGTGCTCGACACGGTGGATCCCGCTCGTCTCGAAAAGGCCTCCATCCAGGGTTTCCTCAAGAAGCCCGTGGAACTGCGGGATCTGGGCGCCCGCATCCACACGTTCTTGGAGGCCCCCGTGGTGGCGACGCCCCCGCCCGCCCCACCCCAGGAATTCTCGCCCTTCTCGACCCTGCCTGCAGTCAAGCTCTCGGACCTGCCCGAATTCCGCCAGGTCCCGGCCTCCGAGCCCGCGATTGGGGTCGAGCCCCATGTCCCCGAACCCGAGGCCCTGGAGGATGATCTCCTCGTGCTCGTGGAGGCCGACCTGTGGCCCGAAGTTCCGCCGCCCCCGGGCACCGTCACCGAGGATCTATCACCCTTCGCGGAGATTCCCCCCGAGGAGTCTCTCGAGCTCGAAGAGTTCGATCTGGAAAGTCTCAAGGGGCTGACCATCGCGCCCAAGAGCTTGCCGGTCGAACCTGTGGTCGCTCCGGCCGAATCGTCCCTGGTGGAGCCCGAGACGATTGATCTGGAGCTCGCCCCCTTCGACACCACTTCTATCGCCATTCCTGAGGTGGAGCCCGTCCCCTCGTCGCCATCTCCGGTCGAAGAGGCGGCCTCGATTACCACCCAGATCCTGCCCGAGGAAGCCGGCACTCAAGAGCTGCCGGACCTGGGCCCCGAATCCGAGCCGACCTTTGACCCCGCAGCCCTTGCGGGCCTGGACAGCCTTTCGGATGAGGCCTTCGAGCCGAGGCCCACGAGGGACCTGGTTGCCCAGGCACCCGAGCCGGATCCAGATTTCCTGTCGGGCCTGGGCGAGGCCACCATCACCCCGGGAGTGGCCGTGGTGGGCTGGTCCGATGAGAGCGAGAAGATGCTCGGCTACCTGACGCCCTCCAAGCCTCTGACGGCCAATCCCGCCCTCGGATCGGATGACGATGAAGACGAACTGGACCTGGGTGAGCCCGAGGCCGTTCCGGTTACCCCTCTTGCCATGGGATTTCCCCTCGCGGAACCCCTGGCAGATCCCTGGACGATGGCCGAGCCAACCGTTGACCCTGAACCTGCACCTGCAGAGGCGGTCAAGCCGATGCCCGCTCCGGTGGCCACCCAGCCCGCCACGGACGAACTCCTGCGGGCCATCATCTCGGATACGGCCCTCATGGACCAGCTCGCCAAGGCCCTGGTGGCCAAGCTGAGCGACCAGGTGCTCCGTGAGATCGCCTGGGAAGTGATGCCCGAAATGGCCGAGCGCCTCAACCGCCACTGACACCTTTGAGCAAGAACGGGAACCCGGCATGATCACTGGCTACAACACGGATGTCCGCCACGGCAGCCGGGTCTTCCACGTCCAGACCGAGGACAAGGGCCTTGGAAACCCCAAGATCGAAACCCTGATCTATGTGGGCGGGGAGATCCTGGACAACTACCGCTCCTCCTACGAGGACCTGCTGGGCGGCCCCATCTCCGACCCCGTCATACAGGCGCGGATGGACGAGCAGCACAAGGCTGTCATCCGCGACATCAAGAACGGCAAGTACGACACCACCCCCGGCGAGGGCGAGGCCGCCGAGCAGCAGGTCTTCAATGACCGCCCCCTGGACCAGGCCATCCTGGAGTACCTCCAGCAGGAGGGGGATGTCGATACCCTTGAGATGGTGGTGGAGGAGCCCATGAAGCCCACCTTCGGCACCACCTTTCCCCTCAAGATCAAGGCCCGCCTCTGCATCAGTCAGAACCCCGTCGCAGGTGCCGAGGTCACCATCCGTATGATCTCCAGCCTCAAGAAAGCCACCACCCTGCTCACCGGCAAGACCGGCCCCGATGGCATCTTCCACGGCCAGATCGAAGTCCCCCCCAGCCAGCCCGGCCACTGCGCCCTGCTGGTGGGTTGCAGTTCGGATGCGGGGAGCGATGAGATCAGGGTGGTGATTGGGGTGTGACTTGTTTGTGACGAACGTCACCAAGCCGCGAGGGGAGGCACGGGAATTTCTCTTCCTTGGGTTTGGGTTTGTGCTACCTTTCTCTCCAAGGTTCCCGTCTTGAAAATTTATTTTTCTTGAACGCACGCTGCACGGCGTCGTTCGACAGGAACTCCGATGTGTCACAACTTTCCTTTTGTCCGCCATGTGGAAAAGAGCAACAAGCTCAACATCCACATTCTTTAACTCTCGGACCGATCCTACTCGGTCCAATCTCCAGGAGGTTCTTATGGCAATTCCCAAGGCCCTTGCCTTGGTGCTGGCGGGGTTCACCTGCCTCGGCGCCCGGGCCGAATCGCCCGATTTTTCGATGAAATTCCGGGGGTACATGGGGACCGAAATCAAGGATGGCGTACGCAACGGTCTCGGCGTTGGCTTCAACGTGGGGCTCCCTGTGTTCTCCACGGGCAAGGTGGATGTGGAGCTCGGGTACCAGTACTTCACGGGCAAGGCCACCCGCCAGGCGATCCCTGCCAACACCTTCGGCAGCACGACGGACAACTCCGTCAACTACCAGAAGCTCAACGTGGGTGGCTTCGCGCTTCGTGGCATGTACAGCCAGCCCTTCCTGCTGGAAGGCCTCCGCTGGCAGGCGGGCGTCTCCGTGCAGCGCCTGAAGAGCACCATGGACGCCGTGGGTGACATGCGCAATGCCACCAATGCTCGGGTTGGTGGCTGGACGACCTCTCCTGAGAAGTCTGCCGTGACCGTCAGCCCCATTGCCGGCGTGTCATATGCCTTCAACGAGGCGGGCGCCCTGGAGCTGAATCTCATCATGGCCAGCTACAAGCAGGTGACCCTGACGCCGGCCTTTGCTGCGACCGCCCAGAATCCCCTTGACACCACGGCCAATCCGGTCCTCGGCAGCAAGAACGTCAACGCGCTGAAGGTCGAGCTCGGCTACGTCTTCCGGTTCTAGCCTTTCCAATTCCTTGTGGAGGAAGATCAATGACTTTTTCGAATCACATCAAGGGCTTGGGACGGGTTGCACTCATCCTGAGCGCCACCAGCGCGGCCGTTTTCGCCCAGGAGGCCGGCCAGATCAACGGCACGGTCCGCAATGACCAGGGTGCCCCCCTCGCCGGGGCTAGGATCATGGTCAAGTCCCCCCAGATGATTGCCCCCCGCACCATCACTTCCGGTGCGGACGGCACCTTCCGCGCCCCCCTGCTCCCCCCCGGCGAGTACACGATCACGGTCGAAGCCCAGGGCTACCTCTCCAAGGGCGCCAAGGGCATCCGCATCGGCATCGGCGGCCGCGTCAGCCAGGATTTCGCCCTGAAGGCGACTCAGCAGATGAGTGCCGTGGTGGAAGTGGTCGCCACGAGCGCCACCGCTGACAAGGCCGATACCAAGACGGCCACCAACGTGTCCGCCGAAGCCCTGGCCAGCCTGCCCCTCGCCGACCGCGCCTTCTATGGCGCTGCCGATGTGGCCGCGGGCGTGGTCACCACGAACACTGGGAGCATCGCCATCCGTGGTGGCTACACCCAGTCCACGGTCTACACCGTCAACGGTGTGAGCGTCGGTGACGACTACCAGGGTCAGCAGTACAACAACCGGGTCATCGACGACGCCATCGAAGATGCCCAGGTCGTGCAGTCTCCCCTGCATGCCCGCTACGGCCGCACCAGCTCCGGTTCCGTCAACGTCGTCACCAAGAGCGGCGGCAACGAGTTCTCGGGCTCCGTCCGCGGCTACTACACCCGCGACGACTGGAGGGCCTGGCGCACCAAGCAGCAGGAGACCGGCGCCGACCGCGTCAACGAGATCAGCACCAAGCAGTACGATGTCTTCCTCTCCGGACCCATCGTCAAGGACAAGCTGTGGTTCGCGGCCTCCACGATCATCTCGCCCACCACGGCCAGCTCCGGCATCTACGGCTACGGCGATAACTCGGCCAATTGGTCGGGCGGTGCCTATTTCGCACCCGGGGATATGACGGCGGTCTTCGGCATTCCTGAAGTGCCCTGGACGTATAGTCTGGGCCAGCGCTATGCGGGAACCAACAAGTCCGAGTTCTATGACCTCAAGCTGACCTGGGCCATGGCTCCGGACCACACGCTGGAAGGCCAGTACTTCTACCAGACCCTCAATGTCTCCAACAATGACATCTACGGCACCCAGAGCATGCTTGGCTCCCGGGCCCTCATGCAGCAGGACGAGACCCGCATCACCAGCCAGGTGATGTACAAGGGCTCCTGGGCCTCCAACGTGTTCGTCGAGGCGCGGTACAGCAGCCTGGGCAGCAAGTCGACCCTGGCGCAGTACAACAACGATGAGCACGCCTTCGTCTTCTACTACGGCGCGAACTCCAACTACGCCTACGGCCCCGGCTACGGCGGTCCCGATCCCGAACGCCGCGACAACCAGAGTGGCAACCTGAACGTGAAGATCTTCAGCGACTTCAAGGGCAGCCACGAGATGGACTTCGGCCTCGACTACTACGAGTCCGACCGCTTCACCTTCTTCCGCACCGGTGTCAACAACCGCATCTTCGTTGGCCAGTGGGTCACCGACCCCGCGACCGCCGCGGCCTATGCCCACCCCATGATGGGCAGCAACGCATTCGGAGTGGATCCCTACGGGGATGCGATCGGCTTCTTCGCGGTGAACGCACGGACTGCCGCTGCCATCAACGGAATTGGCGTGGGCAGCCAGGGCTTCCTCGGACCCTCGCCGGCCATGCGTTCCTACCACGGTCAGGACGGTCGCACCAAGAATCGCAACTACGCCATTTACGCCAATGACAACTGGAACATCAACGATCACTGGACCGTGATGGTGGGCCTGCGTCTGGATCGCATGAAGGTGCAGGACACCACCGGCGAGATCATTCTGCGGCACAACACGCCCATCAGCCCCCGCATCAAGGTGGTCTACGATCTCAACGGCGACAGCTCCCGCATCATCACGGCCACCGCGGCCAAGTTCTTCGATGATTTCCGGGCCGGCTTCACCAACGCCTTCGCGCTCAATGCCCGCTCCATCTCCGCCACCTACGGCTGGGGCGGCACGCACGGTGCGAATGATTTCGGCTTCGTGGACTACGCAGCCTTCACTGACCGGAACAACTACGGTGGCTACCAGGGTGGCTACACGCTGGATCCCACGAATACCAATGCCCCCTACACCCAGAGCAATACCGGTGCCACCCGCCGCGGCCTTTCCGAGCTGACGGCCCCCTACACCCTGGAATACACCCTGGGCTACCGCCGGAACTTCAAGGATGGTTCCTACGTCTCTGTGAACGCGGTGCACAAGGACTGGAAGAATCAGTTCTCCATCGAGCAGCGTCTGGACGAAGAAAGCGTCGTGAAGCTGCCCCTCAACCCCGTCATCGGCGGTCAGCAGCTGGCTCTGGCCACCTACTACGGCAATTCGGATCGCCTCAAGCGCACCTTCAACGCCTTCGAGCTGGAGTTCAACAACCGCATCAGCTCCGTGTGGAATCTGGGCGGCAGCTACACCTACTCCCGCCTCACGGGCAATGACCAGGGCGGTGACCAGGCCTCCCAGGGTTTCCGCGATAATGCCGCCAGCGCCGGTTTCCTCTACTACAACTGGCTCACCGGGGCCGAGCGCACGACCCTGCTCTCCACCCACCCCGCCGCCTATACGGACCAGGACATCGCTCCTTCCGGTGCCCTGATCAGCGACCAGACCCACAAGGCCCGCTTGAGCCTGATGGCTCGGCTGCCCCTTGGCAAGGGTTACATCTCCTACGCCTGGACGCTGAAGTACGATTCCGGCAGCGCCTTCAGCGCGGTCATGAACAACGCCACCAACGCCGCCAACTGGTACAACGCCCACATCGCTGGCAACCCGAACTTTGCGGGCTGGAACGCGGCCGTGCTTGGCGCGAGCTTCTCGCGCTACTACAACGGCCGGGGCACCTACCGTCTGCCGGACACCTACAACGTGGACTTCAAGGTCAGCTTCGAGCTGCCCCTGGTCGCCAAGCTGCGCCTGATGGGTTCCGTGTCGGTGGACAACTTCTTCAACCACCAGATGCAGTCGGGCATCAACCGCGCGTTTGCCAGCGGCAACCTGGGCCAGTTCGCACGGCCCGGCGTCACGACCCCTGCCGCGTTCGGCACCGATGACGGCACGTTCGCCAACTACATTCCCGCGCGGGCGGTCGGCGCTTCGGTCGGCTTGAAGTTCTAACCCATCATCCCCACGGAGGACTGACTAATGATTCTTTCCTATGCAACGAAGGCCGCTCTCTCCCTCATGGTGGTGGGCATGGCCGGTACCGTCGTGAAGGCTCAGGATGCCAACACCAAGTGGTTCGCAGGTGGCGCCCTGATCGGCCAGCTCGATTCCGCCAAGAACATCACCAACTCAACCATGGGTTTCGGTCTGAACATCGGCCGCGACTTCCAGTACAAGGGCTACACCTTCCGCGCGGGCTTCGGCATCAATAGCCTGCCCGGCAAGGAACGGAATGGCTTCATTTACGAGAACTTTGCCCAGGATATGAACACTGGGGACGTCTATGCCTACGGGGCCCCCACGGCCTGGTCGAACAAGACCTCCCTCCTGGGATACCAGGCCTTCGGGGACTTCATCTTCCCCAGCGGCTTCGAAAAGCTGGATCTGAGCTTCGGTGTCTCCCTGAACCGCTGGTTCTACAACTCCAACGTGACGCCGGATGCCACTGGTGCCTACACCGTTGTGGCCCACACTGGGGATGACAATATCCCCGGCCTCAAGGGTGGCCTGCGCATCGGTGCCGAGTATCGCTTCAGCAAGAACCTGAGCGCCGAACTCCTCTTCCAGATCGTGGAACTGGGGAACGGCGAAGGGGGCAAGCCTGTCGGCACTACGGATCCCAATCCCACCTACAACTGGCGGCCGACTGCTGCTTCCGCAGAATCTGCCCAGGTGGAGATTGCCAATCCGATGTTCGGCAAGCTGACCCACGGCTCCAACGAGAACCCGAGCTGGATCCAGATCGGCGTGAAGTACCACTTCTAGACTGAGTGGGACGCACAAACAGAGGCCCCTACCGGGGCCTCTGTTTTATCTGGGGTGACATTTTTCCGTTTCCGATCCTGTCCTGGATCAGCATAAATTGGCTAGATGGCAACCATTCTCCTCATCCACACCGGCGGCACCCTCGGCATGGCACCCTCGGGGGAGCCTTCCTCCCTGGCGCCGGGGCCCTCGCTGGATCTGATCCTGGAGCAGGTGCCGGAATTGCGGCAGCTGGCAGAGCTGAAGCTGGTGGTGGCCTTCAACCAGGATTCCTCCACCAATGAGCCGGTGGACATCCTGAATCTCGCGGGGCTCATTCGTGCCGAGTCGAAAGAATGCGAGGGCGTGGTGCTGGTGCATGGCACGGACACCATGGCCTTCACGGCATCCATGCTGGGTTTCCTGCTGGCGGATCTGGGCAAGCCGGTGGTGCTCACTGGCTCCCAGCGGCCTCTGGCCTACGTGCGCAGCGATGCCCGCAGCAATTTGGTGGATGCGGTGACGCTGGCGACCAAGGGGGTCGCGGAGGTCGGCATCTGCTTCGGGGATCACTGGTACCGGGGAGTGGCCGCGGACAAGCTGAGCGTCCACCGCTACGAGGCCTTCGATACGCCGAATCTGCCGCCCCTGGCGGAGCTCGGGCTGCATGTGCAGGTCCATCCCCATGCGGGACAGTTCCTGCGCCTGGTTCCCGCAGGCGTAGGAACTGCCTTCGAGCCGCGCATTGCGGTCTACACACCCTTCCCGGGAATGCCCTGGGCACTGCCCCCGGAGGGCACTCGCGGTGTGGTCATCGAGGCCTACGGCGCCGGGAATCTGCCCATGGGGCGGCCGGACCTCCTTGGGCTTTTCGAACACTGCCAAGCGCACAGAATTCCGGTGGTGATCACCACCCAGTGCCTGTGGGGCGGTGTGGACCTGGATACTTACGAACTCGGCGCTCTGGCAGCGGAGGCGGGGGCCATCGCGGGAGGCGTGCACACGCGCTGGGCGGCCCTGGCCAAGCTGGGCCTAGTGCTCGGTGTGGGCGGAGGCGTTCCGGAGGTACGGCAGGCTTTCACGTGCTCCTGGGCGGGCGAACCCGTTTAGGGACTCGGACCATCGGATTCTGGGGCGACCATTCTTTGCGCCGCGGCGACACCTAACTGCCCCTTCCGCACCGTAAACTGGATCTTTACGAGGCCCCCATGCTTGATCCCGCTCTGCTTCGCCAAGATCTCGATGCCGTCATCCAGAGTCTCTCCAGCCGGGGCTATGCCTTCGATCGCGAGGCCTACCTGAAGCTGGAAGGGGAGCGACGGCGGGTGATCCAGGAGGCGGAGGTGCTCAAGGCCGAGCGCAACCGCGTGTCCGAAGAGGTCGCCAAGCTCAAGCGCGAAAAGCAGGACGCTGAGCACCTGATCGCGGCCCAGCGGGAGGTGGGACAGAAGCTGTCGAGCCTGGAGGCCGTCGAACGCGAGGCCGAGGCTGCCTTCAAGGAATTTCTGGCGACCATCCCCAACCTTCCCCATGCCAGTGTGCCCGTGGGCCGCGACGAGCATGGCAACCAGGAAACCAAGCGCTGGGGCGCTCCCGCCAAGATCGAGGCCCCCAGAGACCACATCGATCTGGCCACCCGGCTGGGCATCCTGGATCTGGACCGGGCGGCCAAGATCAGCGGATCACGCTTCGCAGTGCTCAAGGGTCTGGGCGCCAAGCTGGAGCGTTCGCTCATTTCCTTCATGCTGGACCGCCAGACGGCAGCGGGCTGGGCCGAGGTGCTGCCGCCCTACCTGGTGCTGCCGGAGAGCATGTACGGCACGGGCCAGTTGCCCAAATTCGAGGCGGATCTCTTCAAGACCCATCGCGGGGAGGATGCGCTCTACCTCATCCCCACGGCGGAGGTGCCCGTCACGAATCTCTACCGCGATGAGATCCTGCCCGGCGAGCAGCTTCCCCTGCGGCACTGCGCCTTCACGCCCTGCTTCCGCAGTGAGGCGGGCAGCTATGGCAAGGACACCAAGGGCATCATCCGCCAGCACCAGTTCCACAAGGTCGAGTTGGTGGCCTTCGCTACGCCCGAACGGGCTGAGGCGGAACTGGAACACCTCACCGAATGCGCCGAGGCCATTCTGGAGGCCCTGGAACTGCCGTACCGCCGCATGCTGCTGTGCACGGGCGATATGGGCTTCAGCAGCCGCAAGACCTACGATCTGGAAGTGTGGCTGCCCAGCCAGAACTGCTACCGCGAGATCAGCTCCTGCAGTTGGTTCGGCGATTTCCAGGCCCGGCGGGCGAGCATCCGCTCCAAGGGCACCGAGCCCAAGGCCAAGGCGCAGCTGGTCCACACACTCAATGGCAGCGGCCTGGCCGTGGGGCGTACCTGGGTGGCCATCCTGGAGAACTACCAACAGCCCGACGGCAGCGTGAAGGTGCCCAAGGTCCTGCAGCCCTACCTGGGATGCGACCTCATCCGCTGATGCCCCTGCTGGAGGTCCGCAATCTGGGCGTTCGGAGAGGGGATCACTGGATCCTGCGAGACCTCTCCTTCGAGGTCCAGGCGGGCGAGGCGATGGGCGTGGTGGGTCCCAGCGGTTCGGGCAAGACGACACTGGCCTGGGCCCTTCTGGGGCTGCTGGAGGCCGAAGAAGGTGAAGTGCGCCTGGATGGCTTACCGTGGTCGGCTCTGCCCGAAGGGGATCGCCGACCTCGCCGGGCCGATATCCAGGCGGTCTTCCAGGAGCCCCTGGCCTCGCTGCCGCCCCACCGGACGGGCTGGGAAATCCTGGAAGAGCCGCTGGTGATCCACGGGAGGGAAACGGCGCCCCAGCGGCGGGAGCGGGTCGCGGCGGCCGCAGCCCGGGTGAAATTCCCGGAGGCTGCCCTGAACCAGCGCCCGGGCCAGTGGTCCGGCGGTCTCGCCCAGCGCCTTTCCGTGGCCCGGGCTCTCATGTCGAGGCCCAAGCTGCTGGTGCTGGATGAACCCATGTCCGCCCTGGATCCCACCCTCGCGGGCCATCTGCTCCAACTCCTGCTGGACCTGAAGCGTGAAGGTCTCACTCTGCTCTTCATCAGTCACGATCCAAGGGCCGTGGCCTGTCTCTGCGATCGCACCCTGAAACTCTGAACTTTGCTCCATCTAAAGGAAGAGCCGCCAGGGGGCGGCTCTTCCTTTAGATGGAGGCGGCGACTATTCGTTGGCACTTCGCCGAGTCCCGGTCTCGGGATTGATCCAGATGCCGCCGAAGCGTCCCCAGAGGGAGCTGAAGCCGGGGCGCAGGCGGCCCTTGGTGTCGAGGTCCTGGAGTTCGGAGACCAGGAGCTTCTCACTGGCCGCCCGCTGCAGTTCGCGCACCAGGGCCTGACGCTTCTCGAAGGTCAGGGGCTCGGCGGCCACGCGGGTCTTGATTCGAGCCACCCAGGCCTTGCCTTCGGGGCTCCAAAGGACGGGCGTGAGCTGACCCTCGGGGGTTTCCAGGAGGGCTTTGCGGATGGCGGGATGCTGACCTAGTTCTCCGAGGCTGGCGAGGGTAACGCCCTCCTGGCCCTTCACTTCACCCAGGGCCTTCAGGTCGCCGGATGCCACAGCGGCCTTAGCCTTCTCCTGGGCTATCTTGCGGGCCTCCTCTAGTTTCCAGGCAGCCAGCACGCGGTCGCGGATTTCAGCGAGAGGGGGAACGGCGACGGGGCGTTCCTCCTGCACCCGGAAGACCGTGAAGGTGGAACCCGTGGGCAGGAGCTTGGAGACCTGGCCCACCTTCAGGTTGAAGGCCTCGCCGACCAGGGGACCGGCATTGGGGATTCCGGAGATGGTGGCGGAGGGTTCGTTGAGGAAAGGCTGACTGGTCTGGACCTTCAGGCCGAGGTTCCGGGCCGCCGCAGCCAGATCGCCGCGCTCACCGGCGCGCTTGCGGAGTTGTTCCAGCCGCTCCTTGGCCTTGCTTGCGAAGCGCTCCTGAACGAGCTGGGCCCTCAGTTCTTCCCGCGCATCCTCAAAGCTGCGGGTGCGCTTGCCTTCCAGTCGGATGAGGTGCACGCCGTACTGGGTGCGCACGGGCTGGCTGATCTCTCCGTTCTTCAGGGCCATCGCACCCTCTTCGAAGGGCTTGACCATGGTGCCCGCCTTGAACCAGTCGTAGAGGCCCCGGTTGGCCTTGGCCGAGGGGTCCTCGCTGCGCTCCTCGGCGGTCTTGTTGAAGTCGAGGCCTGCGAGAAGCTTGGGACGAAGATCCTCGGCCTTCTTCATGGCCTCGGCGAACTGGGCCTCGTTCTCGGCCTTGAACAAGATGTGGCTGACTTTCAGTTCCGTGTACTGGGCGAGCTTGGAATCGTAAGCCGTCTTCAGCGTGGCGTCGTCGATCTTGAGGGCATCGCCGAAGGAGGCTTGATCCAGGGATACGAACTGGATCACCCGACGAGGTGCAACCTGGAAGCGCGCACCGGCTTCCTTGTGGAAGGCCGTGAGCTTCGCGTCGCCTGGATCGGGAACCGCTGAAGGATCGGGGCTCAGGCTCGCGGACTCGAAACTCAATTTTTCGTTTTGGACGCGGTTCTCCTGATTCAGCCAAGCCTGGTCCACCGGGACCTTGGCGGCTTCCTGGTCCAGGAGCTTGCGGATGGTCAGTTCGGCGCGGACCTCTTGTTCCCAGAGATTGAGGCTCTGCCCGTTCTCGCGGAGCACGGTATTGATCTCGGCGGTGGTCTG
>JAYREN010000026.1:0-1737 GCA_041908845.1 Holophaga sp. | reverse complement strand
CGAAGACGGGGTACTTGCGCAGCCTGGCTTCCAGAGCCTGCCCTACTTCGAGGTCGGTGATCAGGATGCCGTGGCGCTCAGCCAGTTCCTCCCGGAGCTTCTGCCCAATGAGATCGGTGAGGGCGCGCTGCTGCAGGAAGGGGAGCATCTGTTCCAGATCGGCCTGGCGCCCCATGCGGTTTGCCATGTCCGAGAGCAGGCGATCCGAGTCGCGCTTCAGCACGTCCCGGCCGTAGACCCGGGCCATCACGTTGTCGGGGGCCTCGGGGTTGCCGGAGCTGGGGGCCAGGTAGGCCACGAGCCCCACCAGGACCACACCCATCACGATGGTCATGGGCATCTGGTTGCCCTTGAAGACTTGGCGGAAATTGCGAAGCATGGAGACTCCCGAATGCGTGGCCAACGTGATCCCAGGGCGGACGCCGACGGGGACCCGAACCTCCTAGCGTATCAAAGGAACGGCCTCTGGAATAAACTTGAAGCCAGGAGAACGCATGGCCGTCCGACCCGTCATCACCTGGGGGGATCCCCGACTCAAGATCAACAGCGCCGATATTGGCGATTGGACCCCCGAACTGGATGTCCTGGTGCAGGATCTGTTTGATAGCACTTTGGCGGAGGAAGGTCTTGGAATGGCCGCCCCCCAGGTGGGCGTCAACCTCAACCTGGCGGTGATCGATGTCTCCTGCGGGCAGGACCCGGCCCAGAAAATCGTGCTCATCAACCCCGAGATCGTGCGTGAAGAGGGTTCCCAGGTGGGCACCGAGGGCTGCCTGTCCATTCCCGGCGTCCACGAGGTGCTGGAACGACCCCAGCACGTTTGGGTGAAGAATCGTCGCCCCGATGGCTCATGGTACGAACTGGAGGGCGAGGATCTCCTGGCCCGGGCCTTCTGCCACGAGATCGACCATCTGCGTGGGCGCCTCTTTGTGGAGTACTTCGGCCCGGTGAAGCGCCAGATCATCCAGCGCAAGTACCAGAAGATCCGTTCGGGGCGCTAGGGTGGTGCGAGTCGCATTCCTGGGGACGCCCGCGGTGGCGGTCCCGGTCCTGACGGCCCTGGCCGAGGCCCACGCGGTGCAGGCCGTGTTCTGCAACCCGGATCGGCCCCAGGGGCGAGGGCGCCACCTGGAGGCGCCTCCGGTCAAGGTGGTCGCCCAGGAGCGTGGGCTTTCTCTCCATCAGCCGGAGAACTGGAAGCAGCCCGAAACCCGTGATCTTTGGGAGGGCCTTTCCATCGACCTGGCCATCGTGGTGGCCTATGGCCACATCCTGCCGCGCTGGATGCTGGATTCCTGCCCCCTGGGCGCCTGGAATCTGCACTTTTCCCTGCTCCCCCGGTGGCGCGGCGCCTCGCCCGTCAACCACGCGATCCTCATGGGCGATGACGAAACCGGCGTGAGCCTCATGCGGATCACCCCGGGACTGGATGCCGGTCCCGTGCTGGCCGTGAGTCGGCGGCCCATCCTGCGGTCAGACACGGCCGAGGGCCTGTTGGCGGTATTGGCCGATGATGCCGCGAGACTGCTTGTGGATGAACTGCCCGGACTGTTGGCGGGCACGGCATCTCCCAGCACCCAGGACGACAGCCTGGCCACTCTGGCGCCCAAACTGGGCCGGGACATGGCCCGGCTGGATTTCACCCGGTCCGCCCTGGAACTCCACCGTCAGGTGCGCGCCCTTCAGCCTTGGCCGGGGGTGGAGTTCCCCTGGCGGATTCGGTGCTCAAGGTGAGCG
>JAYREN010000025.1:0-25446 GCA_041908845.1 Holophaga sp. | reverse complement strand
GTCACCCTGGAGGCTACCTACCACACCAGCCTGACGGGGAGAAACGTGGACTCGGAATTCCTGGGTGTCGCCAAGAGCACCGACTTCGTCCGCCTCAGCTTCGGCGTGGTCTTCTAGTCTCTCCAATCAGACAAAAGAAAGCCCCACCAGTCGTGGGGCTTTCCTTTGTCTGCAGCGAATCTACCCCTTCTTCTTTGCTTTTTTCTTGGCGGGCTTCGCGGGTTCCTCGGCGGATTCCTCTGCTCCCATCAGGCTACTCACGAACCGCTTGCAATCGGCATTTTCCGGATCCAGCCGCAGCAATCGACGGCCGTAGGCTAGGCGGTCCGCCCGGGGGCGAGCGTCATCGACTTTCACCTGCTCGAGCTTTTCTGCCGCGTACTTGGCACTGGCGCCTGCCTGGGCGATCTCCTGCTTTTCTCGGGTAAGGAATTCCTGCCAACTAGCCAGGGAAGCCGCGTAGGTCTCCTTCTCTTTGCGCAACTGGGCCAGGAGGCCGTCGATTTCTTTGAGCGACCATTCGCTGTGGGTCATGGCGCTGCGGTGCTCATCCAGGAAACCGCGGATCTGGCTGCGGAGTTTCATGTGTTCTTCGGTGAGACCCGGCTGGGCCTCTAGATCCTTCAGGCGCTGTTCCTGCTTGGCGATCGTTTCCCGCCACTCCACGAGCTTGCCTTCGTGTTCCTTCCGGATCCGGGAAAAGGTGCCTTCCGTGGCGGAGTAGTTCTCGGCTGCGGAGGTGGCGGCCTTTTGCAGGTGGGCGACGGCATCCTCCCAGGCGCCCTCCAGCACGCAGGCCCGGGCGGCGTAGTCGTATATCGCCACGAGGGCTCGCATCTCGTTGTAGTCCGAGTTGCCAACGCCGAGGGCCTCCCGCTGGAGGAGGCCCTCGGTGCTGCGGCGGACACTGGCCGAATCGCCTCGTTCCAGAGCAATGTCCCAGGCCTTGTGGCCATCCTTGAGGCGATCGGCGAGGGTCTGGGCCCCCGCAGGCGCCACCAAGGCGGGAACAAGCAGGAAGGCGAAGCGGGCGTTCATGCTCACTACTTCTTGCCCTTGGCGGGCTTCTCGTCGGCGGGTGCCGCGGCAAGGCTCACGCCGGTGAGCTGCTCGATCTCCCGGGTCACCTTCCGGCTGGAGGGATCCAGCACATTCAGGCGATACAGGTAGCGAACCTTCTCGCTTTTTTCAGTGAACTGCTGGTCGAGGAAGGTCTTGGAACTCATGATGCCTTCCACGAACTTCACCTTGTCATTCTTGAATTTGTATTTCTCGAGCTGGTCGACCTGATCCTTGATCTGGGTTTCTTCCTCAGTGCAGAACTTGGCATAGTAATCAGCTTCCTTCTGGGCGCTCTCGATGTAGCCCGCGAACACTTGAGCGGACTTCTCGTTTTTCCCGATGCCCTCTTCCTCGCCCTTGATCAGTTCCAACTGCTGCTTGTCGCCCGCATCGGGATTCGCCTTGGCGCGGAGTTCCTTGATGAAATCCGCGTTCTCGGCCAGGGTTCTTCTGCCACCCGCTGCAAGACCGTTGTAGTAATCGACGATGAGCGGGAAGGTGGCCTTCACGGAATCCGCGTTGGTCTTGGCCAGATCCCGGGCCTTCTGGAAGCGTTCGAGCGCCTTCTCCCAGTAGCCTGCGGCATCGGCGGCCTGAGCACCCAGGAAGAACGCATAGGTGTACTCCCGATATGCGTTGTAGCTGGCGAACTGGGTCTGGGGTCCGGTCTTGTCCCAGGCCGGAACTTCGGCCGGAAGGAGAGCTCCCAGCTTGGCATCGGCCTCCCGGGCCTTGAGCTCCGTGACGAGTTTCTGGGCCTCGGGAAGGGCGGCCCGGAGCTCGGGGCTCAGACCCAATTGGGCAGGTGCCTGAGCGAACAGGGTCGCAGAGCTCAGCAAAAGGGTGGATGAAGTGATGAAGGTCCTCATGGGATTCCTTTCAGCGGACAGACTACTTGGAGGCCTTCTTGGACTTGCCCTTTTCGACGAAGAAGGGATCGCGGCCCTGCTTTACGTTCTGAAGGGCCTTCTCCGCGGCTTTGTTGCCGGGATCCAGCACGAGCAGCCGATTCAGGAGGTTGGACTGTTCAATGGGAGTTTTCCCCGCGAAGTTGTCCTTGCCCGCCATCACGGCATCGGCCCAGTTCTTGTTGCCCAGGATCTTGGCTCGTTTGTTCTTCTTTAGGAGCCCCGCGTTGAAGGTGTCGATCTCACCCTTCTGTGCCTGGATCTTCTCAGAAATGCCCTTGGCATCGGTCTCGGCCTTCACCACGGCCTGATCGAGTTCCTTGGTCATCTCCTGCACCGAGGCAAGGGCGCCTTCGTTCTGACGGATGGCATTCTCGAAGAGCTTGATCTTGTCGTCGTTGGTCTTGATATCGGCCTGGAGCTTGGGGAGCACCTCGATCAGTTCCTTCAGGGTGCCTTCCTGCTCCTTGGTGCGCTTGGGCATGGCCTCGAGGTCCGTCTTGAGCTTCAGATACTCGGCTTCCCGGGCCACAAATTCAGGGCGGAGCTTGCCCCACTGTTCCTTGGTAAGGGCGTAACCAGACTTCACCTTCCCGAGAGCGCTCTCCGCCTGGACGGTCGCCTGAGCCTTGAAGGTGTCGCGGCCCTCTATGGAGGTCGCCAGGGCCTTTTCGTAGTATTCGGATGCCTTCGCCCAATCCCCGGCGCAAGCTGCGGCATTTCCGCAGGCCTTGTAGATGGCTGAGAGGCCACGGAAATTGGAGGAGCTCTGGCTGATGGTGTTGAGGTTGGCCGTATCAAAGGTGGGCTTCTGGGCCGGGATGAGGCTTTCAGCTTTGGCTAGGGCCTCCTGGGGCCGGAAATCCGTGATCAGCTTGTTGATATTCGCCGCCTCGCGGTTGAAGGCCTCGACGAGGTTTGTGGGAGCCTGGGCATTCAGGGCGCAGCAGACCAGGGCGGCGGGGATAAGGATGGACGTTCTCATGGGTTCTCCAGCGGAATCGAAAGTCTAGCCTACCTCAAACAGCCCCTGGGATCAGCCCGAAGGACTATCTGCATCTCAGTCTCGGAAGCGGAGGTTGGGACTCCGTTCAAGAATGGTAAGCACTAGACGATCCAATTGGTCCACCACCAGGAAGCGAAGGATGGGGTCGGGCCCCTGGGCAGGCAACCTGGGCCCTTCCGGATCGCCCCCCCCCCGGAGGATGAAGAAGAATCGTCCCTTTTCCAGCGCTCCCACCTGTTTCCAGGTGAGCCTTCCGGCACCCATTCGGCGGGCCAAGGGACCAGGAACCGGGCCTAACTCCACCGAGATTCCCATCTCATCCACCAGCACCTGGGTTCCCTCGATGAACAACAGGAGGACGATGGAGACCAGGAGCAGGACCCCCCCGGCCACGCAGGCGATCACGCTCGAAACCAGGGCCACCCAAAGACGGAAGGTGGGCTCGGAACTCGCCTCGGCCATACGGAGCAGGGCCAGCAGCCTGGGCATCTGCTGGATCACATAGACCATCCCCCGCACCCCCACCAGCCAGGACCCCGCGAACAACAGCAGGGCCGCCGCCCGCTGGGCGACGCTGGGACGAAAGACCAGGGGCGAAAGGGCCGTCACCAGTGATCCTTTAGAAAGCTGCCATTTCACGGAGAATCGCGTCGGCCGCCGCCGCCGGGTCCTCGGCCCGGGTGATGGGGCGCCCGACCACGAGCCAGGTCGCGCCATCTCGCAGGGCCTGGGCAGGCGTCACCACCCGGGCCTGGTCCTGCACTGCAGCCCCCACGGGGCGGATGCCCGGCGTCAGCAGACGGAAATCCGGGCCGCAGGCCTCCCGCAGCAGTCGGGCCTCCTGGGCCGAACAGACCACACCATCCGTGCCGCATTCCCTGGCCAGCTTCGCCAAATGGAGGGCCATGTCAGCGGGCTCCGCCGTGGAACCCAGGCGGGCGATGGCTTCGCGGTCGAGACTGGTGAGCACCGTGACCGCCAGCAACTCGGTATTCCCGCCCCGCTGCCGATGGGCGCGCACAGCTTCCGCTGCGGCCTCCAGCATGGCTGGACCCCCCTGGGCGTGCACATTCACCAGCCGAGGGCCCAGGGCGAGCACCGCCTCCAGGGCCCGGTGCACGGTGGTGGGGATGTCGTGGAACTTCAGGTCGAGGAAAACCGGGGCGCTGCGCTGGAGCTCCTTCACAAAGGATGGCCCCTCCGCACAGAACAGTTCCAGCCCCACCTTGACCATGCCCACCCGGCCTGACAATTTCCGGGTGAGTTCGAGGGCTTCCGAGGCCGTCGGAACGTCCAGAGCCACCACCAGGCGTTCGACAGGAAAGGGCGATTCAGGCATGGACACTCCGGCGGTGATCCGCAACAAGGTCTGTCATTCTCTCAGGAAATGAAGCGATCCGCCTCCACTCGACACCGCCCAAATGCCTCAGACGCGAGGTCTCCATGCGCATGTTGCACTCACTGGCCCTCATCCTCCCCCTCGCCCTCCAGGCCGCCCCTCCCCCGGTATCCCGCGAGGAAGGCCACGCCCTGGTCCTGGAACTCTACGACGAGGATCCCTCCCTCCATCACCTGCCTACGATTGCCCTGCGCGCCAAGGATCGGCCCGCCCAGGCCTGGCTACTGGCAGCCCTCAGGGACAAGAAGCCCCGGAGCCCCTTTCCCAAGGGCAGCGCGGCCCACAGAGAAGCCTCCATGCTCCACGACCTCCTGGAGGCCTCCCCCGAAGCGCGTGCCGCTCACCTCCATGCCCTGCCCCTGAACCTCGTGGGCACCCAGGCCGCGCTCTGGCGCTGGGGCCAGGCCCTCGCACAGAAGGGAGAATTGACGCCCGCTCTCCGGCACGAATGGGAGGATCGCCTCCTCCACAGGCAGTGCGACACCATGATCCGAGGCTGGGCCATGCGCCATGCCTTCTGCTTCGCCCTGGCGGAGGCCGACGAGATGCGCTTCGACGCTCTCAAGACGGCCTGCGCCCAGGAAGTCCCGGATCTCGTCCGGCAGTTTCAGAGGGCCTTTGCCTTGCTGGGCGGACCACCGCCCCATGTCTACCTCTGGTCTCTGCCCGACCTCACTTCCCTCGATCAGCCCCTGGGGCGTCTCGGCTCCTGCCTCCGCGTTTTACCGCTGGAGCCCGGCACGCCCCCGCCCCCCGAGGGCTGCGCCTGGATCGTTCCCGCCATGCAAAGCAACCTCTCCACTCACCTCTCCGCCCTTGAAGGTCCCAGCCTCGATGAAGCGCGCCACATCGCTCAGGAAATCCAATCCCTGGGCCGCAAGGCCTACCTGGCCCCCAGCCGAGAGCCCTTCATGGACTGCGCCCTGGTCTTCTTCCCCATCGAGATCCGTCTGGACACCGAAGGGCTCATCCGCTCCATCCGCATGGGCGATGCCGCTCAGGCCAAACCGACCCCCTGAAGCAGTCCCACCACGGTACCCCAGACCATCTGGCTCCAGTAGTGGAAGCCGCGGCGCACGGGCTTGGCCGAGTAGGCCGCGTGGAGACGATTCTTGAGCATGGGGTAGTTGCCATCCGGATCCAGCACAGCGGCCACGATGGGATGCTCGAACTCGTATGTGATCCAGCGATCCTGGCCATCCCACAGCAATCGCTGCTCGCTCTTGTCCTCCAGGCGCACCCACAGCGTGATGGGGTAGCGTAAGCCGCCCACCCGCTCCAGAGTGATGCAGCCCCGGCGGCCTGGCGCCACCGGTTGGGGTGCCGCGAACACCGGCCCCTTGGGCGAATCCATCCAGCCGCCCCCCAGCACTTCCGGGGCCCAGACGCGACGGATGGTGTAATCCAGCACCTCCGTACCTTCCAGGAAGTCCTTCCAGAAGCTCCCGAGGTCGCGGCCCGTGATTCGCTCTGCGATCCGCCGGAAATCAGCACCCACCGGATGTTTGAAGGCCATCTCTCGCGTATAGGCACGGAGAATCTGCTCCATCACGGGGCGCCCCACCAGAGCCTCGAGCTGATCCAGCACCAGGGTCGGCTTAGCATAGGCCGTAGTCCCGTAGCTGCCACCGTCCCGCATCTTGAAACCCTGCTGGATGATGGGATCCACAGAAGGATCCATCCAATAGGAAACCCACTCGCCGAAGTCCGTACCAACCTGGAAGCGACGGCTCGAAAAGAGGGACTGGTAGGTTCGCTGCATCGCCTTGTGTGTAAACCAGCTCGTCAACCCTTCGTCCAGCCAGGGTTCTTCTACCTCGTTCGAGGCAAGCATGCCCTGGAAATACTGGTGACCGAATTCGTGAACCGATATCCCTTCAGGCGCCATCCGCTGCCGGAACGGATCGAAGGCCACCGAACCCGCCGTGATAAGCGTCGGGTATTCCATGCCGTCCGCCCCACCGGCTCCATCCGGCACATCCACCACCGTGAGCACCGGGTAGGGATAGGGAAAGAACCACTCCGCCGAGGTGCGTAGGGCAGCCTTGATGGCCTCGTGCTGACGCGGCAGGTTGTCCAGGTTTTCGCTCTGGGTGAAATAGAAGATCTGGGTCTTCCGGTACTCGAAGAACTTGTAGCCCCAGCTCGCCTCTGGCATCACGGCCCAAGCAAAATCGTGGACATCCTCTGCATGCAACTTCCAGATCACATTCAGGGGGCGCTTGGGATCCTTGGTGATATCACTCGCATCCTTGAAATTGGTCTGGGTGCCCGTGTGGGCCAGCAGGAGACCGTTGGGCAGGGACAGCTCCACATCGTAGACACCGAAATCCGCGAAGAACTCCGTGTTGCGATGGAAGGCGTGGCAGGTCCAAGCATCCCGCTGGTAGACACCGACCTTGGGAAACCACTGGGCCCCCATCAAGAAGAGCCCACTCCAGCCCGTCCGCTCCCGAAGCTTGGGAAAGCGGCTCTCCCAGGTGATTTCCACCTGAATGCTCTCCCCCGGGTGCACCGAGCGCGGCAATCGCACCCAATAGACGGTTTCATCCTCGCCAAAATGCCCCTGGAGCTCCTTGCCCTCCGCCCGTGCGCTGGTGAGGCGACAGTAGCCCCAGGCATCGGGGTTCGAGCGCTCCCGTGGCAACCGACCTTCCCGCTGGAAGAGGCTCTTGGGACCCTTGAATGCATTCAAGTAGAGATGCAGAGGGAAATCGGACGTCGGCGCCGCACCCGTGTTGCGCCACGAGATGGTCTCCCGCCCTTCCAGCGTCTTCCCCCCCCAGTCCAGCGCAGCCTGAATCTGGTAGTTCGCCGCCCGCGGCGACTTGGGCTGCTCGAACCATCGTTCGGGCGTCCAGTCGTGACTGCCCGCCACCAAGGGCAGAACGGCGAAGAGAAGAGCGGAGAGAACGCGTCGAAACATGGCTGATCCTGGACAGCCCTGAGCTTAGCGCACAAATGAGTCCTTGCCCTTCCCTCCCCAAATGCTATACTTGCCTTCCTGCCGCGGGGTGGAGCAGTCCGGTAGCTCGTTGGGCTCATAACCCAAAGGTCGCAGGTTCAAATCCTGCCCCCGCTACCAACGAAACGATGACCGGAGCCTGAGAGCTCCGGTTTTCGCGTACATCCATCACGGCCCAGCAGGATTTGAACCTGCGAGTGGGATGGCGCAGCCAGACCGAGTTCAAATCCCGCTCAGGAGACGGGGCGGCGGGCGGATTGCCCACCCAATGTTTCCGGCTCCGCCAACAGCAGTCGATTCTTCGGTGTAATGTCCCCGGGAATCTGCTGGGTGAACACCCGGTAGCCTCGCTCGCGCATGCGCGCGACGCGGGTGACATCCATGGCCAGGGGCCCGTCCAGCCAGCCCTCCAGGCCGCCAAGGTCGCCCTTCCCCACGGCGTGGCAGCATGGCAGGACGGCCACCCGGGCCCCCGCCTCCGCCGCTTTTTCGAGCACCAGATCCGTCAACCCACCGCAGGCGTGAGCGGAAACCACCACGTCTCCGGGCTCGAGGGGCACCTTCCTCAAATCTGTCTGAAGGAAAGGCACCCGGCCCTGCAGGCGCGGCCAGGTTTCCAGCAGTGAGGCCTCCAGTGCGGCGGCGCTCTTCGGGATGCGCAGATCCACCGCCAGCGCCTCGGGAGAGGTGTCATCCAGCAGCAGCAGAAGTTGCGCCAGCAGCCCGTGGCCGCAGGCCAGGTCCACGATTCGCCCACCCCGAAAGCGGCGCCGCACCCGGCGGGCAACTTCCCAGGCCTCGAACAGTTCCTTGCGCGGCAGGCAACCAGCCCGGCAGACCGCCCGGCCGATGCGGTCGAAGAAGGTCTCCCCAGCGAAGGCCGGAAGGCAGTATTCCGTTAAGCGGTTGCGCGAGGCACGTTCCATGGACTCGTGTATAGCACGGGGCTTCACGACAGAGTCGAGATGCCGTGCCTCGACCATCCCCAAGCACAACTCGGGCTCATGAAGTTTGAAATCCCGCGCAGGGTTTCGCCTTCACGTAACAGATCCAGTCCCGAAACAGCCTACGATCTACAAATCGGAATGGTCTCCTGGTAGGCGCCCTGCAGGGCCTCGCCGAGAACCTTCGCGTTCTGAAGCAGGTTGTACCAATCGATCAGATCGTATTCCAGGCTTCGCACCTCGGCAGTGGAAAGCGAGGCCTCAAGGCCCGAATCCCCCTTGAGCACGGCAAACCGCGCGCGGATGCCCCCCTTGCGCAGCAGGTCGCTTTGAGCCTCTTCGTACTTGCGCTGCAGTTCGAAAATCGCAGCGAGTTTCTGGACCCGCCGCATGTCCAAGTGGCTCGCCGCCTGGGAGGCCATGGCAGTCTCCCAGGAGGCCGACTGGAGGATCGTGAGGGACAAGGTGGGGAAATCCTGGACATGTCCCTTCTCCTTGGAACTCGGCTTTTGCAGACGACAGCCCTGGAGAAACTCGAGGTTGCCCATGGCGGCTTTCTCGTTGTCCCCAAAAGAAGCCAGGGTTTTGGCGAGCCGACGCTGGTTGGCCTCCATGTCAGAGACAATGAAACCCAATGCCTGTGCCGCATTGCGGCGGTTTTGGCGTGCCACTTTCATCTGGTCGAGCCCCAAGGCGATCAGGATGCCGATGGTTGTGGCCGTCACCTGGACCATCAAGTTCATGAAATGCATGGACTGTTTGAGTCGCTTCAGGCGACTCGCCATGCGGGCGGGGGACTCAAGAATCATGGCGGCGCACTCCATCAAACAGCAGGCAGTTGACTTCAGTATGACAAGAGCCGCCCGAGGGCCGTGGGACAATGGTTTCGTGCGCTACCACGAACCCCTCTTCCGCCCACCCAGCGAGGCCGAGTCCTTCATCCTTCAGGCCACCCTTGGGTGTTCCTGGAATGCCTGCACCTACTGCGCCATGTATCGCAGCAAGCAATACCGCGTGCGGCCTTTGGAGGACGTCCTGGCGGAAATCCACGAGGCGGGTCGGCGTTTTGTGGAGGATGTGCGACACGTCTTCGTGGCCGACGGCGATCCTCTGGGCATGGACGTGAGCCACTGGGAACCCATCCTGCTCGCCCTGGCCGCAGCCTTTCCCCGCCTGCGCCGGGTGAGCACGTACGCCACGGCGCGCAATCTCCTGGAAAAGACACCCGAAGAGCTCAAGCGCCTGCGGGAGCTGGGCCTGGCGCTGCTCTACATCGGCCCCGAATCCGGCGATGACCTCACCCTGCACTGTCTCGCCAAGGGCGCCGACGCGGCGGATCACATCGAGGCCGCCCGGAAGGCCAAAGCGGCGGGCATGGAACAGTCGCTGATGTTCCTCCTGGGGGCCGGTGGCAAGGCCCGTAGCGAGGAACATGCCCGGGCCTCGGGCCGCCTCGCCACCGCTATGGATCCGCGCTTCCTCTCCACCCTCACCCTCACGGTGATTCCCGACACGCCCCTTTCCCGACTTGAGAACCAGGGGCGTTTCGAGCTGCCGGAGGTAGCAGGGCTGCTCCAGGAACTGCGCTGGTTCATCGAAGAGGCTCAGCCCAGCGGCGCCATCTTTCGTTCCAACCACGCCTCCAACTACCTGCCCATCGGCGGGCGCCTGCCCCGGGACCGGGAGGCCATTCTCGGTGCCATCGACGCGGCCCTCGCAGGCCACGTTGTTCTTAGGTCGGAGTGGGCCCGAGGGCTGTGATCCTAATACTGGGCCCGAGCGCCTATCCTGGAGACGTTTTTGTTCTGTGGCGGCTCGATGGCAACCCTCGGCATTCTCAACGCGTTGAAGATCCTGCGCCTGGCGCCGGAGGGCGCCACCCTGGACGGCGGCCCCGAGGGCAAGGTGTTCCTGCCCGTGGCCCAGGTTCCCCGCAACAGCGAGCCGGGCCAGGTGCTGCAGGTGTTCGTCTACCGCGACGAAGACGGCGATCTCGTCGCCACCAGTCGCATTCCCCTCGTCCAGCGGGGCGATGTGGCCCACCTCAAAATCGCGGGGGTGAACCGCGAGGGCGCATCGCTAGTGTGGGGCCTGCCCAAGCACCTGCCCCTGCCCTGGACCGAGGTGAAGGTCGAACAGAAAGTGCAGATCCGCGAGGGCCAGCGGGTGCTGGTGATCGTCTTCCTCGACGAAGCCGGACAGCTGATCGCCTCGACTCGCCTGGAGGAATTCCTCAGTGACGAGGCCGAGGAATTCCAGGAGGGGGACAAGGTCAACCTGGTGATCGCCGACCGCACGGATATCGGCGTGCGAGTGGTGGTCAACAACCGCTACTGGGGCATGGTGCACGCCAGCGATATCTTCGGCGAATTGCCTCGGGGCGAGTGTCGCGAAGGCTACATCAAGGCCCTGCGGGCCGATCACAAGCTGAACATTTCCCTCAGCCCGCCGGGCTACGCCAAGATCGACGCGGTGGCCCAGAACCTGCTCAATGTGCTGAAGAAGCGGGGCGGCTTCCTGCCCGTGACGGACAAGAGCCAGCCCGAGGCCATCTACGCCCTCTTCGGCATCAGCAAGAAGGTCTTCAAACAGACCCTCGGCGCCCTCTACAAGGCCCGGCGCATCCTCATCGAGGCCGACGGCATCCGGATGGTCGACGAGAAATGAACCCGGAAGTCCCCGCGAATCGCACGGTGCCCCTGGACTCGCTCGAGGCCTACGGCCCAGCCCTCCAGGCCCGGGTGCGTGAGCTGATCGCCGAGGATCGCCTGGGGGAATACCTTCGGAACCGCTATCCCGAAACCCACGATGTGCGCACGGACAAGGCGCTGTTTCAGGCGGCCTCGGAGCTGAAGGACCGCTTCCTGCGCAGTGCGCCGCCCCTGCACAAGGTCATGTACGACGCCAAGCTGCGGGTGCTCACCCAGGCCCTCGGCACCCACACCTCCCTGTCGCGAGTGCAGGGCAACCGCCTCAAGACCAGCCGCGAGATCCGCGTGGCCACTGTCTTTCGCGATGCCCCCGCCGAATTCCTCAGGATGATCCTGGTGCACGAACTGGCCCACATGAAGGAGCGCGAGCACAACAAGGCCTTCTACCAGCTCTGCACCCACATGGCTCCAAACTACTTCCAGCTGGAGCTGGATCTGAGGCTGTACCTCATTGAACAGATGCACCACCCTTGATCAGCACAGGCTCCGGTAGAGCGCTTCCACCTTCTGTCTCGCCCAGGGCGTGCGCCGCAGGAACTTGAGGCTGGAGGCGATGCTGGGGTCCTGGTTGAAGCAGCGGATCGGAACGGCGCTGCCAAGTTCCTCCCAGCCCAAGTGCTCTACCAGCCGGATGAGCATCTGTTCCAGGGTTACACCATGGAGAGGATCGGTGGCGCGGGTATCGACCATGGTCGGGACTCCCAAGGGCGACAGGCGCCACATCCATGGAAGCACGAATGCGCGATGTGCCGTACGCTGCTCCCAAGGCGGAATCATGAAGCTGGTGCTGGTGGCCATCCATATCGAACCCTCTCCCCGGGCCCTGCCCCTGGGCCCCGCCATGCTGGCCTCGGCCCTGGGGGCCGCGCTGGGAGACGCCCTCGAGATTCGGGTGGTGGATGCCTTCGTGACCGAACCCACGGCGGTCTGCGCGGCGCGCATCCTGGCCTCGGAGCCCGATCTGGTGGGCTTTTCCATGTATGTGTGGAACCGCACCCAGGCCCTGGAAATCGCCGCCCACATGAAAGCCGCCCGACCCGACATCGTAATCTTCGCGGGCGGCGCCGAAGCCACGGCGGATGCGGAAGGGGTGCTGGCGCATCCCGCCATGGATTTCGTGCTGCCCGGGGAAGGCGAAGAACTCATCGTCGCCGCCATGCAGCGGCTCCTGGGAGGCGTTTCGCCCCAGGAACTCGCGACCTGGGCCCAGCCCATGCCCGTGAGGGATCTCGCCAGCCTGCCTTCGCCCTATCTGGATGGCACGCTGCGGCCCGGAAACTACGGCGGCGCCCTGTGGGAGCTGTCCCGGGGCTGCCCCTTCACCTGCGATTTCTGCTTCGAGTCCAGAGGCACGCAGGGATTGCGGCGGATTCCCCTGGCCCGCGCGGAGGCCGAGCTGGAGCTCTTCGAGGCCCAGGGCATCCGCGAAGTCTTCGTGCTGGACCCCACCTTCAACTACCACAAGACCCAGGCCAAGCAGGTGCTGCGCCTCATCGCCGCGAAGGCGCCCAGCATCCATTTCTTCTTCGAGGTGCGCAGCGAGTTCATCGACCGCGAGATGGCCAAGCTCTTCGCGGCCATCCCCTGCACCCTGCAGATCGGCCTCCAGAGCGCCCATGACGACGTGCTTCGAAATATCAGCCGCACCTTCGATCCCGGGGATTTCGAGGCCAAGATTCTCCTGCTCCATCAGGCGGGCGTGCCTTACGGGTTCGATCTCATCTACGGCCTGCCGGGCGATAGCCTGGAGGGTTTCCGGGCCAGCGTGGACTTCGCCATGAGCCTCGTGCCCAATCACCTGGACATCTTCCGCCTCTCGGTGCTGCCGGGCACGCGCCTCGCGGAGACGGCGCCGGGGCTGGGCCTGGAGCACCAGCGACAGAACCCCTACTCGGTGATCGCCTCGCCCACCTTCGGCCTCGAGGCGATGGCCCAGGCGGCCCGCATCGCCCAGGGCTGCGATGAGCTCTACAACCACGGCAAGGCCGTGCCCTGGTTCGATATCGTGCTGGAGGCCCTGGACACGACCCCTGCCGAGATCTTCGAGGCCTTTGCACTTTGGATGGAAGCCCACCCCGACGGCGATCTCATCGCCACCCAGCAGGCCTTCTTCCAGGAAAGATTCGAGGCCCAGGGCGAGCCGCTCCTGGGCGCCCTGGCCACCGATGTCATCGCCTACTTCGGGCATTCCGCCAACCTGCTGGACGAAACAGGCGAGGACTCGGAAACGCTCCACCGCGCCGTATCCTTCCACCACGATCCCCGGGTGCTCATGGACCAGATGGAGGCAGGCACCACACGCCTGGAAGACCTCGTATTCTGCGTGCCCGCCCGGCCCTGCGAAGTGGATTTCCACCTGGGGGATCAGGGACTGGAGCTCCACGTACGGTGAGTGCTTAGCGATGGTGCTACTCAATCCTAGTTATCGGCTAAACCCCACCCAAATGATTGAACCGCGAATTACGCGAATACGCCCTTGCGGGCGCGCGAATGGCCTACTACCGCCGCCCCGCCTCCTTTCAATCGGCATTCCGCTCAGCCCTCGAAGGCCGAGCGGAATGCCGATTGAAAGGCCAGCCGCGCATGCGCGACTGGGGGCCACAGGCCCAGGCGGGCCTGGATTTGGGCATTCGCGCCCATTCGCGTTCATTCGCGGTTTCAATGAATTTTTTCCTTCGCGGTGGATCTTTTGTCCTGAACGCCAATGGTATGAACCGAACCCAGAATCCCTGGTACCATCAGGCGATCATTCCTGACATCGATTAATCCCAAGCCAGGTTCAGCCCATGCCAAACATCTTCAAACGCCGTGGGCTCCTGCTCACTGTCCTGGGCACCCTCGTCCTCATCCTCGGAGTGGGACTCTACTTCTTCCTCGGCTGGCGGCTGCGGCGAGTGGTGGGGGGCGAGGCGGGCAACCGTGCGCCGATCAGCTTCGCGCCCCTGCCCCCACCGGCCCTGCGGGCGGAGCGCTGGGGCGGCGGCGAGGTGGAGGCCCTGAGCGTTTCAGCCACCTCCCTGATCACGGCGGGGGGCTCGGGGGTCTGGGATGAATCGGGGGATGTCTCCCAGGGCCTGCCCACCCTGAAGGCCTCGGCCCTGAGCCTGTGGCGGGGCCGGATCGCCGTGGGCTTGGCCTCCGGCGGCCTCTTCCTCCAGCGGGAGGGCCGTTGGGAGGAGGCTCGCACGGGCTTCGGCATCCTGCACATCCGCACCCTCCTCGAGACGCCCGGAGGCGAGCTGCTCATCGGGGCTCAGGAGGGCCTCTTCCGCGCCGCCTGGGGCGCCGCTCACCTGGAACGCCTGGACAAGGCCCCAGTGCGCAGCCTGGCCCTGGGGCCCAGCGGGCTGCTGCTGGCGGGGGGCGAACAGGGCCTGCGCCGCCTCGAAGGCGGGCAGGCTCAAGGGCTCGCGACCCCCGATCCCTGGATCGATTTCGTGGGCCTGCGGGGCAACGAGGTGGTGGTGAGCACGCCCCTGGGCCTCGCCGCCGGTCCCCTGGGGGGCACCCTGCTGCCAGTGGCGGGGGGCCAGGACACCACCAGCGCCGCCGTGCTGGGGGATCAGGTCTATGCCACTGCGGCAGACCGCCTCCTGCGCTTCGAGGCTTCGGGCAAGGCCGCCGAAGAATTCCTGCCTGCGCTCCCCCGCCGTGTATTCACCGCCTCGGGAATGCTCCTGGTGGATACGCCCCAGGGGCTCTATCGCAAGATCCGGGAAGGGTGGACCCTGGCCCGGCCTCGCCTCTCCGCCCTGCCGCCGGGCCCCGCCCACATCACCGCCCTGGCGCCTTTGAACGGTCGTCTGGTTCTGGGCCTCTTCGACGGGGGTCTCGCCACGGGGAATCCCACGGGCAATACCCTGGCCTTCGCACCGGTGCCCGGCGGCACCGCCTGGGGCGTGAACGCTCTGCTGCCTGCGGGGGGCGTGCTCTACGTGGCCAGCCTGCGGGGCGTGGCCCGTTTCGACGGCAATCGCCTCGAGGCCCTGGAGGCGGCGGGCAGCGGCAGCGCCCACGCCCTGGCCCAGGGGCGGGAAGGCGTGGCCCTCGGCCTGGGCCAGGGCGTCATGCTCGCGGACGGGCGCTTCCTCTCGGCCTTCCACGGCCTGCCGGGCAATCAGGCCCTGGCCTTGGCGGGCCAGGGCGACGATCTCTTCGTGGGCACGCCTTCGGGCCTGGGGGCCGTGCGCAACGCCAAGGTGCTCTGGCGGGCCACCACCGGGGACGGGCGCCTGCCCCATCCCTGGATCACCGCCCTCGCCCTGCATCAGAAGGCCCTCTTCGTGGGCACCTACGGAGGCGGCGTCACGCGCCGCACGGCCCTGCCGGAGCAGCCCAACGCGGCGGGTGCCTTCAATCCCTTTCCCGAGACCCAGGGCTACAAGATCAACACGGGCTGCCTGGTGGAAGCCGGCGGCCGCCTCTTCCTGGGCACCGAGGGCCACGGCCTCTTCGTGCTGAGCGCCGATGGCTCGCGCTTCCGGCACCTCGAACTCCCGCTGCCTTCGCCCCGCGTCACGGCGCTGCTGGGCGAGAGCGGCTGGCTCTACATCGGCACCGACGAAGGTCTCACCCGCTTTTCCCTCACCACCCTCCGAGAAGGGAATTGACATGAACTTCACCCTGCGCGCGCTCTTCCTCGGCGGCCTGCTGGCAGCTCCCCTGACCCTTCGCGCCCAGGCGGGCCTGCTGGTGCCCACCAGTTCGGGCCGCCCCGACGCCAAGGTCCTCAGCCTCCGGGAGATGACCATCGATGTGGGCATCGCCCGGGGCTATGCCCGGGTCAACGTGCGCCAAGTCTTCGAGAACCACACGACCGCCATCCAGGAGGGCACGTACCGTTTCGCCCTGCCGCCCTCCGCCGCCGTGGGGGATTTCGCCATCTGGGATGGCCTCCAGCGCATCCCCGGCGTGATCCTGGAGAAGAAGCGGGCCCGGGAGATCTACAAGCAGCTCACCACCCAGCGCATCGATCCGGGCCTGCTCCAACAGGGTGAAGAAGAGGATTCCGAAGGCTCCGACGCGGGCCCCGGCGCCCCTCGCCCCAGCGGCGGTTCGCTGTTCTCCGTGACGGTGGCGCCCATTCCGCCCCTGGCCACCAAGCGCCTGGAGATGCAGTTCCAGCAGGAAGTCCCCTTCATCGAGGGCCTCGGCGAGTTCCGCCTCGTGCTGCGCCCCCCCGATGGCGAGGCCCCGGTGGCCCGCACCCTCACCGTGCGGATCACCCTAGAGGATGGCACCTTCGAGGCCGTGCCTGCGGGCCTGCCCCTCAAGGCCTCCGGCACCGGAGCCACCTTCACCGGCAGTCAGGTTTCCCTCGGCAAGGATCTGGTGCTGCGCATCAGGCCCAGGGCGGGCGCGCCCCTGCGCCTCAGTGCCTTCCGCAATCCCGATGGCCTGCTGCCGGATGGCCTGGCCCTGGCCCCCTGGGAGCGCCCGAGCGAGATCCCCCCGGAAAAGGATGGCTTCTTCCTGCTGGAGGCCATGCCGCCCATGACCCTGAAGCTCCAGGCCCCGGGCGCCAAGGCGGCGCCCAAGGGCCCCGCCGTGACCCTGGCCATCCTGTTTGATACCTCCCTGGGCCATCGGTGGGGCGGCCTGGAAACCGCGTACGGTCATCTGGTGCGGGTGCTGGGAGCCCTGGCGCCCCAGGACCGCTTCGCGCTGATTCCCTTCGACCGCAAGCCCGGCGAAGCCGCGCTCCATCCCGTCACCCCCAAGGACATCGAGGCGCAGCTCACGGCCCTGCGCGCCCGCCCCCTGGGCCCCGGCTCCAACCTGGCCCTGGCCATCGGCACCGCGCGCAAGCTGGTGGGGGATTCGGGCCGCATCCTGCTGCTCAGCAGTGGGGCGGAGCCCGTGAGTTCCAAGGCGCTGCGGGAGGCCGCGGGCCTCACGCCCATCTTCACCGCCATCACCGCGGGCGAGGCCCGGGAGGCCCTGCGGAACGCCTCCACGCACCTGGTGAGCCCCACCGCCACGGAGATCGAAATGGATCTCTTCTTCAAGCGCGTGCTGGACCCCTCCGAGGGCGTCGAGGTCATCCCCACCACCGATGCCAACGACATCCCCTTCACCGCCACCGGCGGCGAGCCCAAGTTCCGCCACATCTACCCGGTGATGGTGGATCCCCTGGAACCCGGCAGTCTGTCGGGCTGGGTGGGCCGCTACGCCGTGCCACAACAAAATCTCACCTGGCAGCTCAAGTCCAATCTCTTCCCCGGTGGTCAGGTGAGCCTCAAGGCGCCCCTGCCGGAAAAGGCCCTGGAGGCGCGGGATCTGCCCCGCCGCTGGGCCCGGGCCCGGGTGGATGACCTGCTGGCCCGCATCGAGGCCGAAGGCGAGAAGCGCGAATGGGTGGACGAGATCATCGCCCTGTCCAAGCGCTACAAGTTCATCACGCCCTACACGGCCTTCCTGGCGGCGCCGCGCTCGCTGCTGAGACCCCGGCGCATCCAGCCGGGCGATCCGCTGCTGCGGGTGGAGTGCGATGCGGGCACCGTGAGCGCCACCGCCCTCTTCCCTTTCGGTCTCAAGCTGCCCCTGGTGCGCCAGCCCAAGAGCAATCTCTGGGAGGGCCGCTTCCTGGTGCCCACGGGCTTCCCCGATGGCCGCCACGCCGTGCGCATCCTGCTGCGGGACAGCAGTGGCGCCACCCTCACCGAGACCAAGCACTTCATCCTGGATGGCCAGGCCCCGGTGATCCAGCCCGAGCCCTCGACCGGCGCCCGGGCCGGAGAGCTGCTGCAGCTCAAGGTCCGCACGGATTCGGATGTGGTCGTCCTCACGGCTCGGTTGGCCGAGGGCGCGCCCGTGCCCCTGCGCTGGGATCCCGCGACCCGCAGCTGCATCGGCGCGGTGCGCGTGCCTGAGGAACTGACGGGACGCCAAGAACTGCTCTTCGAGGCGGTGGACGGGGCCAAGAACCGCGGCTTTGCGCGGGGCACGGTAGAGGTGCGGAAATGAGCGTGAAGCGCGTGATCTCCCGATTCTCCCGCAGCCGCGCCCTGGTGCTGCTCCTGCCGCTGGCCCTGATGGGCGCCACCCGCGTGCCCTGGACCGAACTGGTGGAATCGGACTGGCTCTACAGTCTGGCCACCCGGTTCGCCACGGTGGACGGCCATCGCGTGCACTATCCCACGCCCCCCGCCGAGCTGGCCAAGCTGCTGGAGGCTCGCAAGGAAGCCGCGGCCCTGCGCCATCTGGCGGATGCCCGGCTGGAACTGGGGGACCGCCCCGGCGCCCTGGCCGCCATGGAGAAGTGGGCCGAGGCCGAAGGCCCCGCCGCCTTCGACGAGACCGCCCGCTGGGCCGCCGCCCACCAGGAATGGCCACTGGCCTTCAAGGCCGCCGAGCGCGCCCTGGCGGGCCTGCCCGAGGGCGACAAGCGCCCCCTGGCGGATCTGCGGATCACCTGGGCCGAGCAGCATCCCGATCAAGGGGACGCCCTGGCACTGCGCAAGGCCCGCGCAGGGTTCTTCCCTCAGGATCCCGTGGCCCTGGAGGACTGGCTGCGGGCCCTGGAAAAGGCGGATCGGCTGGAGGAGGCCGACAAGGCCCTGGCCGCCACCCAGGCCCTGGGGGCCGAGCGGCGCCTGCTGCTGCGCTCGGATCTTCAGGCGGATCATGGCAACCACGCCGAGGCCTACCGGATTCTCGATGCCGCACTGGATCAGCCATGGTCCATCGCCCTGCGCCAGGCCTACGCCAAGCGCGTGGACAAGGCCGTGCCCGGGGCGCCGAGCACCTGGCGCGCCACCCTGGACCGCGCCTTCGACGGCCCCGCTCTCCTGCGGCTGGCCACCTACTTCCAGGGCCACCAGCGCGGCACCGCCGCCGGAGAACTCCTCCGGCAGATCGAGCGCCGCTTCGAGACCAAGCTGGGCCGCGCCGACCACCTGCTGATCGCCCGCCTCAACCGCGAGATCGATGCCCTGCCCGAGGCCTTCCGCGCCACCCTGGCCGCCGCCCACCTGGGCAATGCCGAGGACCAGATCGGCGATCTGGCCGCCCTGGCCCAGCTGGCCCTCCAGGCGGGGGGCCGCCCTCTGGCCCTGGGCGTCTACAACGACGAGCCCTACCACTGGGCCGCCCGGGTGGATCGCACCCCCGGCTTCTGGACAGGCAATGTCTCGTTCCTGCTCACGGGCCTGCCCTGGAAGGAATCCCTGGAGCGGCTGGAAACCGACAGCCTGCCGGACCGCACCTTCGCCACCGCCCGGGCCCTGGCCGAAGAACTGGCCAAGCGCGCCCCCCGGCATCCCGAATTGTTCGCCCTGCGGGTGGCCATCATGGAGCGCCACGTGGAGCGCGGCGAGGGCCAGGCCGCCCTGGCCCTGCTGCCCCAGATGGAAGCCGCAAGCCCGGCGGTGCTGGATAACGCCCGCCGCGTGGCCCTGCTGGCCATGCGCCAGGTGGAAGTGCCCATCGCCGATGAGATTCGCTTGATGCAGGCGCGTCTGCGCCATCTCGCCGCCGATGGCAGTCAGCCCCGGCTGCAGGACCCCGAGAATGATCCCTACGAAGACGAAGGGGATTACGGCTCCCAAGAGGATCGTCCCTGGGCCCGCATCCCCCGGGAGACCCGCACCCAGGACTATGGGCGGGTGCTGGAAGAATCCATCAGCCGCCTGGAAGGCCGGGATCCAAGCCACACATCATCGCTGGGGCTGATCCTGGCGGAGCTGGATCGGCTCCCCAACGCCGAGGAGCTCTGGCTCAACCTGGGCAGCCGCCTGGAAGGCTGGAACCTGGATGACGAACTGGGGCCGCGCTACGAGCGGGCCCTGGACCGCTTCAAGGGGCCCGGCATCTGGTCCGGGCTCACGCGGTGGCACGCCAAGCGCAGCCACCACGGCGACCTCAAGCGATTGGCCGAAGCCATCGCCCAGCGGTTCCGGGCCAGTGAGATCTTCTCCCGCACCGAGGGCACCGGCAGCATCCGGGTAGAAATTCCCGAACAGCCCCAGATCCTGGGGCGCATCCGCCTGGTCCCCTGGGCGGACTGGGTGCGATTCAAGGCCCTGGAACGCTTCCCCCACAGCCCCGCGGTCTTCAACGCCGCCCGCCACCTGGTGACCACCAGCCAGTGGAACGCCACCTTCAAGCCCGAGCACTACAAGGACACGAACAGCGGCCCCGTGGTCGTCCCCGACCAGCTCATGCAGGAACGGGGCTGGGCCCTCTTCTTCCTGGATGCGGGGATGCGGGAGAACTACCTGGGCCAGGCTATGCGCGCGGGCACCCTGGAGCAGACCCTCCTGACCCTGGAGAAGCGCGGCAACCGCACGCCGGTGGATGACCTGCTGCTCTTCGAGGGCTGGTCGCGGCTCTCCCGTTTCGAGCAGGCCTTCGAGGCCGCCGATCGCCTCCAGGCCAGCTATCCCGGCGATGGCCCCCTGGCCCAGCGGGTGCTGTCCCTGCACCGTTCCCTGAGCGGCCTGGCCCCGGGCGTCCACGCCCCCTTGGCCCGCCTCCTGGTGGAGCGCACCGCTCCCGCCCTGGAGGATGCCAGCGCCCTGTGGACCGATCTTGGCGAACTGGAAGAGGATCGCGGCCGCCCCGAGGCCGCCAAGACCTACTGGAAGAACCTGTTGTCGCGCAACCCGCGCGATGCCGGCCGGATCAGCGAAGTGGCCACCCTTTTGTGGGACTACAACCACGACGCCGAGGCTCTGGCGGTGGTGGAGGAGGGCCGCAAGCGCCTGGGCCAGCCCCGCTTCTTCGCCTTCGAGACCGGCGTGCTGCGGGAGAACCTCAAGGATCTGGAAGGCGCCGTGCGCGAGTACCTCGACGCCCTCCGCCCTGAGGATGGCAACGGCTTTGGTTCGGCCTATGACCAGGACCAGCGTTCCCTGCGCCGCCTGGCCCAGCTCATGGCCCGGGACCGGGTCTATCGCCTTGTGGAGCGCCGCATCCAGGGCCTGAAACCCGGAGTGCGCGACCACGAGAGGGCCCTGGCGGCCCTGTTCCCCCTGGCCACCCTGGAACTGCCCACCCCGCCGCAGCTGGGCGAGGATGACGACTGGATCGACCAGCAGGACCTGCCCAACGACCCCACGGGCCGCGCCCAGCGGGCCGAGACCCGGGAGCAGGTGCGTCCCAAGGAATACGACGCCATCACCCGCATCGGCAACGTGCTGCTGGCCAAGGCGAGCGAGATGATGCCCAAGGCCAGCGTGCCGGAGTTCCTGGACGCGGCGGAGCCCTGGAGCCAGTCCCTGGCCCAGAATCGGTGGAAGGCGGAGCAGGTCATCGCCCTGCGCAACACCGCCATGGCCCGGCGGGCGGAGCTGACCCCCAACGAGGAGGAACGCATTCGCCAGGAAATGACCCGGGCCACCTTCCTGGCCAACAACGGTCAGGTGAACCAGGCCGATGGCGTCTGGGCCGCCCTGGCCAGCCGCATCTCCACCCTGCCCGAAGGCGCCACGAAACTGCGGGCCGAGGCCGCCCGAGCGGGCTACCTGGAGCGGGCCAAGGGCCCCGCCGAGGCTGCCGCCGAATGGCAGCGCCTCACCACCCGCCATCCCTGGAGCCTGGGGCTGCTGGAGGACCGGATCGCCTTCCTGAACCGCACCAATCGCGGTGCCGAAGCCCGAGCCTTGCTGGAAGAAGTCATTGCCAGGGCCGCCGCAGGACACCGCGAGGCCTTCCTGGAAAGGCTCACCACGGAAAGCCTGGCGGCCTCGGATCTGCCGAGGGCGCGCCGCGCCGTGGCCAAGCTGCTGGCGGAAAGCACTCTGAGCACGGCCCAGCGCCTAGGTGCGCTGCACCTCCACGCGCGCCTCAGCCTGCGGGAGAACCCGGCCTGGGATGCTCAGGCCACGGCCAAGACCGAGGCCGCCAAGCTGCCCTCGGAGGATCACGGCACCCTCTACTACCAGCTGGCCCGGGCCGCGGATCTGGAATCCGCCCATGGCTTGGCCCTGGGACGATGGATCGAGGCCCTCAACCGCAAGACCGAACGGGACTGGCTCCAGGCCGCCTGCCGCTCCGCTCAGAAGGGGGGCAAGGCCGCCGAGCTGCTGGGCTTCTTCGAGAAGCAGAAGCAGCGCAGCCCCCGGGATGTGCGCTGGGCCGTGGCCGTGCGCGACATCAAGCGTGATCTCCACCAGGTCGAGGGCGCCATCGAGGCCGCCCGCAGCGCCGTAGCCGTGCGCCCCGAGCGCGAGGATCTCTGGCGTGAGGCTGTGGAGCTGATGGTGCGGGGAGACCGCAACCAGGAGGCCGCCGATTTCCTGGAAGGCTGGAACCGCCCCAGGCCCGCCGACGAAGGCGTGGCCCGCTGGCGCTCGGAACTCTACGCCCGGGCGGGCAATGCCGAACGCGCTCTGGCCATCGAGAAGGCAGCTCTGGAGGCCTACCAGAAGGAGGCTCCCAAGGAGAACTCGCAACTGGATGAACGGCGCGCCCAGGCCACGGAACGCCTGCTGGCCCTGGGTCTGCCCCACCATGCCCTCCGCATCTATTCGGACAAGGGCGACATCAACGCCTGCGCCGGCTCCCGTCTCTCCCAGGACACCCAGTCCGTACTGGCCATGCTCACCGGACAGTTCTCCAGGCTGCTCGGGAACCACGCAAGTCACGCAGGATTCCTGGGTACCGCCGCCAACGCCCTGCTGCGCCAGGGCCGCCCCGAACAGCGGGAAGAGGTAACGAATTTCGTCCTCGCCCGCATCCTGACCAAGGGTGCACCCGCGAATTCAGCCCTCTCTACCTGGTGGCCCTTCGTCCAGAGCGCCGGGCTGGAACCCTCGGTCCGCATGGCCCTGGCTCACAATCACCTCGCCACCCGCCCGGGTCCCTGGCAGCAGCAGGCGCCTCTGGCCTTCGTGGAACGGGTGGGGGCAGAGCTAGTCAAGCGCGAGAGCGGCACCCAGAACCGCACCTGGTTCGTGTTCACCCAGCCCAACCTCCCCAAGCTGTGGATGAAGGATCTGGCCCGACGGGACCGCCCTGAGGAACTGGCGGCCTTCATTGAACCCCGCTGGAGGGAACTCATGGCGGAGGTCCACAAGCCCGGCGCCGTGGGTAACGCCCTGCCCTGGGCCATCTGGATGGCCGATGTCGATGTGCTGGAGACTTGGGCCCGAGGCGCCGCCAAGCGCCCTGAGAAGGCCCGGGAGCTGGCACCGATCCTGTCGGATCGCAAGCTCTGGGACCGCTTCTGGGCCCTGGCCGCCCGCCACTGGCGCAGCCATCCCCTGGTGAACCTCCTGCCGGAAAGCTCCCGCATCGCCTGGTACCGGATGTGGGAAACCACGCCCCAGGTCCAGGGCCCGGCGGATCCCGTGCTCTTGGCCCGGCGGAAGGTGGTCGAACAGGCCACCCTCGCCGTGGCCAACCTGATCACCGGCCAGCCCCAGGCCGCCGACCATCCCCTGATCCTCAAGCTGCGCGGCCCCCAGACCGTGGGCGAAGTCCTCGGCAAGAGCAGCGCCTGGCTCTGGCCCGAATTCGCGCCCCGGCGCGACGCCAAGGGGCAGCTCGTCGAGACCGGCGATGACCGGGTGATCGGCTCCGGCGTGGACGAGGGCCGCCTGCCGGGAGCCCTCTGGGGCGAACGCCCCGGCGAAGCCTGGTACGTGCTGGAGACCCTGGCCCGCTACCGCAAGGGCGACGCCACGGCCCCCCTGGTGCCCCTGGATGTGCCCGCTCGCAGCGGCGAGACTGACCGCACCCTTCTGGCCCTGCGGCTGGCCAAGGGCCTGAAGGATCTGCCCCTGGCCCTGGAGCTGGAAACCGCCCGCCCGGGCGCCCTGGGCGACCGGCGACGGCTGGAGGCAAGGATCTCCCTGCTGATGGCCGCCGACAAGAAGGCCGAAGCCGTCGAGAGCCTTCGCGCCTTCCTCGACCACGTCCAACCCAAGCTCAACGAGACCGAGTACCGCTGGGCCTCCGGCCTGGCGGAGGAACACGGCCTGCCCCCCGTCATGGAGCTGCTGGATCCCGAAACCCCCGTGGGACCGGCCTTCCTGGCCTACCTGGTGGATCGCCGCAAGGAGGCCGCCGACCGCTTCCGCACCGCGGATCCCGTGGGCTTCCGAGCCGCCCTGGCCGCCCGCTGGGCCCGTCGCGAGCGGCAGTTGTCTGCCGAGCAGATCCGCTACTGGCTGCGGGAACTGTGGGTCAAGGACAGCGCCCCCCTGCCCACCCGCGGCCTGACCAAGCTGGGCGGTCTCTGGCCCCACGCCGCCCCCTGGATGAAACAGCAGCCCCTCCAGGAGCGGGCCGAGATCCTGCAGATGCTGGAAGACGTAGGCCAGCGTTCAGTCGCCAAGCCCGCCCTCTTCGCGAGGTTGGCCAAGGATCACAACGACGTGGCAGCCCTTCTGGCCGTCCGGGCCCACCTGCTCCGCAATGAGCTGGAGCCCGCCCTGGTCCAGGTCGATGGCATGCTGGCCGAACTCCGTCAGGCCAAGGCCCTCAGCCTGGGGCAGGAAACCGATGATGCGTCCACGAAGGAACCCAGCCCTTCGGATTCCTACGATGAGGGCGAAGAAGATACGTCCGAAGCCCAGGAGCAGGCCCAACCCAGCGCCCCCGTGAACAGCGAGGCCCTGGTGGACCGGCTCATCCTCTGGCTGGCGCCCTTCCGGGAGCACAAGCAGGCGCAACAGGTGGAGGAACGCTTCCGCAAACTGCTGAAGGAGCGCCGGGACGAAGGCAGCATCAGCACCGAGGCCTGGCGCCTGGCTTTCCGTCTGGCCCCGGCGGCGGAACGGCCCGCCCTGGCGGCGGATCTCGATGCCGCCTGGTTCCGGGGCGAAGTAACGCCTCAGCAGCTGGGCGCCCTCTGTCAGATCCTGGCGGAGGTCCTGCCCACTGAGGCTCCCCGCTGGTTGGCGCGCTGGCCCCAGGTCTGGCACTTCGACCATACCCGGGAGCGGGCCGCCATCCTGGCTACCCTCAAACAGCCGGAGGGCGCCGCCCGCCTGCTCTTCGAGGCCCGGGGCCGAAGCCCCTGGGAGGCGAGACAGGAGGTCCAGGCCTTCGATCTGTGGCGCCGCCTGGGTGCGCCCGCCTCGGCGGACGCCCAGCTCCCCGCCACCTGGCGCGAGGCGCTGCCCTTCTGGACCGCCAAACCAGAAACCGTTATTCCCGCCCTCAACGAACGGCTGAAGGTTCATCCCCAGGATGTGCTGTCCGCCCGGGTCGCCCTGCGCCTGCCCACTCCAGCGGACGAACAGGCCCTCTTCCGGGTGGCCGCGGCCCTCGGTTCCGAGGGCGAGAACAGCGGGGACTCGACCCTCCTGAGGCTCCGCGCGGCCCGCGCCCTGCTGCCCACTTCCTGGCGGGCGGCCTCCCGGACCCTGGGCGATCATTCACCCGAGGGCATCGCCCAGTTGCTGGTGAAGCGCCGCATGAGGACCCAGGACATCAACGCCTGCCTCGGCGATCTAGCGCGCCTGGCCCGTCAGGCCGACGACCCGGCACGCCTCCAGGGCG
>JAYREN010000024.1:0-26459 GCA_041908845.1 Holophaga sp. | reverse complement strand
CATGTTCTCGTCCGGCTTCGTGGCCATTGTGGGAGATGCGCTTTCCCTGTTGGCCATCGTGATCTGGATGTACACCAAGCATCCGGGCCTGGCCACGGTGGCCCTGGGCATCATTCCCTTCCTCCTGGTGGCCACGGAGATCTTCCGACGCCACGCAGGCGATGCCTTCCGAGAGACTCAGGGACGCTACGCGGCGATCCAGGCCTATCTTCAGGAACAGCTCTCGGGCATGAGCCTGGTGCAGCTCAACGGCCAGGAGGCTCCCAGCCGCACGGCCTTCGTGGGCCTCAACCAGAAATATCTCTCCGCCTTCATCCGCACCATCTTCGCCTATGCGGTGTTCTTCCCCGTGGTGGAGTTCATCACCAGCGCGACCTTGGCGGCCCTCATCTTCTACGCCGGGTTCAAGCTCCAGAGCGGGGCCCTCACCCTTGGTCTGCTCCTGGCCTTCATCCAGCAGTCCGCCCGCTTCTTCAGGCCCATTCGGGAACTGGCGGAACGCTACAACGTGATGCAGACGGCCATGGCCTCGAGCGAACGCATCTTCCGCCTGCTGGACAACCGTGACGAGATTCCCGAGGCGGAGACACCTGCACCGGCGCTCTTCGAGCGGGAGCTCCGCTTCGAGAATGTGTCCTTCGCCTACGAGGAAAAGGGTCGGCGGGTCGTTCAGCACCTGTCGGGGGTCATTCCCAAGGGGCGGCGCATCGCGGTGGTGGGCCACACCGGGGCGGGCAAGAGCACGCTCATCAACCTGCTCATGCGCTTTTACGATGTGAACGAGGGGCGCATCCTGCTCGATGATGTGGATATCCGGGAGCTGCGGTTGAAGGAGCTGCGGGGACTCTTCGGCCTGGTGCTGCAGGACGTGTTCATCTTCTCCGGCACCCTCGAGGAGAACATCCTCCTGGGGCGCCCCCGGGACGAGCGGCGCATCCGGCTGGTGCTGGAGCAGAGCCAGATGGAAGACATGGTGGCCCGCCTGCCCGAGGGCCTGGACACCCAGGTGGGGGAGCGCGGTCAGAAGCTCTCCGCCGGAGAGCGTCAATTGGTGGCCTTTGCCCGCATGCTTTACGAGGAACCGGCCATACTGCTGCTGGACGAAGCCACCGCCAACATCGACAGCGAAACGGAACACAAGATCCAGACCGTCATCGAGCGGGTGAGCCACCGCCTGACCACCTTCACCATCGCCCATCGCCTGAGCACCATCAAGGATGCGGACGAGATCTGGGTGATGGACCAGGGCAGCCTGATCGAACGTGGCACCCACGACTCGCTGATGGAACAGAACGGTCACTACGCCAAGCTGGTGCGTCTGCAGTTCAGCGAGGCCCAGGTGGAGCCTGCGGAACCCTGAAGGGCACCCTCGTCCATTGCGCGGCCGAGGAGCAAAAGGCTAGGATGAGCAAACCATCCACGAGGCATCCTATGCTGCGCGTTCTCGGCCCCTTGGCCTTCGTCCTGATCGCTTCCAATCTCTCGGCCCAGGCGCCCGCCAAGGCTCCGGCCAAGCCGAAGACTCCGGCCAAGGCCGCCGCGGCTCCCGAAAAGGCCCCCGCCGAGGCCAAGGCCTTGAAGGTGGGCGATCCAGCCCCTGCCTTCAAGGTGGCCCGCTGGGTGAAGGGCACGCCCGTGACCACCCTGGAAAAGGGGAAGGTCTACGTGGTGGAATTCTGGGCCACCTGGTGCGGCCCCTGCCGGGAAACCATTCCCCACCTCACGGAGTTGGCGAAGAAGCACCAGGGCAAGGCCACCTTCATCGGCGTCGATGTCTGGGAGCGGGGCGCCGATCCGGCGGCGGTGGACAAGAAGGTCGACGACTTCGTGAAGGAGATGGGCGACAAGATGGACTACGCCGTCTGTCGCGATGGGCAGGACGGCCACATGGCCAAGGCCTGGATGCAGGCCGCCAACCAGAAAGGCATTCCCGCAGCCTTCATCCTGAACAAGGAGGGCCGCATCGCCCACATCGGCCACCCCATGAACGAAGATTTCGCCACCACCCTCGAGCAGGTGATCGCGGGCACCCACGATCTCAAGGCCGCCCTGGCCGCCGCCGAGAAGGCCGCCGCCGAGGAGAAGGCCAAGGAGGCCAAGGAGCAGGCCCAGGAGGCCGCCTGGAAAGAGGCCTCGCCGGCCATCCAGGACGCCCTGAAGGCCAAGGACTGGCCCAAGGTGCTCACCCTGGCCGACCAGGCGGAGGCCAAGCATCCCGACCTGAAGGAGGAGCTGAAGCGCCCGCGTTTCCTGGCCCTGGCCGCCACCGATCCCGCCAAGGCCCAGGCCCTGCTGGATGCGGATCTGGTCAAGCCGGATTTCATGGCCTGCATGGGTACGGCAGAACTGCTCATGGAAAAGGGTCTGGACAAGCGCTGGCCCCAGCAGGCCCTGCCCCTGATCGACAAGGCTGTGGCCCTGGAACCTCGCATCGAGCCCAGAGTGGGGCCCATCCGCTTTGGTGCCCTGCTGCGCACCGATCCCGCCAAGGCCAAGGCCTTCTTCGAGTCCGAAAAGGCTCAGGGCGCCGCCAGGGCCACTCGCCTGGCCGCCTCCGCACTGAATGAGGAAGGCCTGGACAAGGCCACGACGGAATCCGCCGTGGGCGTTCTCGAAGAAGCCCTCAAGGCGCCCACGCCGAACATGATGTACCACCAGGCTGTGGCGGAGGGCTACGCCAAGCTGGGACGGCCCAAGGATGCGGTGAAATCCCTGGAAACTTTCCTGGCCTGGGCCCGAAAGGCCGGAGCCCCGCCCGCCTTCCTCAAGGAGAGCGAAGACAAGCTCAAGTCCTACCAGGCCGCGCAGTAAGGCTTGAACGCGCCAAAGGGCCCGACTCGGGGAGAAGCCCCTCGGGTCGGGCCCTGCGATTCGGCATGGCCTCAGGGTCTGTCTACTTGGCCAGGTGGAGTGTGCGGTGGAGTCCCTGCATCTGCTTGTCCTGGCTGATGGTGCCGGTATGGTCGCCCGGCGCCTGCAGGGGATTGTTGATACTCGGGGTGTAACCTGCCTTCCAGTAGATGACGGTGTGGGTGCCCGCGGGGACCTTGGCTTCCCACCTACCATTGGCATCGGTCAGGATCTTGGCTGCCACCTGCCCACGGATGGTGTCCATGCCACTGTTTCCAGACTGGAACTGAAGATCCTGGCCGATCACCACCGTCGCCTGGTTGAGCGGCTTCTCCTTGGGGCTCTGGCCGACTCCGCCCCCTACCCACTGGGTTACTTTTCCGGAAACTTTCACCAGGGCCGGGGCCTTCTGGGCGCCTGTGGGAGTGGTGGTCTTGACGGCAAAGGGGCTCTGGGCCACTAGGCCGAGGCCGGTGAACATGATGAGGGCGCGTCGCACGGGGAACCTCCATGGGGAAAGGCGCCGGAGAATCTGGCGCAGGAAAGAGCCATTCAGAGACGAGCCTGAGTCTTTTCAATGCCTCAGGGCGTCTTGTTCACAGTGGCATCCAGCATCGGCTTGCCGTTGGCGTAGGTCATGACAATGCGCATCTGGCCATTCTGAAGGGTCAGCGCGATGGGGCCTCGATTGGATCCATCGGGGAAAATCCAATTGCCCGTGGCGCGAGTCTCTCCAGCCAGGGTGCAGGTGAAGGAGAAATTTCCTTCGCTGGATTTGCGCCCCTGATAGGACCCGGTCAGGGTGTTGGCCGAGCGGGAAATGCGGATGATCCCGTTTTGCGTGGCCCAATTGCCCTGGAAGGCCGCCGGTTCCACCTTGCGCAGCCGCGTGTCGAGCATGGGCTTGCCGTCCGCATAGCGCATGACCATGTGCAACTGCCCAGAGTCCACGAGCCGAAGATTCACGGAGCCGCTGTTCTGTCCGCCGCTAGGCTGGACGAACTGCCAGCTACCAGAGGCGGCATCGGGGCTTGGGGCCTGGCATGTGAATCGGAAATCGCTGGATTGATTCACCCGTCCCTTGTAGATCCCGGTCACCGTGTTGCCCTGGATCTGGATATGGACCTGCCCGTTCTGGGTTCCCCAAACCCCCGCGAAGGCCGGCGCAGGCGCGGCGGCTGAGGCAGCGGCGGAGCAGACCGCCAGAGAAAGTGCAATGGCTCCGAGCTTCACGAAGGACCTCCTCAGGGAGTGCGGGCGTCCGAATGGGGTTGGTTGTCCCCACATGCTACCCGTTCTCTCGCAAAGTGGGCCCCGGGATTCCCGCCCTCACTGATTCGGGCCGACCCTCTTCCCGCTTCGGAACCCCCGGGCAAGCCCCCCCACCCATTCGGGCCCCATGAAGATCAGGGACATCATGCCCAGTATCAGCAACATACCCAGGAACAGGTCCATGTGAAGCCTCCCCAGAATGGTCACAGTTGCAAGTTCAGGAGTGCGGCCTTGGGAAAGAAGGTTCAGGGGGAAGCGACCTCGCGCCCGCGTCACGGGGTTGGCCGGTTCCACCTCCGGCGGAATCTGTTCACCCCTTGTGGCAGGCTTTGGCATCCGCCTCGTTTCTCCGAAAATCTCCACACGCAAAGGAGCAAACTCGATGGAAACTAGCAAGGGGAAGCCTGTTGTTCCAGATGAGCTGACAGTCGTGGTGGCAAACGGGGCCGACGCAAGGGCCTTCTTCGATAGTCTCTCCGATGGTTACAAGCGCGGCTATTGTGATTGGATTGGTGGAGCCAAGCAGGCCGCTATTCGGGAAATCAGGGCTGGCAAAGTCTTGTTGATGCTCAAAAACAAACAGAAGACCCTGAAGACCTGAACACGAAAGGTGCGAAGGAAATGACTGAGCAGCTGACGATCCGCGACCTCCACCAGGATGAGTACGCAGCTCTCGGTCGACTCATGGTGGAGGTCTACTCCAGCCTTGAAGGCTTTCCGACCCCGGAGGAACAACCGAGCTACTACGAACTGCTCACCAATATCGGACGCTTCGCGGAGAAAAAGAGCGCTCGGGTGCTGGTTGCCCTCACGGTGCAAGGCCAGTTGTTGGGCGGCATCGTTTACTTCGGCGACATGGCGGAATACGGCTCCGGCGGCACGGCAACCGCCGAGAAGAACGCGTCTGGCATCCGCCTCCTGGGGATCGACCCCAAATTCAGAGGCCTCGGCGCGGGCAAGGCGCTGACTCGCGCCTGCGTCCAGTTGGCGCGAGAAAAGGGGCACGCCCAAGTCATCCTGCATACCACCCAGGCCATGCAGGTTGCGTGGCGGATGTACGAACACCTGGGGTTCGTAAGATCAGAGGATCTGGACTTCCTGCAACAGGGTTTCCCGGTGTTCGGATTCAGGTTGAAGCTGGCAGAGGCAGGGCCCTTCTAGGAGACAATCATGAGGCGAGTGACCGGCATCGGTGGCGTGTTTTTCAAGGCGAAGGACCCGAAGAGACTGGCGGATTGGTATCGGGACCACCTGGGATTGCGGGTCGAGGAATGGGGGGGTGTCGTGTTCCCCTGGGCCTCGCCGGAGAACCCTGCTGGAGTGGGAACGACCGTCTGGAGCCCCTTCGAGGAATCCACGACCTATTTCGCACCCAGCTCCGCGAGCTTCATGATCAATTACCGAGTCGAAGACCTGCATGCCCTGCTTGCCGTGCTGCGCGAAGAAGGCTGCGAGGTGGACGACAAGGTCGAGGAATCCGAGTTCGGAAAATTCGGCTGGGTCATGGACCCCGAAGGCAACCGCATCGAGTTGTGGCAGGCACCGGAAGGACGGTAGGAGCTACCGTCGTCACGATCTCTGACTGTCCAGATTCATCGAGATGAAGGACGCCCACTCCTTTGAACGAGAGCCCGCTGCGCGGTCTCCGGCCTCGCTTCGACGGCGCGCATGCGCCGTCTCGGGCGATGCCACTCGTGCGTTCGAGTCGCCGAGGTTCCAGTCAAAAAGAAGCCAGGGCATCGGCCCTGGCTTCTTTTTGACTGGTGCAACCGGTGCGACTCGAACGCACGACCTTTGGCTTCGGAGGCCAGTGGGTGTAATTTTAAACTATTCAATATTCAGCATTTGTCGGTTGTGTGTTTTAAATTACCACCGTTTTTACCACCCTTGCTTCTCTTTGGTTTCTCTGGTGGTTTCTGGAGCCCCATCATCTCGGCCACCTTGCGCTGGGCTTCTCGCTGGCTCTGGCGGCCAGACTCCACATAGCGCAGAGTCGTTTCGATCTCTTTGTGGCGCAGCATCGCCTGGATCTCGGTGGTGGGGGTTCCTGCGTCGGCGTGCAGTGTCGCGAAGGTCGCTCTCAGGCGATGAGGCGTGAGGCCTGGAAGCTTAACGGCATCGGCGGCCCTGGCGATGGCCTTCTTCGTGAAACCTGCGAAGTGCGGCGCCTCCTCGATTTCGTTCTCAGGATCGGCTTCGACAGCAGGAAGCATTAGTCCGCTCTCCTGCCAGTGAGGCTCCAGGTACGCACCAAGCCATTGGGGGACATCCACGGGCACAGCTTCACGTCCCTTGGTTTTGCCTGGTGTGTACGTCATGCGGCGAAGATCCAACCACTCCCAGCGAGCTGTTAGAGCCTCGTCCTCCCGAAGCCCGAGCCCGAGCATGAGCCGTACCGCAATGTGGACATGCGGGTTCCGAGCCCTGTCGATTTCAGCCAGGAATTGCGGTGCCAGTGCCCCTGAGAGGATTGGTCTGGGCGCCTGCTGGACGCGCAGTTTGCCGACCCTGTAAGGTTTCCTCAATAGGATGTCGTGTCGAATAGCCCATCCGAGAAGTGTGTCCAGGAGTTTCAGAAGGGAGTTCGCGCCCCCATATGTGCCACCCACGGCCAGGTAGGCAGCGCGGCATTTCTCGACGGCGGCGGTAGTCACCGCGTTGAGCCGCAGGTGCCCAAGATGCGGCTCCAAATGCAACCGCCAGTAAGAGGCCACGCTCTTGAGGTGCCCCTTCGAGGCATGCGCGCTAATCTCAGCACGCCAGTCTGAGTAAGCGCGAGCAAGCGTGGGCAGGGCGTTTCGGAGGAGAGTGCCTCGCTTCTTTTCTTCGCGCAGGGCCGTCTTGAGGGCTTCAAGATGCGCTGTTGCTTCGCGAAGACGGTCTGTGTCCGTGGAGCCCTCGTAGGTTTTCCCGCCAAATTTAAATTTGTAGTAATAAGCGTTTCCGCGCAGGCCAACGTGAAGCCGAAGGCCGTTGACATAACCCTTGGCAGTTTTCTCATTCACCAAGGGGCCCTCGACTTGTTTCTACTCTCTTTCATGGGTTGTTCAAGAGAATGTCCCCCCCAGATAGCTTCTGCGAGGATCTCTGCGTCAGCCGGAAGGAGTATCTCTGGGTATTTTGGATTGCGAGGGCGCAATACGATTGAACCCGTTCCCTCTAATCGGAAGATGCATCGGAGATTAACATCCTCGCCTTTCCGGACCAGGCAATACCGGGTGAGACCTGTTATTGGAGGTGGGCTGTCTTTGGGCCACGGTCGGCAAAGGACCGGGTCGCCAAGGCCGACCAGAGGCTCCATGGAATCGTCTGGTTGATTCCACAAAATGGCACGTTCGGGCGCGAGCCCAAGCCTGAGGTGAAGCCAATTCCTGTCGATTGCCAGGATGGACCTCACGTGGGGCTCATTCATCGGAATGAGACTTACGATGTGCGCTGGCCCTTGGGGGGAGAGCCTAGTGGGTGGAGTGCCGCGACCTTCCCTAAGCCATTCGGGATCGGTACCGGTGGCTTCCGCGATTTTTGCCAGCAGGGTGGGGTGAGCTGGTCGAACGCTGTTTAGCCAATCGTTTAGGCCGCGACGCGAAACTCCACAGATTTCGGCTAGTGCCACGACAGAACCGGCTAGATCGGCTAGTCGCTGCAGGCGTGCGGGGACTCCTGGCTCTCTCGGACTTGGTTTTCTCATGGGGCATTTTACCAACTGAGAAAGACAAGAACCTGAGGTTCGAAAAAAGATGTTGCGCTGGCTTGCTCTTTTGAGCATCATTTGAACATGTAGTCTATGGAGGTTCTAATGGCCTTCCTGAATCGAACGGAATTGCATGCAGCTGTCGCAGGGGAATTTCCCGGTATGCGCAGCCGAAATAGCTTCGAGAAACTGCTGCCGTTGCTGCCCTACGTCCAGGTGCCCGGCATTAAGACCCGGTGGTACGACCTGGAGGTAGTGATCGGATGGATTCGGCAGCACATGATTTTTCCGGCGCCTGCTGTCCCGTCTTCCTTGCATAGGACTCGGCCCAGGAGAGCGAGTACCTAACTCAAAGCCCCCGCTCTGGGAGGAGTGGGGGCTGAACTTTTGAATCCTGGTGGCGAGGATGAGCGCTAACTCTTCCTCGCCGCTGCCACCAATGGCTTCCCCCTTCGACGGACGAACTTATGGCAACAGCACAGGCAGGGCCTGCATTCCGTAGTATCAGCCAAGGCCAGAGCGATGTCAATCCATACCAAAATGGTAAAGATTTAATATCAGCCTCGGCGCTGGTGGGGCTACTGGAGGCCGCCGCAAAGTCCCTCACACCGATCGCCGCGCTTGCAGTGGCACTCGTGGCGGTAAGGGAGGCTGCCGCAGATGCTTGGGGCGAGACGTCGAGGAGTGACCTCATTCGGTCCCTGGCGGCAGACCGAAAAACCATTGCCCGCCCAGAATCTGGGGTCCTGGCCCAGGCGTTCCGGTCGGTCGGGGCAGGTCGATACCGTCTCAACCCCAGGTGGCGCCTCGGGAATTTTTCCCGGAATCCGGGAATTTTTCCCGAGCCGGAGGGAAAAATTCCCGAGCGTGAGGGGGAAATTATCCCGTTTTGCGGTAAAAATTCCCAAACTCATTTAAAGAGTACAAGTACAAAGAAAAAAGAAAGTACCTGTAAACCATACCCCACCGTACCTACCCACTCCCCCGCGAGCGAGGGTGTGGTGGGTGAGGTGAGTCTGGAGTCTCTCGTGGGGGCGATGGTCGATGGCATCCCGGGGACAAATGCCCCGGGAGCCCGCGTGTGCGCTGGCCTGGCGCTGCGAACGGCCTCGAACACAGAAATTTCCGACTTGCTCGCCGCACTCCAGAATGGCCAACTCGCCGACCTCTGTGAGCGTCCCCACATGCTCTCTTGGGGGAAAAACGTGATTACCAATGTGGTCGGGCGAATCCTAACAATGATCGGAGGCGAGCAGATCCCACGCTTGCTCGACCTGGCGCGCCGCGCCGCCCAGGAGGCCAACGCTGCTCGGGCAGAGGAGGAGGCCCGGGCAGCCTACCTGGAAGCTCGTCTAGCGGAGGCCAAGCAATCCTGGGCCGCCGCAGTCCAGGCCCATCCAGCGATGCAGGGCGAGAGCGATCTCAGGGATGCCTATCTCGGCTACTACGCGGGCGAAGTCACCGAGGCGAAACTCGCAGCAGTAATGGATCGGTGTGAGGGTTGCGCCCCCGTACCCGCATCTGTCCCGATGCCGGTGCCGGAGTGGGAATGCCTCCGGCGGGCCCTGGCCTCCAAGCTTCCCGAGAGCACCTTCCAGGATTGGATCGAGCCCTGCCGGGCCATGATTTTCGATGGCAGCACCCTCTGGATTCAGACGCCCAGTCCCTCCGCCCGAGTCTGGATCGAGCAGCAGTTGGCCGAGGACTTCCACGATGCCCTCGTCCATTGCGGGATGTCTCATCTCCGCCTGGCTTTCGTCGTTTCCGAAACCAACCAAATCGCCGGACACCTAAAGGCTCTAGGACTGCGGGTCCGGAAAGATTTCGCATGCTAAGGGCGGTTGTTGTGCCCGAGCTGCCCCAGGGCTGGCGGATCAGCGGCTGGGGCCCAGAGGGTGAAGGGGTGGAGGCCATCGGACCCCAGGGTCAGCTTGTGATGGCCGCGACCAGGGAGGGGCTCGCCAGGGCCATCAGGGATGTCGCTGCTGAGGAGAATACCCACCGCGAGCGCCAAGAGGAGGCTCCCGATGCCGAGTGAGTGGGGGCCCTTGTTTGATCAGATCGTCGTGGCCGATCCAACGGCCGATCCAACGGCCGATCCAACGCGGGTCGTAGAAGACCTGGAGAACCAGCAGGGAATTTTTTGCTGCCAGGTCCTGCACGAGGAGCGGCCCGAAGGGCTCGTCCTGCGCGACGGAATTGAGCGATGGACGACGGAGTCCCTGTGGACGCCGGGCCGCACTCCCGGCCGCTCTTACGCATTGCGGCACAGCGGGATCGAGTATGAGTTCTCCCGGGTGTTGCGGCGCCGGGACCCATTTTCACGCAGCCAAAGAGAGTCCGTACCTGAACGGAAAACAATGAGGGAGGCGTCGTGAGGCTGGTTTGCATTGCAGACACACACGGCAACCATGCGTCGGTAGCCATTCCGGCGGGGGACGTGATTATCCATGCGGGCGACTTCTGCAGTCTTGGGACCGAGCGCGAGGTCCACAAATTCGCACGTTGGCTGAGACGCCTACCCCACCCATGGAAAATCGTTGTCGCCGGAAACCACGACCGCTTTTTTGAGAAGCAGCCGGAGATGGCGCGGGCGTGCCTGGGGCCTGACGTGATCTACCTCGGGGATTCCGGATGCGAGATCGAAGGGTACAAATTTTGGGGGTCCCCTTGGACGCCTCGTTTCGGGCGTTGGGCATTTGGGCTAACTCGGGGTGAGCAAATCCGCAAAAAGTGGGGCCTCATTCCACCCAACACCGAGATCCTGATTACTCATGGCCCGCCGCATGGGATCTTGGATACGGTGATGTCCCGAGAGCACAAGACCAAATGGGGGTCCGTGTTTGTCGATGGCACCCCTCCACTAGGCTGTTCAGATCTCGCCGCTCGGATTGAATCAATTCGGCCCAGGCTACATATCTTTGGCCACATTCACGACGGGTCGGGTCAGCTTGAGCGAGATGGGGTCCGGTACATCAATGCCTCCAGTTGTGACGAACTGTACAGGCCCATCAACCCAGCCATAGTTATCGATCTCTAAAGAATTCGGAATTCTGGAATGACGAAAAACGCTCAAATTTCATTGGATGGCAGGGATGTTTTCGTAATCCTGGCGTTCGCCTTTTCGCGGCGCGGGAGGGTGTGGACATTCCTCGCCATGGCAGATGTGCTTGGGCTGAGTCCATCCCAGGTTCATGCCTCAGTGGGGCGTCTGGTGCTTTCGGGATTGCTCACAGAGAAGGGTTTGAAAGGGAAGATCAACCGGGTGGCTTTGGCAGAATTTTTGATCCATGGCGCCCGGTACATGCTCCCGCCGGTTTTCGAAGGGCGGGTTCGGGGTGTTCCGACCGGGGCATCCTCATGTATTTTCGAAAGCAACCTGATCAGAACTAAGAACGAGTCTGAATGTCTGGTTTGGCCCTACGCCAAGGGAGATTCGCGCGGCACCGGCCTTGCACCGATTTTCCCAAGCGCTCCCAGGGCTGCCCTACGGGACGAGGACCTTTACAGGGCCTTGGTTCATTTCGATGGTCTGCGCGTGGGGCATGTCCGCGAGCGGGATTTCGCGGCGGAATTCTTTCGACGTGAACTCCGGTGGACCTCGTAGCCAACAAGCTATCAAGCTAGCAACATAGCTGGCTAGCTTGATAGCAACATAGCTGGCTAGCTTGATAGCAAACAAGGATGAAGAAATGGAGTGGGAACTTTCTCTGCCCGAAGTGGCGGCCATTGCGGATTCCTCGCGAAAAAATGCGGTGTGGATGATGTCTCACCCTCAGGGATGCATTGAATGCATCAAGGACGCTATCGCGCTGCACGAATTCGCCCGATTGGAGTTCAGTCGTCGGACTGGACGGGCTTTCGAGGGATGGATAGGCGAATAGGAGGACCTGCCTCAGGCTTCTCGCCGTTCCAGGTTGGATCCAAATCCTGAAGAATTTCGTGAAGGTCTCCAGGTGATACCGATTCGGATTCTGGTGCAGGTTTTGATCTTTGCCGCTTCTGTTTCCTATTTTGGTTCATCAAACCCACTCCTCGTCCTTGGCCGGTATCGGCGTGACCACCCAGCCCCTGCTCTCCAGGGCATCGGGTGAGGTCGTGAGGGCAGCTTGGATCTGCCGGGCTGCCTCCAGGGCGGCATCGATCTCCACTGGGGCTAGATTGGCAACCACCTCCTGACTAGCTAGGTCTGGCGTGGGCAGATGCTCCACGGCGGACGATGCCATGGCCTGGGTGGCGGCAACCTCGGCCTCCATCTCCTCAGCGCTGGGCTGGCGAGTGAGGCCGCCCACCCCGACGAACTGAGCGAGGATCTTGCTGCCAGACTTGGTGGCGCCGTTGGCGTCGACCACTCCCCAGAATTTCTCGAATTGGTTCGCTCTGCGAGAAAGGTCGTCCGCCGTCATCAGCGGCACTAGGACGCGCTCCTTCCGCCCGTCCCGGCCGGGTTCCTCCACGACTCTCTGGCCCAGACCCTTAAGCAATGTTTCCTGGTCATGGGCGGAGAGGCCATTGATGAGCCAGATCCTTGAAGCGAAACCGGAGATTAGGCCATCGGCATCCTCGCGATAGACCCGGCGGATGCCATCCAGGTGCTGTACGCCGAAGACACACGAGACGCCCTTGCTTCGCGCGGTCTCCAGCACAGTGGACACGTCCGGAATTCGACCCGCCGCCAATGCCTCATCGAAGAGCAGGCTGCAGTTGAGTTTCCGGTTCGAAGACACAATTCGAGAGATGATGAACCGCCAGAAGATGATGATCGGCGTTCGGCGGGCCACGTCGCTCTCAGCCGAGAGGACATAGCCACCGCGCTCGAAAATCTCGGCGATGGTGAAGTCGTGCCCGCTGGTCACCTTGCGCCCCCAGCCATCGCTGAACGAGGCCAAAGCCGAGAAGATCGTGGTGCCCAGGTATTCTTTGACGTTCTTCCCTTCGAGGGCGGCCAACAGCCCTCCCGGAACGCCGGATTTCCCGAGAACGGAAGGCACCCCAAACTGCACGAGGTCGTCATAGACGTGCCCCAGCGTGGGATAACCGCCCCGAGCGAATATCCAGGCCAGGATCGGCCGAGAAAGATCCGCCACCCAGTCGGAGTCGCCCCGGCTGGGAACCAGCAGGCCCGCCAGAAACTGGTACTGATCCATCGGATTCGGGGCTTGGCGCGCCTCCTCCAAGGGATTCCAGGCCATGCTCTGCCAGCCATCAATGGATGCAGCGCCCCACCGGATCGGCTCGCGGCCGGTGCGCTTCTTGAGCAGGTCGAGGCCGGTGCACTCCGCCTTAAAGTCCTGGAGGATGAACGGCTGGCGAGATGAAGCGATGATCGGGCCGAAAATGCAGTAGCCCTTTCCGGAGCCCGTCTGGCCCACCAAAAGGATATGGCGACAGATCGCATCGTAGGCCATGGCCAGGAGCGTTCGTCCCGCGCCCCGGGTCCATTCCATAAGCGAAGGCTCCCTGAGCACCGAGAGTGCAACGGTCTATGCCATCGCCTCCGTGACCTCCTCAACCTATGCGGGCGATCCTATGCCCGTTCCAAGTCGCCCCCTTACCGTCCTCCCCTCGGCGCATGTGGACGCCGTGGCCTATCCCAACGGCGCCTTCCGCCTTGGGTATGACGAAACCCTGAAGAACCCGGTCTGGACGGCGTACGTGAATTTCCCTGTGAATTCGCCGTACCCCAATTCCGACGGTGACTACACCAAGGACATGCGTTTGGCCGCGCCTCAGGTTGGCAAGGATGACTACACCGGGATCTACACCGGTGGCGCCAACTCGCCCGACAGCTATGACCGTGGTCATCAGATCCCACGGGCCGACGTCTCCTACCGATACACCCCGGTGGCGGGCGACGACGCCACGATGATGAGTAACCTGGTGCCCCAGATCTCTCAGTTCAATCAGCAAACCTGGCAGAAGCTGGAAGACGCGATTGGCGGCACAAGAGGGGGCAGCACCAACGGACTCACCTCGTTCAAGGGCCGAGTCTGGGTCTACACCGGTTCAGTTTTCCCAGAGACGCCCGCCTGGTGGAACTCCAGGGTGACTCCCGGACTCCGAATTGCGATCCCGAGTGCCTGCTACAAGATCGTCGTCCACGAAGTGGCCCCTGGGAATCCAGAGGTCCTGGCGATGCTGATGCCGAACGCCTGGGGGCTTGCGAACAGCACCTCCACGCTGACCTGGTATGTGACTTCTGTGGCTCGGATCGAGGCGCTAACCGGCTTGGATTTCTTCCCGAACCTTGCCACGGTTGCTCCCAGCATCAACATCCCGGCATGGAAAGCGACGGTCGATGTGCGCGGCTGGCGGCCTCCCTTTGAGCAGGCCAGTGGCCCGAACGTCCATATGATCCAGCCCAGCTGGGATACCACCATTGATGAGGGCACCACCCTCACCTTTGAGGGGGCGGCCACGGCGCCCACGGTGATTGATCCTACCGCCACAATCGCAGGCGCAACCTGGACCTTCGGAGACGGAACACCTTCGACAACCGGCTTCACGGCCACCCATGCTTTCAATTCCACAGGCACCTTCCAGGTTGCCTTCACGGCCAATGACAGCCTGGGCACAAGCAACACCATCACCCGCGTCATCCGCGTGATCCCCCCCCTGTCCAACAACACGGCACCAACCATGAACCCTGCCGTGATCGCGGACCAGGTCACGACCTCGGGGCAGAGCCTCACCGTCAACTTCGCGGTGGCCGATGACCGCACCCCTGCGACCGCGATTCAGGTCGCTGCAACGTCCGATAACGCGGTTGTGCTTCCCGAAACCGGGATCAAGGTGACCAATACCTCAGGGGCTGTGGTTCTCATGCTGACCCCGGCTGCAGGTCAGTCCGGAGTTGCGAACATCACCGTGACCCTCACGGATAGTGATGGCTCCGCCACGACTCGGACCTTCATGCTCACCGTTCACCCCGAGGCGACCAACACCCTCACCGAGGGGTTCGAATCCGGCAGCAAGACCGCCTATGCCGTTGGCAACGTCACCTTCACGTCGGGCGTATGGACCCTGGCTGACGCCCTGGTCGGCACCAGCGACAGTGACCGGAAGTCCGGCACCAAGAGCCTCCGTGTGCGCAATGGCAAGGTGACGATGGCCTTCGATTGGCCAAACGGTGCCCAGGCGGTCACCGTCAACCACGCGAAGTACGGCTCCGATGCCGACTCCACCTGGGAACTGTGGTACTCCACGGATGGTGGGACAAACTGGGTGATCGCCGGGCCCGCTGTGGTCAGCAATTCCACCACGCTGACTCAGGCCACATTCCCCGTGAATGTCCCCGGCATGATCCGCTTCGAGTTTAGGAAGACCATTGGAGGCACGACCCGCTTCAACCTGGACGATTTCCAGATCCAGGGTTTCTAAGCCAAGCGAAGTCGATCAAAACAGTGAATCGAAAAAAGAGAGGAGCCTCGACGTTGGTCGGGCTCCTCTCTTTGTGAGTCGGGATTGAGGATGCCCTCCGAACTGGCAGGTTTGGCCATTACCGTGGGACGGTTCGGAGTTTACCAGTCACCGAAGGAGGCTGGAATAGGAACCAACCACGCCCCAGAGAAGTTACCCCGAGAGTGAAATACATGGAGAAACCGGCGCGTTCGAATATTTGAGAAGGGACAACAATTCTAAGTCATTGGTGCTTTCGCCTCTGGGAGGGATTCCATCTTTGGCAAATCACGATCGCGTTTTGCGCCCATTCCTTTTTCCCTCAGAATTTCTTCATGACTCGCGTAGATGATTGTCCGCCCCTGGAAGCGCGGGCATTGAAGGATTCGCTGGCGGCTCACCCAGTCCAGATTGGATAGGGCTTCATCCAGGAGTAGAAGATGTTTGTTGGAGGCCAGAACGGCCGTGATGGCCATGAGCTGGCGCTGGCCGCCGGAGAAATTGCCACCGCCGCTGGCTACCATGGTCTGGTAACCCATAGGGAGGGTCTTCACCCATTCATCCAGGCCCGTTTCTTGGGCCACTTCAAAAAGATGGGCCTTGGGCTGATGGCCGGAGAAGATGCGAAGGTTTTCCAGGATCGAACCACTTGATAGGTGGGGGAATTGAGGCAGGAAGACCATCAGACTCGCCGCGGCCGTACTATCCAGGCCGCCCAGGCTGATGCGGCCGGTATCAGGCGTATAGAGGCCCGCTAGCAGTTTCAGGAGCGTGCTCTTGCCGGAACCGGAGGCTCCCTTCACGTGATGGAAGGTGCCCGGCTGCACCCTGTGATTTGAACCTTGGAGAATCCACGGGCCCTTTTCCTCGTAGCGGAACCACACATCCTCTGCCAGCACGGGACCCGAGAGTGAGCGCGGGCCGCTCAATGACGCTCGGGGTTGGCGGGTCGTGGCAAAGGCTTCGTGGACTTCCGCCATCTGGGGCTTGGCCAGGGCGATGGAGAGCACTGTCTGACTGAGGTTGCTCACGGCCCCCACGAAGCCACCGCTCAACTGCGAGAAGGCCAGGAGTTCACCCAGGGAGAGTTCTCCACCCAGCACCTTGAAACCGCCCCAGACGAGGATGCAGATGCTGCTGCCTTGGCTGAGGAATTCACTGATCGCATCCTCCCAGAGGCCTATACGGTCCTGCTTGAGGGCGTGAGCCAGTTCCACGCCCAGCTTTTCCTTCCAGCGCGTTAGCACCCAGTTCTGGCTGCCCGTGGCCTTGAGCGTGGGAGCGCCATTCAAAAGCTCCGCCAACGCGCTGTGTTCCGCTTGACTGGCCTTGATCTGAAGACGCGTTTGCCGGGCTTGCAAATAGCCGATGGCGCCAGAAGCGACGCTGAGCAGCAGCGCCCCCAAGATCACCACGCCCGCCACAGCGGGCATGAGCATCATCATGTAGACCAGATAGGCAACTGCGGTGAAGGCATCAAATATCGCGCCCAGTCCGCGATTTAGCACCAGGGCGCGGGCCCGCTTGATGCCGCTGAAGGCCTGGAGCAGTTCACCCAGGGTTTTGCCCTGAAGGTGTTTGAAGGGAAGGTGCAGCAGGTGATCGAAGAGGCCTTTCTCTAGGGCCACGTCGATTCGCGTGGAAAAGGCGTTGAGAGTGATATCCCGCAGCCAGCCCGCCCAGGCCCTGAAGATGGCCGTGAGAATCATTCCGATGCAGAGGATCTGAAGCAGGCTGCCCGCGCCCTTGGCCAGGGCACCATCCATCATTTTGGTGGTGAGCCAGGGAGAGATGAGCGCGAGGCCCTGAACCAGTCCCGAGGCCCCCATGGACATCAACAGGAACTGCCGATGCGCCGGAAGCAGCTTCAGGAGGCGCATCCAAAGCCCCCCCCTGTCGGGGAAGGCTTCACTTATTTCCAGCGCCGTGCCGGAGAAGGATTCCGCCAGAGTGCCTTCGGAGACGAGACCCGCGCCACCAGCGTATTCCACCAACCAGCCCTGCGCGTTTCGCCTGCGAAGGAGTATCCATTCGTCTTCATGTGTGAGAACCAGTGTGGGCAACGGCAGATGGCCCAGGTCACTGACATGGGCCTGTACGCATCGGACTTCCAAGCCGCTGGCACGGAACTTTTGGAACATCCCATCGAGGGTGAAGTCACCATCGCCTTCCTCGTCCAGCATTTGCAGGCTGGTCTTGATCCCCCGATGCATTAGGATGCGCCAAAGGGCGATGCGGGCGGGGAGGCCCATCAAATGCAGGTCACACATGTCCCGCCTCCATCGCCAGGATGGTCTTCTGGAAGGCGCCTTCCCGCCGGGAAAGATCCTCATAGGTTCCCTGCTGAGTAACGCGACCATCCTCCAGTACCAGGATGCGATCCGCGTCCTTAACTGTCTCAAGTCGATGAGCGATGACGATGCGAGTGCAGCCCAATTTCGCGAGATTGGCGTGAACTCTGGCCTCGGTCTCCAGATCTAGAGAGCTGGTAGCCTCGTCCAGCAGGAGAATCGAAGGCTCCAGGGCCACGGCGCGGGCAAGGCAGAGGCGCTGGCGCTCTCCACCGCTGAGAGTCTTGGCGTTTTCCCCCAAACGGGTCTTATAGCCCTGGGGTAGCTTGTGGATGACCTCGTGAACCTGGGCTACCTCCGCGGCCCACTGCACCCGTTCCATGGGCAGTAGGGGATCACGGAGAGCCACATTGGCGCGGACCGTGTCATCCAGCAGGAAGCTCTCTTGCATCACCACACCCATCTGGCTGCGCAGCTTGTGGAGATCCAAAGTGCCAAGGTCCTGGTGGTCGAAGCGAATGGAGCCTTCCGTTGGCAAGTGCATTCCCATGAGCAGCCGGGCGAGGGTGCTTTTGCCCGCCCCTGTGCGTCCCACCAGTGCGATCTTTTCGCCGGGCTTCAGGGAGAGGTGGATGTCCTGCAAGATCCAGGGAGAACCTTCCGCATAGCGAAAACTCACTCCCTCAAGATCGATGTGACCCTTCAGGCGGCCAGGATCGGCGCTCCCCGAGGCCTCCGGCGCACTCTCCATCACATCATCCAGGCGGAGGAGGTGGCTGGTGAGGAACTGTAGATCGGTGATGGCACCGAGCATGGATTCCAGGGGGCCCATGAAGAGTCCCTGAAGGGCGAGGAAGGCCGTGAATACGCCGAGGGTCATGCGCTCTCCAAGGACTTCCCGGCCCCCCATCCAGAAGAGTGCTGCGGTCGCAAACCCTTGCAGGATGCCCATCAACTGCGTGGAAGTGATCGCCAACCTTTGACGTTCCATGGACACATTGGCCCGACGGACCAGTCGTGGAATCCACCGAGCCAGTACGCGGTCTTCCGAAGCGGATGCCTTGATGGTCTCCAGGCTTCCCAGGGCCTCCATGAGGATGGCTCCCTCCTGTCCCGAGACCGTGAGTTCCGTGGTCATCAGCTGCTGGTTGTGCCGCCGAATGGCCAGCAACAGCACTACTCGCAGTGCGGAAAGGCCCATGACCAGGAGTCCCAACTGCCAGTGGTAAGCCAGCATGAGCGAGGAGTAGCCCAGCAGCAAAAAGACATCGAGGATGGCGGAAACACTGCGACTGGAAAAGAGATCCCGAATCTGCGAATTGCTCTCCAGGCGCTGCATGAGATCACCGGCCTGCCGCTGAAGAAAAAAACCAATGGGCAGACTGATGAGGTGGGTGGTGAATCCCTCCATGAGTTGTCTGTCCATGCGGTTCTGGAGGCCTTGTAGGACGTAGCTGCGCAGCAGTCCCAGCAGGAGTTTGGCCACGAGGGCCAAACTTAGTCCCACCGCTAAGCCCCACAGCCAGGGTTGGTAATGTGGCAGCAGCACCCGATCTACCAGCACCTGACTGGCCACAGGAAAGATCAGGCCCACGGCTTGGAGCATCAACGAGGCCCCCAGCAGTTGCACTAGGCTGGGCCGAACGCTTCGCAGGATTTCCAGGTAGCGCCCCAGACTGGGAAAGCGCCGCTTGCGCTCCACGAACTCGTCATCCGGGGCGAAGACCAGCGCCACCCCTGTGAATGAGGTTCTGAACTCCGCCATCGAGATGAAACGCCGCCCCATGCCAGGATCCACGATATGTACACCCCTGGCTGTGATGCGTTCCAGCACCACGAAATGTTTAAATTCCCAGTGCAGGATGGCGGGCAGGGGCAGATCCCGGATGTGCTCCACCTCCACCTTCACCGCCTCCGCCTCCAACCCATAGGCGCGACCAGCCTGGAGGATATTCGCGCCGTTGGCGCCATCACGGGATACCTTGCAGGCCTCGCGAACATGGGAAAGAGGGGCGTGATGGCCCCAATAGCCCAACACCATGGCCAGTGCGGCCGCGCCGCACTCCACCATCTCCATCTGGGGGACATAGGGGACGCGACGCATCTTGGTCTATTCCAGCCAGCGCCGCAATGGATCGAGCACCACGGTGATGAGGCGCTGACGGCGCAAGGTGAAGCGGGCCTGAAGCAACATGCCGGGGCGAATCTTCACGTCGGCAAGCCGCTTGGTGCGTTCGGGTAGCAATTCGATCTCCACTCGGTAACCCGGCCCGTCCAGCTTGCCCGTCTCGCCAAAAGCATCTTTGATTTCGTATTGAGAAGCTAGGTCTGACCCGATGCGAAGCACGCGGCCCTTTAGGGTTCCGAATTCCGTGAAGGGATAGGCCTCCAACTCCAGCAGCACCGGATCGCCAGTCTTGACGAAGCCCCGGTCTTTCTCGGGCAGGAAGGCTACCACCTGCAATGGCGAATCTTCAGGAATGATCTTGGCGATGGTTTGACCCGGCTGAAGGAGATCGCCAGGGCGGGCCACCAGAGCCTCCAGAAAACCGGCCACCGGCGCTAGGACGATGGTCTGGCGCAGGGTGGAATCCAAGGCATCCCGCTTGGACTGAGAGCCACTGAGATCCTGGAGCCGCTGCCACTGATTGCGCTGCCGCTGGCTCTCCAGGCTGGAAAGTTCCTGACGGAATTGCACCAGCTGCTGCTTTGCGCCGTCCAGCGTGCGCAAGGCCGTGTTGAGTTGATCCTGGGCCTCGTCCAGGTTTATTGCAGCCACTAGGTTTTCGGCCAGGAGCTTGCGGACGGCCTCCACCTTCTTCTCCTGGATCTTCACGGAACTCTCGTAGCTCTTCACCTGGGTTTCCTGGTGGGCAAGCTTCAACTGCACACCATGCAGCTGCTCCTGCAGCAGCTTTTCTTCCCGGTCCGTGTAGTTCTGCCCCTGGGAGCGGAGCAACTTCAACTGGCGCTCCGTCTCAAGGATGGCTCCCTGCATTTGCGCCGAATCGATGCGGGCGATAGGTTGGTTTTCCTTCAATGCGTCGCCGCTGCGGGCATAGGTCTCGGCCAGCACACCCCCGACTTGGGCCTGCAATAGACGCACACCTGCGGTGGGATGAAGGATGCCCTTGCCGGTATCCTGGACTTCCACCTTCCCGAAAATGGCCCCGAGAAGGGCAGCCAACAATACACCGCCCAGGACGAAGAAGAGCGACCAGGTCCAAGGTGGCGAGACTCGAAGAGGCTCACGGATGTCCTCATCCTTCAATAGGTGTTCCAGGGCCTCCTGACGGAAGAGAGATGAACTGGGCTGGGGATCGGATTCCAATGGGGCTCCGGGAAGTGCGCGTTTTCGATAAAATCATCACGAACAGAGGCGAAACGGGTGGGATGCAATCAACCCTGATGCTGGACGTCCGTACCAAGGGCGCTTGATGTTGACAATTATTCTACCCCGACCGTAGTAGGGCCCTTGGCCTTCTTCCGCTCCCGGGCGAGGCGGGATTCGTAGAGCCGATCCAGGAAATCATAGATGGCGAATTCCTGGTTCCGCTGCGCGGAGCGCAGGAGGCGGTTCACATGCATGTGGGAATAGCTGGGAGCCAACTCGGCCCGAGTGCTAGCGAGTTGGCCTTCTGATTCGAGCTCCCGCAGCCTCTCCCAACAGTCAACCAGATCCCTGTCCCGCTGCTCCAGGATGGCGAATCCGGGAACCAAGGCTTCGTTAGCATTGTCCTCGAAAAGCAGAACCTCCAACTCCTTCCGCAGTTTTCGGAACTTGTCGCCTAACTGCACATCCAGTCCACGCTTGCTGTTGAACTCTCGTCCAAAACCCTCCCGCGCCCGACGGATGATGCGGGCCTTGGTCTCGAAATCGAAACCCATTCCGTCCAGCAACCCATTCACGGCTTTGAGCCCCAGGCGCCAACGCAGGTCCGCGCCTCCGTCACCCGGATAGGTCTGCACCAGGTCCAGAACGGCCTGGCTATCCCGCCAGAAGAATTCCTCTGCCACCTCGATGCCCATGGGGCCACCGTAGCGCTCCATTTCCCGCTCGAAAGTGTCCAGTTGGACCTTCCAACAGAGCCCTTCGGACATCAGTGGCGCGAGACGCCCGTGAATTCGAGGCTGAAGCTCCTGGGTGAGGATGCGGGGATCGCCATGGAAGCGCAGACGCAGATGGTGACCACCCTCGTTGTAGCGGATGAAGAACCAGCGGTCATATAGGTTCCGGGTTTCTTCCAGCAATGGGGCGATATGGTTGGCGAGAATCTGATCCGCAGTACTGGTGCCCGTGAATACCTTGAGATAGAGCCATTCCGAGCCCGGCGGAAAGCTGCGGGTAGAAGGAGCCTTCGCAATGGGCATGGGCGTGTTTTTTGGATGCTTCACTCCAGCGTCCTCGCCACCTACCCCGGTGGGCGAGACAGGCGCTTCCCGCAGAAAGGGCACCACCAACTCGTGGCAGAACCGCCCCTCAGGCCCCGTGGCCAGCAGGCAATGGGGTTCGGGGAAACATTCCTGTAATTCGAAGCCGGTTCGCTTGGCCACCAGCCCCAGCAGCGTTTCCAACCAAAGGGGGTTCTCCAGGTCCACCAGTAGCGTGTTATCACCATCCGCCAGCAGCACCATGCGGGGCAGTTTCCGCTTTTCCCGCCAGGCCCTAAATTGGGTATAGGCCTTGGCCCCATCCGCTTCCTGGATTTCCTTGAGTTCCTTGCTCTCGACGTGCCACTTGGCCCTGCTGAGGATGTGGCGCCCCTTTCGTACCCGGGGCAGGAAGGGCAAGCCATCCAGATTGCCCCAGGTCCAGCCGCTGTTGATCGCCTGCTGATCCTGCATCCGACAGAGGAACCGGTATACCCCAAGGCCTCGGGAATAATTGTGGGCCGTGCTGAGGCGTGGCACGATCTCCTTCTTCAACTTCTTGGAGCGCAATACCACGCGATCCCCCACCACGGAGACCTGAAGATCCTGAAGGGGAATCTGAAGCGCGTTCTCGGCACCACTCACGCCTAAGAACGGAATCTCGTAACCCCGAAGCAACGGTCGGCAAAGAATATTGCCCATTCGTCCCTCGGGAAGATGAACGATTTCCGCGAAAATCGCATCCGGGGCCAAGGCTTCCTCTGCTGCCAGATGACCCTTCACGGCCTCTTCCAGTCGCGAGTCTCCGTGGCAGAAGCGGCCCAGCAGCCTCGCGCCGGACGGTCCCGAGAAATGCTCCAGCAGCATCTCGAAGTCCCCTGCATCCAGGGCGCTGGGGGAATGGGCAGCCAGCACAGTAAGGGCGGCGAAGGCATCCGGGTACATTGGCGGGTCTGGGTTCTTCAGCGCCTTCACATCATCGGAAGCCAGCTCCCATTCCATTTCGCCGGGATTGGCCACGAGGTGTTTCAGGAGGTGGAGTTCCCGACCCGTGAAGGGAGCGCCTCCCGATTCCTCACTCCCCGGAAAGGCTAGGCCTTCCAGCAGCGGCGACGCCTCGGCACCGGGGGCGTTGCTGCTCTCGAATCCGATTCCGCTCTCATCATCCAGCACTTCCAGGAGTGGAACCCACCGGGATTCGTAGCGTTCTCGGAAGGAGTCCATGAAGCGTTTCATGGGACTCCCATTCCCGGAAGGCGCCAGACAGCGCAACAGCTCGATGCCCTCTTCAATATCCTGGCGCACCTTGCCGCTGAGCCGCGCCTCCGGCGCGGGTTTCACCAGATCCACCTGGAAGAGGTGTTTGAGCTTGATCTTGGCGGGCAGGGCCTCCAGATCCTTGGCCAGTTGGCGGTAGGTCTCGGGTGCCCGTTCACAGGTGCCTTCATCCAATGCCTCGAGACGCGCCAGTACGGAACCCAGCCTCGCCCCCAGGTCTTGCGTATCGGGGTGGCTCTTCAGCCGTGCCACCACCCCATGGATGGGTTCTTCACCCGTGACCGCTGGATAGAGATTGGAAACTAGCACTTGGTTATCGATCAGCTCGTGGATATAGCCATTAGCATCTTCCAAGCCGATTTCCTCATCTACCAGGGGATGGGCCAGCTCCTCGATGGAAGCGCCCAGTCGGGCGCGTTCGAGGGTGGCTTCAAGATAGGGCGTGGTCTCCAGAGCCACCAGATGGTAGTCCCGGCCCTTGTCGGTGTTGAAGCGCACTTCCGCGTACCGCAGCCGTCCGGCGGCGGTGTAGAGGCTGGAGTTGGGGCGGTACCGCAGGGTGTCGCGCACCACAGGATCTTTTTCCAGGGCCTCAACCAGGGAGCAGAGGTAGTCCATGTCCAGCCGGGTATGGCGAAGGCCGGCTTCCATCCCCTCAACCTTCAGTAGGCTGTCCTCACCCCAGACCCCCGTAGAGCAACCCGAGAAGAGCCCGAAGGGCGTGGAACGCGCGGCCATACGAGACAGGTAGCGCACCAGGCTCCGTTCTACGCGATCCCGCTTCTCGCCAGTCAGCTTGCCCTGAAGCCAGGGATCCAACATTTCCTCCATGTCCGGAGAGGCCACGAAGATGGCCTCTCGGATTTCCGGGCACAGCAGGGCCTCTCGCAACTTGGAGCGTAGCTCATCGCGATCCGCCTCCAGAGCGAAGGGGAGATCCTCGACGTCCGTTTTGGGCGCACGCAGCTCCGAAGACCATTCCGTCAGGAAATCGTAGGGCAGGGCGGGGGTTCGAAAGGCAAAGAAATCTTCGGTCTTGAAAGCGCGGGCCATGGATCATTCCATAAAAACTACAATTCACTTTCAGATAGCATCCGGCAGGCTGAGCATCATGAATCTATCCCATTTGGGTTCGATCCCGAGCGCTGCCAGAAGCGCCAAACCGACTCCAGCCGCGCCTTCCAGCAGACCGGGGTCCGACTTGTAGGGGTTCGTGTTCTCCTTTGCCTTACCCTCCTCGTCCATCTCGGGCTTGTAGGTGGTGTAGCCCGCGAAAGGACCGCCGGGGTTCCGCGTGGTGATGAGGTGCTCCAAGTACATCTGGGCGGCCTGACGGAAACACGCCTCGCCAGTAAGGTGGAACAGACGCTGGAAGATGAGTGCATTGCCCGCGCTGCCATGACAGAGGGAAATATCCCGCACACCTGACGTCTTCAGGGGACGTGCGGCGGCCAACCGTGCCATGTCAAGAGCCTTGGCTTCCCAGTCCGGCCTTCTCGCTAGCTGGGCCGCATTTAGGATGGCCAGCGAGGCCCCCAGGTCGCCATAGCACCAGGCCACCCGGCCCCCGTGGGATTCCACCTCCGGCCTTTCCTGTTCCACAGGGCACCAGCTCGCCAGGTACGACCCACTCTCTGGGCCCTGGAGCTGGCTGAAGAGCCACGCCATGCCCCCTTCCAGGAGCTTCGCCGCTCGCCGATAATCGATCTCAGGATACTGTTGGCCGGCCCTTTCCATCGCGGCTAGAAGCATCAAAACCCCCGGCACACCATGGGCAAGGCCCAGGTTCAAGTATCCCTGAGGGGCCAGCTTCCGCTGCCAGGTAGGCAGCAACCCGGGCACCGTGGGCCAGCTGTGCCCCTTGGGTCGTGGCACAGCCATGGCTTCCAGATGGTCCAGAATCCTGGCCAGAATCAGTCTGGCCCGGGGCCTAGACAGGCGCTCCAGCGCGTAGACGCCATAGCCCACCAGACCCGAGATGAGATCGTAATCGTCCCGCCACGGGCTTGGCGCTAGAATGTCTTGCAACACCTCGTCCACACCTTCGTTGGCATCCTCTCCCTCCGCATCCTCGAAGACTTCTTGCTGAAGGTGCTCCACGGCCCAGGCGATGCCCGAATAGCCCGAATAGAGTTTGGCACCGTGAGTGCGATCCACTCGTTCCACCGCCAGGCTGAGCAGCTCCATGGCCCGATCCTGGAGCCCCTCCCTACCCGGAACCTTTGAAAAATAGCCTAAGAAGAGAGCTATGCCCGCAGTACCGCCAGAAAGGCAGGGATGGGCCGTCTCGGCATCGGAATCCAGGGTCAGCGCCAGTTCATCCAGGATGGGATAGACGGATGCGCGTTGGGATTTGCATGCCAGGGGAAGCCAAGTTGAACAGCTGGAAACACAAAGCATGCGTACCTCTCAATTCGGATTCCAACATGGCGAATCGAGGGGAATAAAGAATGGCCTACCCCTTGCGTCTCGCCGCCTCGTAATGTGGATGAAATAATTTTTAATGACACGTTTCGCTGAATACAGTCTACTGGTTGTATTTGTCTCACCGCATGACCGACGCTGGGCGTTAGGTTTGACAAAAATGACAATCTATTTGGGAAGGATCACCGTATGGCCATTTCCATCGCTTTTTCGAGTATCTCATCCCGGCCCTCCCGAATCCCAGAAAGAGTCCTGGATACACAGACTGTTGGAAGAATTCCCACCCCGTTCAGGGGACTTCCGTCGTGTTTGGATACCTTCATGCCTGTCCAGCGGATCCAGAGTCCACCAGTCTCGAAGGGATTAATGTTGCCATTCGTTCCAGCAGTTGGACCTCCAACAATTTTACCTAGCCTATATTGTTCTACGAAACTCAGGAGGAGTTCTGCCTGACTGATGGCGCGTGCGTCCGTCAAGAAGATACAGAGAGCTTTGAGCAAAGGGGCCTTCGGCTTGATATTCCATGATGTACGTTGAAACGTCATAGCCTCCTGATCTGGCAAGACGGGAGTTGGGACAAGGAATGGTGGAGACTCAAGGGGCTCGTTTGTTAGGTGGCTAAAGAGGTCTTTCCAGGCGCCGCTTGCCGGGTAGCCCCGCACATCCACAATGATGACCCTTGCTTTGGTTAACTTGGGAAGGAGGTTGGGCATAAAATCATTATTCAGTCGCGTTAGGTCCACATACCAAATATCTGATTTCAATTCTGCCACTGGGGATATTGGTCTGGGTTCAGAAAGGGTGTTTTTTTTCCGCCCATCACGCGTTATCTTAACCAATCGGGCGACACCATCAGCCCCCCGCACGATCAGATTAAGTGGCTT
>JAYREN010000023.1:0-26593 GCA_041908845.1 Holophaga sp. | reverse complement strand
CAGGATGAAGGCGCTGATGCCGTCGGTGCCGTGACCGGGCCGCGTGCGGGCCATCACCACGGCGATATCGCCCACGGTGCCGTGGGTGATGAAATTCTTGGTGCCGTTGAGGATCCAGTAGGACCCCTCCTTGCGCGCCATGGTGCGCTGGGCCCCCGCGTCGCTGCCGGCCTCGGGCTCCGTGAGGCCCCAGGCGCCGATGGCCTGGCCGCTGGCCAGGGGCACCAGGTATTTCTGTTTCTGCGCCTCGCTGCCCATGGCGTAGATGTGGTTGGCGCAGAGGCTGTTGTGGGCGGCGATGGCGATGCCCACGCTGCCATCCACCCGGCTCAGTTCCTCCACCACCACGGCGTATTCCAGGTAGCCCATCCCCGCGCCGCCATAGGCTTCCGGGAAGATGACGCCCATCATGCCCATCTCGCCCAACTGCTTCATCACGGCCATGGGAAAGGTCTTGGCCTCATCCCATTCCATCACGTGGGGACGGATCTCCTTCTCTGCGAACCGCCGCACCTCCTCCCGCAGGGCTTCCACATGATCAGGAATCGAGAAATCCATGGAACACCTCCGGGTTCACTCGTACGCCGCCAACCCCGTTACCGCCTGCCCCACGATGAGGGTGTGAATGTCGTGGGTGCCTTCGTAGGTGTAGACGCTCTCGAGATTGGCCATGTGACGCATCACCGGATATTCGTCCAGGATCCCGTTGGCCCCCAGGATGGTGCGGGCCCGGCGGGCGATCTCCAGGCTGGCGTTCACGTTGTTCATCTTGGCCATGGAGACCTGGGCGGGCAGCGCCTTGCCTTGGTCCTTGAGGCGGCCCAGCTGCAGGGCCAGCAGCTGCCCCTTGGTCAGTTCGGTCACCATGCCCGCGAGCTTTTCCTGCTGAAGCTGGAAGGCGCCGATGGGTTTGCCGAACTGGATGCGGGTCTTGGCGTAGTCCAGGGCGCACTGGTAGCAGGCGTCCGCGGCGCCCAGCACGCCCCAGGCGATGCCGTACCGGGCCTGGCTGAGACAGGAGAGCGGCCCCTTCATGCCCGTGATGCCCGGCAGCAGGCTGGCCGTCTCGTCCACGATCACATCCTCCAGCACCAGTTCGGCGGTGTTGGACGCGCGCAGGCTCCACTTGCCGTGCATCTCCGGCGCCGAGAAGCCCTTGGATCCCTTTTCCACCAGGAAACCCCGGATGCCCCCGTCGGTCCTGGCCCACACCACGGCCACATCCGCCATCGTGCCATTGGTGATCCACATCTTGGTGCCGTTCAGGCGCCACTGACCGCCGCCGATGCGCTCGGCCCGGGTGAGCATGCCCGCAGGATTGCTGCCGAAATCAGGCTCGGTGAGTCCGAAACAGCCAATGGCCTCGCCGCGGGCGAGCCTGGGCAACCAGCGGTCCTTCTGGGCCTCGCTGCCGTAGGTGAAGATCGGGTACATCACCAGAGAACCCTGCACCGAGGCGAAGGAACGCAGACCGCTGTCGCCCCGTTCCAGTTCGTACATCAGGAGCCCGTAGGCCACGCTGGAGAGTCCAGCACAGCCGTATTGCTCCGGCAGGGTGGGACCAAAGAAGCCCAGCTCGCCCATCTTGGGGATCAGTTCCCGGGGAAAGGTCTGGGCCTGGGCGTGGGCCTCGATGATGGGCAGCACCTCGGCATTGACGAAATCCCGCGCGGCCTCCCGCACCATCCGCTCCTCGTCCGTGAGCAGCGCCTCCAGGCCCATGAAGTCGGTGAAATGAGTGAAGGTTGCACTGGCACCAGACATGGCGGACTCCAAGGGGGAAACGACACACAGCGGCGGATGGGGTGAAGAAGCTTACCCGGTTTGACGCACCCGAAGCCCCACCAGTCTCCAGGCCTCGGGCAGATCCTCCTGCTGGAGCGCAACCCGGATGGCCGCGTCCAGGCCCGTGGCATCCCGGGGATCTCCGGGTTTCGCTTCCGCCCGGGCAAGGTCTGGCAGTTCGGCGCTGTTGGCCAGGCGCCCCAGATCGTTGCCCGTCAGGATGGCGCTGCGCTTCAGGGCTTCCGGCAGGGCGTCATAACCGATGGGGCGCCCCACGGGCTTGGCGATCTCGAAGAGGGCCGCGCCGCTGGCGCGGGTGTAGAAAGCGCCGCCGTTCCGCCCCACCAGGTCCAGCCGGTCGGGATGCAGGATGCCGCCCTGGAAACAGTCTTCCCGGGCGTGGAAGGCCACGACCTCACCGATGAGCATGAGCCCCGAGCCGGGACCACTGCCCAGCTCCACCACCTTGTGCAGCCGGCACTCCATCTGGAAGGGCGATTCGGCCACCAGGGCGGGTTTCACGAGGCGAGCAGGGAGCGGCGTGAAACCGGATTTCACGAATTCGTCCACGCCTTCGGGGTATTCGGCGCTGGCCACGTTCATCTGCTGCACCATGGCGTGGCTCACGCTGGCGATGACGAATTCCTCCGTAGCCACAACATTCAGGTAGGTGTGCTTGACCGTGCCATCCCGCCCACGGCGATTGGGGGCGAAGGCTACCATGGGCGGATTGGAACCGAACGCGTTGAAGAAGCTGAAGGGCGCGAGGTTGCGAAGGCCCTCCTTCGAGACCGTGCTGGCGAAGGCGATGGGCCTGGGACCAACTCCGCCGCAGAGCAGGGTGTTGGTCTCGATGGGACTCAGCTCCCCCGGAAGGATCGTGCGAAGGCTCACGACAGGGCCCCGGCGTGATCCATGCGGCGGGGGCCCATGGCCACCAGGCTGGGCGGCAGCGCGGGGGCCTCGCCCTGCACCACCCGGTTCTCCAGGCGCCCCAGGCCTTCGATCTCCATCACCACCTCGTCGCCGGGGTGCAGCCAGAGGTTGTCCACGACCTTGGAACCATTGAGCTCCAGGAGGCAGCCCGTCCCCACGGTGCCGCTGCCGAGGACTTCCCCAGGGCCCACCTGCACGCCGTAGGCCGTGCGCTGGAGAATCTGGGCAAAGGTCCAGTTCATGGTGTCGGCGTTGCCCTCGGAGAGGCGCTTGCCATTCACGGCGCAGGTCATGCGAGCCTTGAGCACCTCGCCCTGGGGCGTCGACTCGAGAGGCAACTCGTCCTTGGTGACGAGCCAGGGCCCAAGGCCTGTGGCGAAATCCTTGCCCTTGCAGGGGCCGAGGCTCAGCTTCATCTCCTCCATCTGCAGGTAGCGGGCGCTCCAGTCGTTCATGATCGTGTAGCCAAAGATGGCGGCGTCGGCCTCTTCCAGGGTGCAGTTCTTGAGGGGGCGGCCCGTGACGATGGCCAATTCCAGTTCGTAGTCCAGCCGCACCAGGTGATGCTCCAACACTTCTAAAGGACCGGGGCCGATCACCGCCTGGTGGTTGGTGAAGTAGGTGACGGGGAAGAGATCGAACTCTGGGATCATCTCCAGGCCCCGGTTGCGCCGAGCCGTGGACACGTGCTGGCGGAAGGCATAGCCGTCCCGCATGGCCACGGGCCGGGGCATGGGAGCCAGCAGGGTGACGGCGGTCGCATCCAGGCGTGCCGCCGCGGGAGCCTGGGCCACCAGGTCGCGAGCCAGGGGCATCAGTTCATCCTGGCGGCGGATGAGGGTGAGCATTTCCACCGCCAGCCGGGGCTCGGTGGCGTGGAAATCCAGGATGGAACCCTCGGAAAGCACCGCCCCAATGCGTTCTTCCCCATTCTTCAGAAAGGTAACGAGTTTCATGGAATCTCCGGGGAATAGTTGAGTCTAACAGTAGGGTAATCTGGAAAGCCTTCCCTGTTGGGATTGCGACTCTGTTGAGGTTTGGATGCCGGGATCCGCCATGACGTCTACCGAACGTGCCATTGCCCAGCTTCCGCACCACCTGAAGCGGTACGTGGTTCCCCAGGACTACGAGGCCTACACTCCCCGGGATCAGGCGGTGTGGCGCCATGTGCTGCGGCGCCTCACCGCCCACCTGGCAGACAAGGCCCACGTCAGCTACCTCCAGGGCCTCGAGGCCACGGGGATCGGCCTGGATCGAATCCCCAGCCTGGACGAGATGAACGAGAAGCTGGCGCGGATCGGCTGGAGCGCCGTCGCCGTGAGGGGCTTCGTGCCTCCGGCGGTGTTCACGGAACTGCAGTCCCTCCGGGTGCTGGCCATCGCCGCCGATATCCGCACCCACGAGCACATCGCCTACACGCCCGCCCCGGACATCATCCACGAGAGTGCGGGCCACGCGCCGATTCTCGCGGATCCCCGCTATGCGGAATACGTTCAGCGCTGCGGGGTGGTGGGCTTCAAGAGCATCGCCTCCGTGGAGGACCAGGCGGTCTACGAGGCCATCCGCAACCTCAGCGTGGTCAAGGAGGATCCCAGTTCGTCCGAGGAGGACGTGGGCCTGGCCCTGGCCCGGCTCAGTGCCGCCGCGGCCAGCCGCCGCTACGTGAGCGAGAGCACCCGCGCCAGTCGCCTCTACTGGTGGACGGCGGAATACGGACTGGTGGGCGACCTGCATACCCCGAGAATCTACGGGGCGGGCCTGCTCAGTTCCATCGGCGAGGCCGAGCACTGCCTGGGAGACACCGTGGAGAAGCGGCCCCTCTCCCTGGCCTGCGTGGACACCGAGTTCGATATCACCACCATGCAGCCCCAGCTCTTCGTGGCTCGGGACTTCGACCATCTCTTCGAGGTGCTGGAGGCCTTCGAGGCCACCCTGGCCTGGAGACGGGGCGGTGATGCCGGGCTCGAGGAGGCCATCAGGGCCCGCACCGTGAATCATCTGGTACTCAGCGATGGCCTGGAGCTGAGCGGCCGCGTGGCCCAGCGCATCCCCGGTCGATCCTTGTCGTCTGCCCTCGACACCGCCCTGGCGCGCCTCACCGGCCCCGTGATGGCTTCCCGGGAGGGTCGCGCCCTGGGCCAGCCCTGGCCCGGGGAGGCCCTGGTGGCCTTCGGAGCCAACGGACAGCTCCCCAAGGGGCCCTTCCAGATGGAACTGCCGAACGGCCTCCGGCTCTCGGGCTTCCACATCGGGAACCACGAGGTGGTCAATCTCCAGGGCCGCCTGGAGGGACAAAGGGTGGACCTACCCTCCTGGACCCTGCTCTACCTCAGCGAAGGCCTTCCCAGCGTGGCGGGAGGCCCCGCCGACCCCGGCGCCTGGGACCAGGCCATGGGCGGCCTGAACGCCTTCGCCTCCGGGGAGGCCGAGCAACTCGCCCGCCAGCGCAAGGCCGAGGCCCTCATCCCGGAACTGGCGGCCTGCTACCAGGAGCTGAGCGCCATGAGGGCGGGCTCCGCCCCCGACCGTTCCCGCCTGGAGGCCCTGGCCCAAAAGGCGGGCCATCACCCCGAGGACTGGCTGCTGCGCACCGAGATCGCCGAACTCCTGGAAACCCTCTGAAAGGAAGCCCATGACCTGGATCGAGAAAGACAAGGCCCTGCAACGCGAAATCAAGACACCGGATTTCCTGACGGCCTTCAACCTCGTGAGCGCCCTCGTGGGCCCTGCCGAGGGGCTCAACCATCACCCGGACATCGCCTTTGGCTGGGGCTACGTGCGCATCACGCTGACCACCCACGATGCGGGCGGCATCACAGAAAAGGACCGCAACCTGGCCGCCCTCATCGACGAGGCGATTCGACCCTTTATTTCCTGAACAATCTAGGAGTTACCAACCATGCGCCCTTCCTTATTCGCCCCGGCCATTGCGGCCCTCCTGCTGGGCACCCTCCTGGCCTGCAAGCGCGACGAGGTGAGTCGTTCCCGGGAGACGCAGCGCGAATCCGCGCCCACGGTCCACCCCGCCATGCCCTCGCCTGGTGCAGACATGCAAGGCGATGTGCCCATGCCCCCCGCCCCCGGCACCACGTTGAAATGGACGCTGCCCAAGGGCTGGACCGAGCAGATGATCCGGGGCATGCGCTACGCGACCCTGAAGCCTCCCGCCACCGGCACCGTGGATGCATCGGTGGTGGTGCTTCCGGGCGCCGCGGGCGGTGAACTCTCCAACGTCAACCGCTGGCGGGGCCAGATCGGCCTGCCACCCATCGACGAGGCAGCCCTGGGCCGCGCCCGCCAGGTGGTCAAGAGCAAGGCAGGCAACCTGGCCGTCTTCGATTTCACCAGCGAGGGGCAGGCCAAGAGCCGCATGATCACGGGCATCCTGGTGGCCCCCGACGGCAGCACCTGGTTCTTCAAGATGGTCGGTGACGTTGAGCCGGTCGCCCAGTCCAAGCCCGATTTCACCCGCCTGATGGAGAGCCTGCGCCTTGATTCCGCCAATTAGCAAGCGTATCTGGGGCGCCCTGACGTCCCTCCAGCTCACGATCCTCTGCCTGGCCCTGCTGATGGCCCTGGTGGTCCTCTGCACCCTCGCCCAGGTGGAACTCGGCACCCTCGGGGCCGTGAACAAGTACATGCGGGGCTTCCTGGTCTGGTGGAAACCCGAGGGTGCGGCCTTCCACCTCCCCGTGTTCCCGGGCGGCGCCCTGGTGGGTCTGGCGCTCACCGTCAACCTCACGGCGGCCCTCATCAAGCGCTTCGACTTCAACTGGCAAAAGACCGGGCTGTGGATCATGCACCTGGGCCTGATCCTGCTCATCGCCGGAGAATTCGTGGCGGGGGCCTTCCAGGTGGATACCCGCATGACCATCCACGAAGGGCAGACCGTGGACTACCTGGAGAGCTACCGCGACACCGAACTGGCGGTGAAGGACATCACGGATCCCCGCAGCCCGGAGGTCTTCGGTATTCCCGCCGCCCGTCTCGCCAAGGGCGGCGAAATCGCCCTGCCCGGCAGCCCCCTGTCTATCAAGGTGCATCGCTATTTCGTCAATGCCAACGTCGGCCCCCGGGAGGCCAGCGAGGCGCCCCAGGCCACCATGGGCGTGGGCGCCAACGCCCGCGTGACGGAGCTGCCCCCGGTGAGCGCCGAAGACCAGATGAATCTCACCACGGCCCTCATCGAGCCCCTGGCGGGCGGGAAGAGCTACGGCATCTGGCTGACCTCCTTGGGCCTGGGCGCGCCCCAGACCTTCATCCACGAGGGACGCACCTACCTGTTGTCCATGCGCATCCAGCGCCACAACCTGCCCTATTCCCTCACGCTCAAGAAGTTCAGCCACGATCTCTATCCGGGCACCAACATCCCCAAGAACTTCTCCAGCCTCGTGCACCTTTCCAACCCCGCCACCGGTGAGGCGCGGGATGTGCTGATCTACATGAACCAGCCCCTGAGATACCAGGGCCGCACCTTCTACCAGTCCGGCTACGAGGGGGAGACCATCACCATCCTGCAGGTAGTCCAGAATCCGGGCTGGCTGCTGCCCTACATCTCCTGCGTGGTGGTCACCCTCGGGATGCTCCTCCACTTCGTCCTTGCGCTGCGCCGCTCCCTGACCCGTAAACCGAAGGAGACCGCATGAAGCCCGCCAAATACTTGCCCTGGGCCCTCGGCCTGCTGGCGCTCCTGGGCGCCTTCCTGGCGGCCCTGCCCCCGTCCAAAGTTCGCGGGTTCGATCTGAACGCCTTCGGCAGCCTACCCGTGCTCGAGGGGGGTCGCGTCAAACCCCTGGATTCCGTGGCCCGCAATTCCCTGCTGGTGATTCGCGGCCAGCAGAGCTTCCGCTTCCAGGGCCGCACCATCAGCGCCGAGGAATGGCTGGCGGATGTAATGTTCCGCCCGGACATCGCCAACACTCAGCCCGTCTTCGTCATCAACGATCCCGGCGTGCTGGGGCTCCTGGGCCTCAAGCAGAGCGCCACCCGCTACTACGGATTCGATCTCCTGCGGCCCCACATCGAGGCCATCGAGCAGCAGGCCCAGGCCGCCCATGCCATCGAGCCCAAGCAGCGCAATCTCTTCCAGGCCGCCATCGCCAATCTCTACGAGCGCATGGTCCTCTACAACCGCCTTCAAAACACGATCCAGCTCACGGACAGCCCGGGACTGGCCCTGGAACTCCAGGCCACCAACCAACCGGAGGCCGGTTCCCGCCAGCAGATCATGATTCAATTGGCCTATTTCCGCCCCCTGCCGCCCCTGGCCGGAGAAAGCCGCGACGCCTGGCAGAGTCCCGGCGAGGCCCTTCGGGCCGCCCGTCAGCAGGGCCAGCCGCACCCCGCCCTGGAGCCCCTGGGGCGCCTGGATCTGGCCTACCGCACCAACGCGCCAGACGGCTTCAATCGAGCCGTGGCTGAAATGCGCAGCCAGATGTTGGCGCTCCATCCCGAGGCCCAGAGCCACGCGGATAGCGAGCTCACATTCAACCGCGCCCAGCCCTTCTATGTGGGTATGGTGATCTACGTGGCCGCCCTGCTGCTGCTGTTCATCTCCTGGGCCTGGAAGCGGGAGCTTCTGCAACCCGCGGCCTTTGCCCTGCTGGGGGCTGGCGCCCTCGTCCACACGGCGGGGCTGGTTTCGCGCATCATCCTCCAGGGCCGTCCTCCCGTGACGAACCTCTATTCCTCGGCCATCTTTGTGGGCTGGGGCGCCGTGATCCTGGGCGTCGTATTGGAACGCATCTACCGCAAGGGCTTTGGCACCGTGGCGGCCGCCTCGGCGGGCTTCGCCTCCCTCATCGTGGCCCACTACCTTGCGGGCGATGGCGACACCATGGAGATGATGCGGGCCGTGCTGGATTCCAATTTTTGGCTGGCCACCCATGTGGTGACCATCACCATCGGCTACAGCGGCACCTTCCTGGCCGGGGCCATCGCCATCGCCTACACGCTGCGGAAGCACTTCTCGCGCAACCCCGATCCCGAAACCACCAAGGCCCTGGCGGGAATGGTCTATGGCGTGATCTGCTTCTCCCTCTTCTTCAGCTTCGTGGGCACCGTGCTGGGCGGCATCTGGGCCGATCAGTCCTGGGGCCGCTTCTGGGGCTGGGATCCCAAGGAGAACGGCGCCCTGCTCATCGTGCTCTGGAACGCCATCATCCTCCATGCCCGCATGGCCGGATACGCCCGGGAGCGGGGCATCATGACCATGGCCATCTTCGGCAACGTGATCACCAGCCTGTCCTGGTTCGGCGTCAACATGTTGGGCGTGGGCCTGCACTCCTACGGCTTCATGGACAAGGCCCTGGTAGCCCTAAGCCTCTTCATCGCCAGTCAACTGCTGCTGATGGGGCTCTGCCTCCTGCCGCGGAAGTTCTGGGCCCAATCGGACCCCGCGCAGGGCTGAACACCCCCGCGCATTCACTCCCGCCGATAAAACTCAGTCCAGGCGCCCAGGCAGCCGACAAGGAGTTGATCACCTCCTTGTCGGCTGAGCCTTTTTGGGCCGAGTCGGCAAGCCCCAAAGGAGTGCGCACCGTGGCCTACATGGACTGGAAAGACCAGTACAGCGTCGAAAACCCCCTGATCGATCGGCAGCATCAGGCCCTTTTCGCCCTGGTCAACGAAGTTGCCGATAAGGTGAAGGCCGGGAGCATGCCCGAGATCCGGGGCGTGGTCGACAGACTGGCCGCCTACACCGTCGAGCACTTCCGGGACGAGGAAGCCATCATGAGAAAGGCGGGCTACCCGGCCCTCGAGGACCACGAGATGATCCATGCCGAACTGCTCGAGAAGGTCCAGGAGCTCCGCACCAAGTTGGCAAAGAACCAGGCCGTCAGCATGGTCGGGATCATCCGCTTCCTCTCCGATTGGCTGAAGGACCACATTATCCAGGACGACATGGCCTACAAGTCGTCGATCAAAGGCATCAACTGAATCGTCTGTCCTTCCCAGGAGCTGACCGTGCCATTCTGCGCATTCACGGATGATCTACGGGTGGGCCACGAGACCATCGACCACCAGCACGCAGCCTTGTACGAGGCCGTGAACCGCCTCCACGACGCCCTGAGAGCCAATCGCTCCCGTCAGGAGATGGGCGATATCCTGGCCTTCCTCCGTTCCTACACCATGGAGCATTTCCAGGCAGAAGAGGCCTTCATGCAAGATGCGGGTTATCCAGCCCTGGAGCACCACCACGCCCTGCACGAGGAACTGGTGAGGCAGGTCCTGGACCTGGAAGAAAAGTATGCGGCCGGCACTATGATCCTCTCCATCATGACCATGCATTTCCTCAAGGACTGGCTCACCCACCACATCCAAGAGGAGGATCGGAAACTGGCCGCCTTCCTGCGAACCAAGTAGCCAGTAGCATCGGTCACATTTGCGGTTGCAGTCACCGAATGACGCAGGGATTCGTGAAGAATGGGGAGCAGCCTCGCGGCTCGCAAGGCTATCGATCCTTCCTTCTATCGAACGCTTTTTCCGGAGCTCCATCCGTGGAACCAAAGATCTCCCGCGCTTGCGTGGCGGCCGCCGTTCTCGTTTGCATCGGCTCCTTCCCTGCATTGAGCCAAGCCCTTCCCGGAAGCACCCCATTCGAATTCGGTTTCGAAGCACGGCTGCGCTCCGAGGACTGGGACAACATCACCGATCACACCGATACCCGTGCGGACTACCGCACCCACTACCGCTTCCGCACCCGGGCATGGCTCACCGCCAACCTGACAAAGGACCTGGAAATCTCCGTGGGGCTCTGCAGCGAGAACCGCAAGACCACCCGCCCCGAGAACTTTCGCTACAACGGCCGCGAAGTCGTGTTCGACACCCTCTACCTGGACTACACGTTTTCCCCGGCCTTTTCCGTGCGGGTAGGACGGCAGAACCTCTTCCGGGGCGAAGGCTTCGTCCTCTTCGATGGCAGTTCAGGCGACGGCTCGCGCACCACGTACTTCAACGCCATCGACGCCACCTACGCCTGGAGCAAGTCCAAGCTGGAGTTCCTGGTCATCTCCGATCCCAAGGAGGATGACCTTCCGGTGATCAACGAGATCAAGACCCCTGCCGAGAAGATCCTGCTCAACGAATGGGATGAACAGGGCCTGGGCCTCTACTACACCGGCAAGGAGATCCCGGGCACCAGCCTGGAAGGCTACTACTTCTACAAAACAGAGAAGAAGGATTTTCGGGCTACCAACCACCCGCTCTTCCAGCCAGACCGCCGCCTCCATACCCTGGGTGGCCGCATTGTGCAGGACGTGCGGGGCGGCTGGACGCTGAGTGCCGAAGTCGCCGGGCAGCAGGGCACCCAGGACGAGCGCCCGAACACCCTGGAAGACGCCAAGGACATCCGCGCCTGGGGCGGCTACGCCAGGGTCAAGAAAGGCTTCGAGGCGGGCTGGAAGCCCTCGGTGTCCGTGGCCTACATCGCCCAGTCCGGCCAGGACCCCACCTCCGACAAGATCACCGCCTGGGATCCCATCTTCAGCCGCTGGCCCAAGTGGAGCGAGTTCTACGTCATCTCCGTGGCGCCCGAAAAGGCCATCGGCTACTCCAACAACAACAGCATGTGGGAGGCGGAATTCAAGTGCAGCCCCACCAAGGCCCTGGATCTGCGCGCCACCTTCTACAAGATGGCCGCCCTGGAACGCCTCGCAGTCACCCCCGGGCCGATCTTCAGCACCGGTAAGGAGCGCGGCAACCTCTGGCAGGCCCGCGCCGACTACCGCTTCGGCCCCTCACTGAAGGGCCATGCCCTCTACGAGAACTTCGAGCCTGGCAACCTCTATTCAGGAACTGACTCGGGCCACTTCCTGCGTTTCGAATTCACCTACACCTTCAAGCGTCTCATCTAGGCGTCTGCTTTCAGCCCCTAAAATAGGCTCTTCGCGAATCTGCGGGAAATGCTTTAGCACTGTGGCTTTCCGGCCAAGCTTCGCACAAGAATACCGCTCGACGGATGCACAACCCCTTCATCCCCTGCATCCCTTTTGAACAGGCTTTTCCATGCCTTTTGCCAACCCAGAACCGACTGTGAGAAGGCTCGAAAATTTGGTCGTTCGGTTTTCATTAAGGAATTAGCAGGGATAGAGGGGATGAAGGGGATAAAAGCAGGCATGGATCAAATTCAAGCTGTGAGCCATTCTGGGCCACGGTATCCCAGATTGGGGCAAATCAAACTGCCGCGTCGAGGCCTGGGCAGCCATTCCCGCAAATCCGTGAAGAGCCACAAAAAAGATCCCCTGGGAGGGCACGGGGCATTGGAATCCGCTTCTCGCCACTCTTCTCTCTGCCCTCTGTGTCGCTCGCGCAGCGAGCCTCGTTGTTCTCCGTGGTAAGTCCTTTGCACTTCTAGCCGATCCACGCCGCCAACCGCTGCAGCCGTAGAGAAGCCGGATCGCGATCCGGCACCTTGTCCCAGGCGAACCCCGGGATGAGATCCGCGGCCGCGCAGGGTTCGGGCCGTTCCAGGCAACCCAGGGAATAGCCCAGCCAACCCAGGATTTCCGAAATTCCGTGCCCTCGGGCTGCGAGTTCTGCCAGTCCCAAGGCCCCGCCCCTTTTACCTAGACGACTTCCATCGTGAGCCTGCACCAGGGCCAGGTGGGCATAGGCGGGACGGGGATGACCAAGCGCCTCCTGAAGGCGGATCTGGGTGGCGGTCACACCACGCAGATCGCCGCCACGCACCACTTCGGTCACGCCCTGCTCCGCATCGTCCACCACCACCGCCAGGTGATAGGCGTAGCAGCCGTCCCGGCGGTGTAGCAGCGGATCGCCCGTGAGGCCATTGGGGTCGTCCTGCTGGGTACCAAGCACGAGGTCGGTCCAGGTCACGACGTCTGAAGGCAGACGGAAACGCAGGGCATCGGGCCGCAGCGCGTCCAGAGCGCCGTTCCGACAGATGCCCGGATAGGGGCGCAGCCCATCCTCCACATGGGGTGCCGAGGCCAGGAGGGCCAGATCCTTGCGGGAGCAGGCACAGGCGTAGAGGGCTCCCTTCGCATGAAGGCGGGTGAGGGCGGCCCGGTAAACCTCAGCCCTTTGAGACTGCCACAGCACGGGCACATCGCTTTCCAGACCCAGCTGCGCGAGATCGTCCAGCTGGCGCTCGGCCCAATCTTTCCGGCAGCGCCCCAGGTCCACGTCCTCCATCCGCAGGATCCAGGTGCCCCGCCGGGCCTTCACGGAGAGCCAAGAGGCCAGCGCCGTGCGGAGATTCCCCAGATGCAGAACCCCCGTGGGGGAAGGGGCGAAGCGGCCAAACATCGGATCCATTCAGTCTCCGGCATACACCTTGAGACTAACGTCAGAGGGGCGGCCTGAACGAGAGGACCCCGCCTCGTGTTCCCTCGCGCAGAGTCCGGGCCGAACCCGAACGCTGCGTCTGCTAAAAAGGAAGCCATGCCTTCCAAACCTCAAGCCTCCCGTACGGCCTGGCCTCCCGTGCTGCTGGCCCTCGCCGCCCAGGGGCTCGTCTTCCTCGCACTGGCGGCATTGGTTTCCCTGCTTCCGGTCCGTTTACCCTTCTGGCTCTGGCCCGCCCTGCAAGGCCTACTGGCCGCACTGCTGGGAGCCCGGTGGGGGCTTGGTCCGGGGTGGCGAGTCTTCCAGCTCCTGCTTCCCTTCGCCCTGGCCTGGCAGTTGGGCCACGCCGTACCCGGCTGGATCTACCTTTCCCTGTTCGCCCTTCTGCTGCTGGTCTATGGCGGCGGCATCCTGACGCGGGTTCCTCTCTACAACTCGGGCCCAGTCGCATGGGAACACCTCCTCTCCCTGATCCCCGAGGGTGAAGAACTCAAGCTGGTGGATCTGGGCGCCGGACTTGGCGGCCCGCTCGCCTTCCTGGCCCGACGGCGCCCTCAGGCGCGCTTCGTGGGTATCGAAGCATCGCCTCTGGTCTGGTTCCTCGCCTGGCTGAGAGTTTTTCCCCTGCGCCGGAATTGTCGGATTCACTTAGGCAGCCTGTGGAAACAGGGGTTGCAGCCTTTCGACATCGCCTTCGCCTTCCTGTCCCCGGCACCCATGCCCCGACTCTGGGAAAAGGCCCTGGGGGAGATGCGCCCCGACTCACTGCTGGTGAGTCACAGCTTCGAGATTCCGGGCCTCCAGCCCGAGCGCCGGATTCCCCTGCCGGGCCTTCCGGGCGCCTGCCTACTCCTCTACCGGATTCCCAGGTCTGTCCCGGAAGATGCCCCAGAATTGATTTAGAGTTAAGCCTAGCCCGAAGCGGTCGAAAACCTTGGAAGGGGATCTCTTCATGTTCGTGATCATCGGTTTCATCGTCGTGCTCGGGGCCGTCCTCGGGGGCTACGTCATGGAGGGCGGCACGATTGGTGTGCTGCTGCACCCCCTGCCCGCCGAGGGCACTATCATCTTCGGTGCGGGCCTTGGGGCCTTCCTGGCCAGCAATCCCCCCTCGGTGATCAAGGCCGTGATCGCCAATATCTCCAAGCCTCTGAAGGGCAGTAAGTACACCAAGCCGGTGTACATGGAAGCCCTGATGATGCAGTACGAGGTGTACGTGAACATCAAGAAGGGCGGTCTGCTGGCCCTGGAGCAGGATGTCAACGACCCCCACAGCTCCAATATCTTCAAGAAGTACAACGCCATGCTCCACGATCATCACGCCCTGGATTTCTTCTGCGATTCCATGAAGCTGCTCATCAACGGCAGCGCCAAGATCGATGAGATTGACCAGGTCATGGAAATGGATCTGGATGTGCACCACGCCGAGAGTTCCATGCCGGGTGCCGCCGTGAATACCCTGGCCGATTCCATGCCCGCCTTCGGCATCGTAGCCTGCGTCATGGGGGTGGTGATCACCATGGGATTCCTGGACCAGCCGCCCAACGTCATCGGCGGCAAGGTGGGTGCGGCCCTGGTGGGCACGTTCCTGGGCATCTTGCTGGGCTACGGTTTCATCGCACCCCTGGCCAAGAACATGGACCAGGTGAACGCCACGGAGGCCCATTTCTTCAACGCCATGCGCGCGGGCCTCGTGGCCTTCGGCAACGGCGCCGCCCCTGTCACCGCAGTGGAATTCGCCCGGCGCAACATCCCCAGCTCCGAGCGCCCCGGGTCGCAGGAGTTGGAGGAAGTCGTACGCCAGATCAAGCCGAGGTGACGAGATGATCACGACAGTGTCGGCCCTTGCCCATGCCTGGCGCCTCGAAATCGCCGCAGGCGATTGTCGAGTGGAAGTCGTGCGCCAGATCAAGCCAAGGTAGCGAGCGCGCATGGCCGAGCAGCAACCCGAAGTAAAAATCATCATCAAGAAGAAGAAAGGCGGTCACGCGGCGGCCCACGGCGGGGCCTGGAAGGTGGCCTATGCCGATCTGGTGACCGCCCTGATGGCCTTCTTCATCCTGATGTGGATCCTCACCAGCGCGAGCTCCTCCACCAAGGCCGCTATCAGCAAGCACTTCTCCGAGGGACCCGAATTCTGGGACTCCAAGGCGGGCAAGGAGATGATCGAGACCTACAACAAGGGCATCCTGCCTGGGGGCCGGGGTATGTCGCCCATGCCCGGGGATTCGGAGGGCGGCCAAGGGGCCGACCCGGACACCTTACAGAAAGAACGCGCGGCGATGGAAGAAACCGCCACGGCCATCGAGAAGGCCTTCAAGGAGGACAAGCTCCTCCAGGCCTTCCAGGACCAGCTTTCCATGGACTTCACAGACGAGGGCCTGCGCATCCAGATCCAGGACAAGGCCGCCCAGGTGCTCTTTGATTCCGGCAGTTCCCAGCTCAAGCCCTACACGCTCTCCATCCTCAAGGAGATCGCCCAGGAACTGGGCAAGCTCCCCAACCATGTGGTGATCGGGGGCCATACCGATGCCCAGCAGTACGCCTCCCATGCCTATACCAACTGGGAACTGAGTTCCGAGCGGGCCAACGCCGCTCGCCGGGTGCTCGAATCTTCGGGCCTGCGCCCGGACCAGGTGCGGCGCACCACGGGCTACGCGGAAACCCTGCCCATGGAAGGCAAGGATCCCAAGGATCCCCAGAACCGCCGCATTTCCATCGTGGTGCTTTCCAGCGCCACCGCCCAGGCCGAACTCCGGCACCAGAAGTCCAAGGGCCGACACAAGGACAAGGCGGGCGAGTAGAACCTAGAACAGCCGGGGAATCGGGGTTTCCATGGGGAAACTCTGAGCCGTGCCAATTTACCTCTTGATCTCTAAAAGGCGATTCGTCAGGATTAGTCCAATGGTTGACTGGAATAGATTGGACTATGCCAAAGAGCTGGCCCGCCCCAACGGCGAGCCCATCTACCAGTGCATCGTCACCTTCCTCCGCCGTCTGATCACCGATGGACAACTCCGCGAGGGAGATGCCCTGCCCACCGAGCGAGAACTCGCCCGGCTGGCGGGCCTTTCCCGGGGCACCGTAAGCCTGGCCTATGACCAACTGAAGCGGGACGGAATCCTTCACGCCACGCCGGGACGGGGCTCACGCATCGCCACGGACCGGTACGTGAGCACCGTCAGCCGCAAGGAGCAGGCCATCCGGGTGCTCTCCAACGCCCTGGAGCGGATGGAGGGCCTGGGATTTACGCCTCGGGAGGTGGAGGCCTTCCTGCACCTGCTGCTCCTGGCCCGGGAGGGGCGGGAGATTCGGGTGCGCGCCGTCCTGCTGGACTGCAACCCCGAGGCCCTGGGCATGCTGGGCCGGCAGCTTCAGGGCATTTCGCACCTGGAGCTGGAGCCCTTCCTTCTGGAAGAACTCCCCAAGCTGGGGGCGGCGGAACTGGCCACCTTCGACCTGATCCTCACGACGGAAAGCCATACGCCCCAGGTCTTGAACCACCTGGCCCGCCACCCCTTTCCCCCGGAGCGCCTACTTTCCGTGGCGGTCAGCCCCACCCGGGAGACTCTCATCACCCTGGCCCGCCTTCCAGAGGATGCCAAGGTGACCGTGTGCACGGAGACCGTCCGCTTCGCGGAGATCATCACCCAGCATCTCTCCGACCTCGGCCATCCCAGCGTCCAGCGGGCGCTGCCTGGCGCGGAAGGCGAGCTGGCGGCATCCACCCGGTGCATCGTGCCGCCGCCCGCCCCGGGCCAGCCCCGCCTCGAGGACGCCAACACCATTTATTTCGATTACCAGATCGACCGGGGCTCCCTGCTCCGGATCGAGGAAGCCGTCACCGCGCTGCTGCTCGCCAAGGGCGAGCGCGTGATGGGCGGACTCTGAACCCCTTCACTCACCCTCTTACTTTTCCGGCCACCCTCACTCGCGGAGAACCACATGGAAGCCTTCACCATCGTCCTGGGCGTCATCGGCGCCGACTGCCACGCCGTGGGCAACAAGATCCTGGAAAAGGTCTTCACCATGCACGGATTCAACGTCGTGAACCTGGGGGTGATGGTGTCCCAGGATGAGTTCATCGACGCCGCCATCGAGACCAACGCCAAGGCCATCCTCGTGTCCTCCCTCTACGGCCAGGGGGAGCTGGACTGCGAAGGCCTGCGCGGCCGCTGCCTCGAGCGGGGCCTGGAAAACATCGTCCTCACCGTGGGCGGCAACCTCGTCATCGGCAAGAAGGACTTCGCCGAGACCGAGCGCCGCTTCAAGGAGATGGGCTTCGACCGGGTCTATGGACCGGACGCCAACCTCGAGAAGGCCGCCGCGGAACTCCGCCAGGACATCCTCTCCCGCGCATAGGCCACGGCATGGAACGGATCGTCTCCATCGATATCGGGTCGACCTACACCAAGGGCGCCCTGTTCCAGCTCGCGAACGGCGTGCTGTCCGTGGCGGCGTACGCCAAGCGCCCCACCACTACGGACCACCTCAAGGATGGCTTTGATCAAGTGCGGTCGCTGCTGGATCCCTCGCGGCAGGTGCCCGTTGTCTTCTCCTCCTCCGCCCGGGGCGGACTCGCCATCACGGCCATCGGCCTGGTGCCGGATCTCACCCTGAAGATCGCCCGGCAGGCCGCGCTTTCCGCCGGTGGCAAGGTCGTCTCCGTCCACGCCTACAAGCTGGGTACCGAACAGCTGGACGCCATCGCCCAGACGAAACCGGACATCCTGCTCCTGGCCGGGGGCACCGATGGCGGCAACGAGAGCTACGTGCGCTTCAACGCCGCCCAGTTGGCCAAGCTTCCCACGCTCATGCCCGGTCTGGAATTGCCCTCGGTGATCTACGCCGGAAACGCGGCGGCCCGGGAGGAAGTCACCGAGACCCTCAGCGCCGCGGGTTTCGAGGTGGCTACGGCCCCCAACCTCATGCCCCAGATGGAGCAGGTGGAACCCGACGGCGCCCGGGAACGCATCCGCGAAGTGTTCCTCCGCAAGATCGTCCACGGCAAGGGCCTGAATGAAATCGTGGCGGAAGTGGGCTGTGAGCCCCTGCCCACGCCCCTGGCGGTGCTCAACCTGGTGGAGGCCATCCGCAGGCACGCCCCGGCCTTCGGGGAGTTCATGCTCGTGGACATGGGCGGCGCCACCACGGATGTCTACTCCGCGGGCGAGACTCTCGAACAGGAGCGACGCGTGGTCATCCGCGGCGTGCGGGATCCCGAGATCAAGCGCACGGTGGAAGGCGACCTGGGCATGCGCGTGAGCGCGGGCGTGGCGGCCCACAGCGCCCAGGCCTATATTCGGCAGGCCCTTGGCCAAGACCGTTTCGAAGCCTTCGAGGCCTACATGGCCCACCTCGCCACCGCCCCGGAGCACCTGCCCCAGCCCGGCGATGCGGAAGACCACTTCGATCGGGTGCTGGCCTCCGCCTGCATCCACCACGCCATCCTGCGGCACGCGGGCACCTGGCGCCGGGTGTTCACGGCCACGGGCGAGACTTTCCTCCAGACCGGAAAGGACCTCCGCCATGTGCGCAAGGTCATCGGCTCCGGCGGCTACCTGAGCGCCATCCAGGACTTCACGCCCTCGGAGGCCATCCTGCCGGGGGATGCCGCCCGCGCCGAATTCATTCCCCTCATCCCCAACCGCTTCACCTACCTCCGGGATACGGGCTACCTCCTGCCCCTGCTGGGCAACCTGACGGAGCGCTGCGGCCCCGCCGCCGTGGCCTGCGCCCTGGGCTGCCTCACCGAGGAGGGCGAAAGCATCCTCCGCGCCAGTGATCCGACCCAACCTCCCTCTGCACTTCCGACGCCCCCTTCCCTTCACTAGACCGATCCCAAGGAGCCCCCGTGGTCACCATTCAGAACAAGAAGCTCGACCTGGACACGTTCCACCACGAACAGAGTCAGGTGCGTCTCACCTGGCACACCGGCGCCGATGTTGATTTCGCTGCCGGGGTCGAATACCAGAAGTCCATCCCCGAGCACCGGATCTTCTCCTCCGTGCTGAACAAGGCCCACAAGGAGGGCCGCACGCTGATCCAGCCCCGGGCGGGCGTGGCACTGGTGGACGAGCACATCGACCTGCTCCAGGCGCTCTCCACCGAGGCGGATCTCCTGCCCTCCACCATCGACGCCTACACCCGCCAGAACCAGTATGTAGAGGCCCAGAAGGGCATCGACCGCTCCAAGGAGGCTGGGCGCTCCCTGCTCAACGGCTTCCCCGCCGTGAACCACGGCCTGGCCGAGTGCCGCCGGGTGGCCGACGCCATCGCCAAGCCCATCCAGGTCCGCCACGGAACCCCCGATGCGCGCCTACTGGCCGAGATCACCCTGGCGGCGGGCTTCACCTCCTATGAAGGTGGTGGAATCTCGTACAACATCCCCTACGCCAAGAAGGTCAGCCTCGAATCCACCCTCCGTCATTGGCAGTATGTGGACCGCCTGGTAGGCCTCTACCAGGAGCAGGGCGTCACCATCAACCGCGAGCCCTTCGGCCCCCTCACGGGTTCCATGGTGCCCCCCTTCATGACCCACGCCGTGGCCATCCTGGAGGGCCTGCTGGCCCTGGAGCAGGGCGTGAAGTGCCTCACCCTGGGCTATGGCCAGATGGGCAACCTGGTGCAGGATGTCGCCGCCATCGCCTCGCTGCGAGAACTGGCGGACGAGTTCTTCCAGGCCGCGGGCCACAAGGACTACCTGCTCACCACCGTGCTCCACCAGTGGATGGGCGGCTTCCCCGAGGATGAGTCCAAGGCCTTCGGCGTCATCGCCTGGGGCAGCGCCGTGGCCACCTTGGCCAAGGCCACCAAGGTCATCGTCAAGACGCCCCACGAGGCCTCTGGCATTCCCACCAAGGAAGCCAACCTCCAGGGCCTGCGCGCCACCCGCCAGGTGGTCGCCATGCTCCAGGACCAGATCGCCGTGCCCTTCACCGCGGTCCAGGCAGAGAAGGAACTCATCAAGCAGGAGGTCCGCCACCTGCTCGCCAAGGTGCTGGAAATGGGCGACGGCGATGCGGCCATCGGCACCATCCGCGCCTTCGAGGCGGGCGTGCTGGACATCCCCTTCGCGCCCTCCATCCACAACGCGGGCAAGCTGCTGCCGGTGCGCGACAACGAGGGCGCCGTGCGCGTCCTGGACAAGGCCAAGGTACCCATGCTGCCCGAGGTCTTCGAGCACCACCTGGACAAGATCCGTCAGCGGGCCAGCGCCGAAGGCCGTGAGCCCAACTACCAGATGCTGATCGATGACATCTACGCCGTCGGCAAGGGCCGCCTGGTGGGCAGGCCCCGGTAGTCAAAAAAGATCTACCACGGAGACACGGAGGACACGGAGAAAGAAAAAATTGAATTTTCCTCCGTGAACTCAGCGCCTCCGTGGTGAATCCCTTCTTTTCCAATCCAAGCGAGGTATCTCATGAAGATCACCAAAGTCCTCTTCACCAAGGGAGCCACGGGCTTCTACTTCGACGACCAGGCCGCCATCAAGAAGGGCGCGGGCCAGGACGGCTTCGTCTACACCGGCAAGCCCCTGACCGAGGGATTCCAGGCCGTGCGCCAAAACGGCGAGTGCGTCTCTGTCATCCTCGTCTTGGAGAATGGCCAGATCGCCGAAGGCGATTGCGCGGCCGTGCAGTATTCCGGTGCGGGGGGACGCGATCCTCTCTTCCTGGCGGATCAGTACATCCCCTTTCTGGAAAAGCACATCAAGCCCCTGCTGGAAGGCCAGGAACTGGGTTCCTGGCGCGCGATGGCCGAGCGTTTCGACGCGATGCAGGTGGATGGCAAGCCCCTCCACACCGCCATCCGCTACGGCCTTTCCCAGGTCTTCCTGGATGCCGTGGCCAAGGCCAAGGGCAAGCTCATGGCCGAAGTGGTGGCCGAGGAATACAAGCTCCCCATCGTGGCCGAACGCATTCCCGTGTTCTGCCAGTCCGGCGATGACCGCTACAACAACGTGGACAAGATGATTCTCAAGCGCACGGATGTGCTGCCCCACGCCCTCTTCAACAACGTGGAGACCAAGCTGGGCAAGAACGGCGAACTGCTGCGCGACTACGTGGGCTGGCTGGCCACCCGCATCAAGACCCTGGGCGGCGACTACAAGCCCGTGCTGCACATCGATGTCTACGGGACGATTGGCCTGGCCTTCAACAACGACTTCGTGAAGATCGCCGAATACATCAAGACCCTGGAGGCTCCCAGTCAGGGCCTGGAACTCTACATCGAAGGCCCCGTGGACATGGGGAACCGCGAAGACCAGATCAAGGCACTGAAGACCATCTGTGACGAGCTCAAGAAGATTGGAAGCCGCGTGAAGATCGTGGCGGACGAATGGTGCAACACCAAGGAGGACGTGATCCTCTTCACGGACGCCAAGTGCTGCCACATGGTGCAGATCAAGACCCCCGACCTGGGCAGCATCCACAACATCGTGGACAGCGTCCTCTACTGCAAGCAGCACGGCATGGAGGCCTACCAGGGTGGCACCTGCAACGAGACCAACCTGTCGGCCCGCGCCTGCGTGCACGTTGCCATCGCCTGCGGCGCCGAGCGCATGTTGGCCAAGCCCGGCATGGGCGTGGACGAAGGCTACATGATCGTGAACAACGAGATGGAGCGCGTGCTCGCCGTGCTCCGCAGCCGGTAACAGAACCATGAGCCACGAAGACACACGAAGGGCGCTTCGCGCCTGCACGAAGAAATGCGTTCCTGAGATCGCATGTTCCTCTTCGTGTGTCTTCGTGGCATTTTTTGTTGATTTCGAATGAGGAGTCACCCGATGTCGAAACCTCTGTTCAAGGTGCTCTCACCCACGGCCATCCTGGGATACGGCTTCCCCGAGGAGTCCTTCATGAAGGGCATGGCGGAGAAGCCTGATCTTATCGCGGTGGATGCCGGTTCCACGGATCCCGGTCCCTACTACCTGGGTTCGGGCAAGAGCTTCACCGACCGCGTGGGCGTCAAGCGGGATCTCCGCTACATGCTCACCCACGGCGTGCGGGCCAAGATTCCCGTGGTCATCGGCACCGCCGGCGGCTCCGGTGCGAGGCCCCATGTGGAGTGGTGCCGGGAGATCATCGAGGAGATCGCCCGGGAAGAGGGTCTCTCCTTCACCATGGGCATCGCCTACGCCGACATCGACAAGGAAACCGTAGTCGCCTCCATCCGCGCGGGCCAGATCACGCCCCTGGACGACCTGCCGGTCCTCACCGAGGCCGACGTGGAAGCCTGCCCGTACATCGTGGCCCAGATGGGCATCGAACCTGTGCAGAAGCTGCTGGCGGCGGGCGTGGACGTGGTCCTGGCGGGCCGCGCCTACGATCCCATCAACTTCTCCGCCCTACCCATCATGAAGGGCTATGACGTGGCCCTGGCCACCCACATGGGCAAGATCCTGGAGTGCGCCGCCATCGCCGCCACCCCCGGTTCCGGCGCGGATGCGGTCCTCGGCATCCTGACCGAGGACAGTTTCATCCTCCAGACCCTCAGCCCCCTCCGCGAGTTCACGCCCCTCTCCACCGCGGCCCACAGCCTCTACGAGAAGAGCGATCCGTACCATCTGCCCGGCCCCGGCGGCATGCTGGACCTCACGAATGTCACCTTCACTCAGCTCGAGGGCGGTCGCGTAGAAGTAAAGGGCACGACCTTCATCCCCAGCGATCCCTATCGGGTGAAGCTCGAAGGCTCCAGCGTGGTGGGCTACCGCACCATCAGCATCGCCGGTACCCACGATCCCATCATGATCGCGGGCATCGACGGCATCCTGGAGCAGGTGAAGGCCCGGGTGGACGATCTCCTGAAGAAGGAGAAGGTCGAGGCCCAGGTCTTCTTCCACACCTACGGCAAGAACGGCGTCATGGGGGGCCTGGAACGCAACGCGCCCGCTGCGCCCCACGAGCTCGGCCTGGTGCTGGAAGTCCTCGCGCCCACCCAGGAGCAGGCGGACACCGTGTGCTCCATCACCCGCTCCACCCTGCTGCACTACGGGTACGAGGGCCGCATTGCCACCGCCGGCAACCTGGCGTTCCCCTTCTCGCCCTCGGACGTGAAGATGGGCGCCTGCTACAAATTCGCCATCTACCACCTGATGGATGTCCAGGATCCGTGCGCGCCCTTCGCGACTGAGATCGTGGCCGTCGGGAAATAGGAGCCTGCGATGAGAAACCTGCGCCAACTCGCCCGCGTCATCCGCAGCAAGAACTCCAGCCCCATGAAGCTGACCCTGGACATCATCTTCAAGGACCAGGCCACCTTCGATGAGGTCAAGCGTCGCAACCTGATCAACAAGGCCGTCATCGCCCAGGCCTACCAGATCGAGGAGGCCATGGTGGAAAAGGTAATCTTCTTCGATCCCGCCCTGGCGGTGAAGATCGGCCTGCCCCGCCTCATCCGCTCCGGTTCTCCTGGCGATACCGATGTGTACGGCGCCCAGCAGCACGCGCCCATGCTCGCCATCGACCTGGACATGTAAGGAAGAAACGGGAACCGCCAAGGCGCCTGGAGCCACAAAAGGCCCTTCACATTTTGCTTCGCGTCTTGGCGTCTTGGCGGTAATCAGTTCTTCTCGAGGTGCCGCGATGCTCCACATGCCCATCAAGGAAAACCTGAGGATGGCCATCTACTACGCGCCGCGGGGGAGGTTCCGCCTCTTCATCCTCGGCAGCGAGCTGTCCCAGAAGTACCTCTATCCGACGGATCTCCTCATCGGCATCATCGGCGCCGAGGGCTCGGGCAAGTCCACGCTCATCAAGGGACTCTTCCCGGGACTGGAGCTCACCAACGACGATGAGGGCATCAACAAGCGCACTTCCGACATCTTCGACTTCAACCCTTCGGACTTCTTTTCGGGTCACAGCTTCCATCTGGACATCCGCTACGAGCTGGCCTTCCACCAGATGCACGAGATCGTGGATGCCATCAAGAAGGTGCTGGCGGCCAACAAGCGCGTGGTGGTCGAGCATTTCGATCTCATCTATCACCAGATCGGCTTCAATGCCCAGATCATCTTCGGCATCGGCGAAGAGGTGCGCGTCTACCGCCCCTCCATCTTCGGGCCCTCGCCCCTCCGCATCCAGCAGGTGGCCGAGGAAAACCTGAAGTACCGCCTCATGGCCCACTCTGCCGAAGACATCGTGGGGAAGATCCTCAAGGATGTTCACAACTTCGTGCCCAACCAGCTCCACTCCGATGTTCGCCACGGCTTCATCATCGGCTTCGACGAGAAACCCACCATCGATCTGGCGGAACTCGAACAGCAGGTCCTGGCCTTCATGGCCCAGGATCTGCCGGTGACGGCGGGCACCGGCGACTTCGTGCTCTTCGACAAGGAGCCTTTCTACTGCACCGGCAAGCGCATCCACGTAAAGCGCACCAGCCAGATCGAGAAGTTCCGGCTGATGAAGGACTACAAGTTCGATCCCCACTCGGGAAAATACCTGATGGTGGGCATCGTGGGCGAAGAGCCCATCGAGATCTTCGACGAGCTCCCGCCGCTGCGGGCGGGCCTGATCCACTATGAAATGCAGCAGGACAAGGATTTCAGATAGGGACTGCCATGAAGACCATCGCCTTCGACACCCTCGTGAACGAGGTGCGCGCCCTGACCCTCAAGGCGGCCTTCGATCTTCCCCAGGATGTGGCCTCGGCCCTCGCCTGCGCCGCGACCACCGAGGCCTCGCCCTTGGGGCGCTCCATGCTGGCCCAGGTGCTGGAGAACGCCCGCATCGCCGCCAAGGACCGGGTACCCATCTGCCAGGATACGGGCGTGGCCGTGTTCTTCGTGGAGCTTGGACAGAAAGTGTCCATCACCGGAGGAACCCTGCGGGAGGCCCTGACCCAGGCCGTCGCCCAGGGCTGGCAGCAGGGCTACCTGCGCGCCTCCGTGGTGGAGGATCCCCTCTTCACCCGCAAGAACACCGGCATCAACGGCCCACCCATCGTCCACATCGACCTGGTGCCCGGCGACAGTCTGAAGATCACCCTGGCCCCCAAGGGCGGCGGCTCCGAGAACATGAGCGCCCTGGCCATGCTCAAGCCCACCGTCGGCGCCGAGGGCGTGGCGGACTTCGTGGTGGATGTAGTCGTGCGGGCCGGAGGCAATCCCTGTCCCCCGGTCATCGTGGGCGTGGGTGTGGGCGGCAACTTCGAGACCGCCCCCCTGCTGGCCAAGAAGGCCTTGCTGCGCCATGTGGGCGAACCCCATCCCGATCCGCGCTATGCGACCTTCGAGCGCGATCTGCTGGCCCGGATCAACGCCTCCGGCGTGGGGCCCCAGGGCCTGGGCGGCACCACTACCGCCCTAGCGGTGCATGTGGAAGCCTACGTCTGCCACATGGCCTCCATGCCCGTGGCCGTGAACCTCAACTGCCACGCCGCGCGCCACGCGTCCATCACCCTCTGAGTGGAGCCCGCCATGGAACCCCGCACCCTCCAGACGCCCCTCACCCCCGAGATGGTGGACAGCCTCACCGTGGGCGAAGAAGTCCGCCTCACCGGTGTCATCTACACCGCCCGCGACCAGGCCCACAAGCGCCTCTGTGCGCTGCTCGCCGCTGGCGAACCCCTGCCCCTCGAACTCAAGGGTGCCGTCATCTACTTCGCCGGTCCCACGCCTCCGCCTCCGGGTAAGCCCGTGGGCAGCGCCGGTCCCACCACCTCGGGCCGCATGGACGCCTTTTCGCCCGCCCTCATCGCCGCAGGACTTCCGGGCATGATCGGCAAGGGCACCCGGGCCCCGGAGGTGATCGAGGCCATGAAGCAGCACGGCGCCGTCTACTTCGCCGCCACCGGCGGCGCGGGCGCCCTCATCGCCCAGTGCATCAAGACCAGCACCTGCATCGCCTACCCCGAGCTTGGGCCCGAGGCCATCTACCGCATGGATGTGGAGGATCTCCCCCTGGTGGTCGCCATTGACCGCCTCGGCGGCAATCTTTACCAGAGCGGACCCGCAGCGTACCGGAAGGCGTGATCTCCCACGCTGGTCCTTCCCGTTGCTGCGCTATTCACGCATCCCGGTGATCTGCACGCTGCACACCTTCCACGCCGCTCCCACCCGCCGATAGGTGTCGATGTAGCGATAGTGAGACTCGAAGGGCTTCCCCTTCTAGGTCCCCGCCATCTTCGTCCGGCCGCAGAGCAGGGCGCAGCGCCGTACACGCGGATATCGAAACCCTCGACGGTGTAGGGATTGATCACCAGCTCAGGGGAAACAATCTCCTTCAGGGACTTGGCCCGATCCGAGACCTCACCGAACATGTCGATGTGCCGGAAACCCTCGGCCATGTTGTCCGCGATCGCCTTGAAATCCTTCCGGATGCTTGCCTGAGCTCATTTATCGGATTCGCCCTTCAGAGCGGCAGCGATAGAGGCATTCGACTCTGTTTCCGTCTGCGATGAACACCCCAGCAATGGACGGATACCCCCGCAAGCCGCCTGTGTCCCGTCAAGTGGTGTAGTAAGTCCGACGTAGCCAGATCCGTAAGGTTGTCAAAGCACTGTTGCTGATCGTCAGGCTGTGGGCGGTGTGGAAAGGCCGAAGGGCTTTCCAAGGGGCTGT
>JAYREN010000022.1:0-26805 GCA_041908845.1 Holophaga sp. | reverse complement strand
GTCTCGTTGGCATCCGCCGGGCGGATCATCGTCATGCCGGGAATCATGCGAAGGGTCATCACCTGCTCGATGGGCTGGTGGGTGGGGCCATCCTCGCCCACGCCGATGGAGTCGTGGGTCCAGACGTAGGTGACGGGCTGCTTCATCAGCGAGGCCAAGCGGACGCTGGGGCGCATGTAGTCGCTGAAGATGAGGAAGGTGGCGCCGAAAGCGCGCAGGCCGCCGTGCAGGCTCATGCCGTTGAGCACGGCGCCCATGGCGTGTTCGCGGATGCCGAAGTGGAAGTTGCGGCCAGTTTCTGTGGCGGAGAAGGTGCCGCCGCCCTTGAGATCGGTGTTGTTGGAGGGCGCCAGATCGGCGCTGCCGCCGATGAGGTTGGGGATGACCGAAGCGATGGCATTGAGCGCCTTGCCGCTGGCCTCGCGGGTGGCGGCCTTCTCCGTGGTGGGATAGGTCGGCAGGGCGCCTTCCCAGCCTGCGGGCAGCTCACCCTTGAGGAAGGCTTCCAGTTCCTTGGCCTCGACGGGGAACGCGGTCCGGTAGGCCTCGAAGCGCCGCTGCCACTCAGCCTCCTGCTGGGCGCCCCGGGTCTGGCATTCACGCCAATGAACCAAGGCTTCGGCGGGCACATTAAAGGTGGCCTCGGGGTCGAAGCCCAGGATGCGCTTGGTGGCCTTTATCTCGTCTTCACCAAGGGGTGCGCCGTGGGCGTGGTGGGTGTTCTGCTTGGTGGGAGCGGGCCAGCCGATGATGGTGCGGCAATCGATGAGGGTAGGCCGTCCGTCCGAATGCTGGGCCAGCTTGAAGGCGCGGTGCAGGGCCGTGAGATCCTCGCCATCCTCCACCTTGAGCACGCGCCAGCCCATGGCTTCGAAGCGCGCAGGCACGTTCTCCGTAAAGGCCAAGTCTGTGCCGCCTTCGATGGTGATCTTGTTGTTGTCCCAGAGGACCACGAGCTTATCGAGCTTCAGATGGCCCGCCAGGCTCGCGGCCTCGTAGGCGATGCCCTCCATCAGGCAGCCATCACCGGCGAAGGCGTAGGTGCGATGGTTCAGGATCTCGTGCCCGGGGCGGTTGAAGCGGGCCGCCAGCCAGCGCTCCGCGATGGCCATGCCCACGGCGTTGCCGATGCCCTGGCCCAGAGGGCCCGTGGTGGTCTCCACGCCCGCGGTGTGTCCGAACTCGGGGTGGCCGGGCGTCTTGGAGCCCCACTGGCGGAACTGCTTGAGATCCTCCAGCTCCAGTCCATAACCCGCCAGGTGCAGCAGGCTGTACTCGAGCATGGAGGCGTGACCGCAGCTCAGGATGAAGCGGTCCCGGTCGGCCCAGTGCGGGTTCACGGGGTTGTGCTTGAGGAACTGGGTCCAGAGCACGTACGCCGCCGGGGCCTGGGCCATGGGGGTGCCGGGATGGCCCGAATTGGCCTTCTGGACCGCATCCATGGAGAGGCAGCGGACGGTGTCGATGCAGAGCTTGTCGAGATTGGTGGCCGCGAATGTCAAGATTCACCTCGGGAATCCTCCATTCTCCCAAAGACTGGGGCGGAAAGGGGTCACGGGTTTGCGGGGGCCGGGGTGTATTCTTTTCCCACTCAATCCGTCGAGGTCAGCATGCTCCATCTCATCAGGAAGGCCACCCCAGGGCTCATCGAGCGAGGTGTGGTCCGCTTCCTTCTATCCTGTGCCGACCCGATCGGCCCTGAACGGTGGCCGTCTTGACCCTACTCCCTCAGCTGGCGAGCATCCTCGGTCTTTCCGTCGTATCCGGGGTGAACCTCTATCTGGCCGTGCTGGCCGTGGGGTTCGCGGAACGATTCCACTGGGTGACTGGGCTGCCCCCGGAGCTGCACATCCTTAGCCACCCCCTGGTGCTCGCCGCCTCAGGGCTGCTCTTCCTGGTGGAGTTCTTCGCAGACAAGATTCCCTTCATCACCGTGATCTGGGATACGGTCCATACGGTCATCCGGCCCTTGGGTGGAGCGCTGCTGGCCCTGGGGGCGGCGGGGCAGCTGCATCCCATGGTGCAAGTCCTCGCGGTGCTAGTGGGTGGTACGGTCGCGCTGGGTTCCCACGGTACCAAAATGGGCATCCGCCTCTTGGCGCACACCACGCCCGAACCCGCGACCCACAGCCTTCTCAGCATGGCCGAGGATGTGGGGGTCCTGGGGCTGCTGGCCCTGATCTACACCCATCCCTACATCGCCATGCCGGTGCTGGTCGCGATTCTGCTTGCCATCGCTTGGCTGCTGCCCCTGGTGTTCCGGGTCGCGAACTTTCTGTTGTCGAGCCTCGGCGGGCGGATCATGTCCTGGATGAGACAGGCCGGGCGCGATGAGGTGCCCCGATGGGTGGAACTGGCCCTTCTGGAAGTGGAACCCGTCGAGGCCGCTTGGGTTGGCCGGGCCTTCGCACGCAAGGTCAAGGGCGTGCCACGGCTGCGGGAAGGCTACCTTGCGCGCCTCGGGAACCGCTGGGTTTTTATCCACCGAGGCGTCTTTAGAACCAAGGTCATCCTGATGGAGGAGGGCCGCCGAGAACCGGTTCGCCTGGACACGGGACTGTTCTGGGATTCGGCGGTCTTCCTGCGGGAAGGCAAGGTCCAGGAATTCCTGGTCCCCAAGGACCAGGCCTCGGGGCTCAGACCTGACTAAGGCTGGCCTTTACGAACGAGGTAAAGAGCGGGTGCGGGGCCAGGGGCTTGGACTTGAACTCGGGGTGGAACTGGCAGCCCAGGTAGTAGGGATGATCGGGGATCTCCACGATTTCCACGAAGGTGCCGTCGGGGCTTAGCCCTGTGAAGGCGAGCCCCTTGGCCTCCAGGACATGGCGGAACTCGGCCTGGTTGAACTCGTAGCGGTGGCGGTGGCGCTCGCTGATCTGGGTCGACCCGTAGGCCGTGTGGGCGAAGCTGCCTTCCTGGATCACGCAGGGATAGGCGCCCAGGCGCATGGTGCCGCCCAGCTCCTCTACGTCCACCAGTTCCCGCAGCTTGAAGATGATCCGGTGCTTGGGATTCTCTTCGAACTCTGTGCTGTCGGCGCCCTCCATGCCGCAGACGTGGCGGGCGAACTCTACGCTGGCCATCTGCATGCCGAGGCAGATGCCGAAGAAGGGGATGCGATTCTCCCGGGCGTACTGGATCGCCAGGATCATGCCCTGGGTGCCGCGCACGCCGAAACCGCCGGGCACTAAGATTCCGTGGCAGTCACTGAGATGGGCCGCAGCGCCGCCATGCTCGATGTCCTCGCCCTCGATCCACTTCAGGTCCACCTGGACTTCGAGACCGTAGCCCGCGTGGTGCAGGGCCTCGATCAGGCTCTTGTAGCTCTCCTTGAACTCCACGTACTTGCCCACCACGGCGATGCGCACGCTGCCTTTGGGGTTGCGGATGCGGTGGAGCAGGTTCTGCCAGCGGCTGAGGTCGGGCTTGGAATCCGGCAGATTGAGGAGGGCGGCCACCTTGGCATCGAGACCCTCCTCGTGGAGGTTCATGGGCACCTGGTAGATGGTGTCGGCGTCCTTGCAGCTGAAGACCGCATCGGGAGTGACGGAGCAGAAGAGGGCGATCTTGTCCTTGAGGGCCCGGGGGATTTCCTGCTCGGCGCGGCAGACCAGCACATCGGGCTGGATGCCCAGGGCTCGCAGCTCCTTCACGCTGTGCTGGGTGGGCTTGGATTTCAGTTCGCCCGCCGCCTTGATGTACGGCACGTAGGTGAGGTGCATGTTGATGGCATTGCCAAGACCCGCCTCGATGCGGAACTGGCGGATGGCTTCGAGAAAGGGCTGGCTCTCGATATCGCCCACGGTGCCGCCGATCTCAACCAGCACCACGTCCACGTCCTTGGCGACCTTCTTCATCACGCCCTTGATCTCGTCGGTGATGTGTGGGATCACCTGCACGGTCTTGCCGAGATAATCCCCACGGCGCTCCTTCTGGATCACCGTGTTGTAGATGCGTCCCGTGGTGATGGTGTGGTTTTGGCTCGTGGGCACCGAGGTGAAGCGCTCGTAGTGGCCCAGGTCGAGATCCGTTTCTGCGCCGTCATCCGTCACGAACACCTCGCCGTGCTGGAAGGGTGACATGGTGCCGGGATCCACGTTGAGGTAGGGATCCATCTTCATCAGCGTGACCTTGAAGCCCCGGGCCTCCAGCAGCGCCCCCAGCGAAGCTGCCGCAATACCCTTGCCGAGGGAACTCAGCACACCACCGGTCACGAATACGAATTTGGTCATCACATACCCCCCTGAGTTTCAACATTGCTTGAGAAGAAAAAGAAGTCCACGGATGAACACGGATACACACGGATGAGGATGAATCCACTTTGGGCAGACCCGAGAAAATTCAGAACTTTCATATCTGTGTTCATCCGTGTTTATCCGTGGACCTGATTTCTTGTTTCCCGTTGGCCTCGCTCACATCTCCTCTGGGGCCGGGATGCCCATGAGGAACAGGCCCTGGCGAAGGGCGCGGGCGGTGGCTACGCAGAGGGCGAGGCGGGCATCGCGCACTGCGGGGCTGTTTTCGGCCCAGAGGATGGGGCAGTTGGTGTAGAACGCCGAGAAGGCACGGGCGATGGACAGCAGCTGACGTGCCAGGGCTGTGGCCATGTTCTCCCGCTGCACGGTGCGCAGGGCCTCAGGCAGACCCGCCAGCTCGAAGAGCAGGGCCTGGGCGGCGGGATCCTGGAGCCCATCCAGGGCGTCTGGCAGCGACTCGGCGAGGTAAGGCACGGCTGCGAGGGCGGGCGAAAGGGGTTCGGTAGGGCGGGCCTTCTGGGCCCAGCTGCCTCCGGCCTTGCGCAGCACGGACAGGATGCGGGCGTGTGCGTACTGCACGTATGGACCCGTATCCCCATCCAGCGCGATGATGCGATTCCAGGTGAAGGTGATGGGCTTCACGCGGTCGTTGAGGGCGTCGAAGAAGACCACGGCGCCCATGCCGAGCATCTCGGCCACGGCCTCCTTGTTGGGCAGTTCGGGATTCTTCTCCTCGATGATGGCCAGAACCCGCGTCACGGCTTCGTCCAGCACATCCTCCAGGAACACCACGTTGCCCTTGCGGGTGGACATCTTGCCCTCGGGCAGCTTGATCATGCCGAAGGGGGTGTGCAGCATGCGGCCCTTGAACCAGGGGTCGAGCTTGCCCAGCACTCCGAAGAGCTGCTGGAAGTGGAGCACCTGGTCGCTGCCCACCACGTATAGGCAGCGGTCGAAGGCGTAGGTTTTCTGCCGATAGAGCGCCGCCGCGAGATCACGGGTGGCGTAAATCGTGGCGCCGTCGGCCTTCAGCATGAGCGAAGGTGTTTGGATGCCCACATCCTCCAGGCGCACGATGAAGGCACCGTTTTCGCCTTCTTCCAGGAGGCCCGAGTCCCGCAGGCGTTGCACCGCGGTGGCCATCTTGTCCTCGTAAAAGGCCTCGCCATCCATGGCGTCGAAGCCCACCCCCAGCCGGTCATAGATGCGCTGGAATTCCGCCAGGGAGACTTCCCGGAACCAGGTCCAGAGGCGGCGGGCCTCGGGATCTCCATTTTCCAGGCGCTTGAACCAGGCCCGGGCCTCTTCTCGCATCTCCGGTTGCGATTCCTCTTCCTGGTGGAAGCGAACATAGAGCTGGAAGAGGCGGAAGAGAGGCGTGCGCCTCCGCTCATGGATTTCATCGGACCAGGTGAAGTCCCGGTCGAGCCTCGGATTCTCGAGTTCGGCCCACCGTTTGTAGGCCGCCAGCAGGGTGCCGAACTGGGTACCCCAGTCGCCCAGATGGTTGAGACGCTGCACCTGGCAGCCGAGGTAGCGGTTCACCTGGGCCAGGGCGTGGCCGATCATGGTGGAGCGCAGATGTCCGATGGTGAAGAGCTTGGCGATGTTGGGGCTGCTGTACTCCACCAACACCGTTTCACCATGGGCGGGTGCGGAGCCGTACGGCGTGGCGCCAAGGAGGGCCTCCAGCATCAGCTTGGCTCGAACCTCCGGGCGCAGTTTCAGGTTCAGGTAGGGGCCCGTGGCGGTGAGTTCCGCGCCCTCGATCCGCAGCGTGGAGGCCAGCTCCTGGGCCACCTGGGCGGGATTCTTGTCGAGCGCCTTGGCGGCGCGGAAGCATGGGAACGCGAAGTCCCCCAATTCGGCGCTCCGGGGGCGCTCAATGAGGATCTCCTGGTCGGGCAACGCCGACTCCAAGCTGGTTCTGAACCGCGCCTTGACCTGCTCCATGACCACCCTTATCCGGAAGCCTGGGGCCTCCAGCTAGAATGCCCTGGATGGGCGGCCTCAGGAAGGCCCAGAATTGCCCTGAACGTCGTTCTTTTCCCTTGACTCCAGGCGGTGTAGAGGTAGGATAAACCTTCGCGCTTCAGGGGCCGAATCTCCCGGAAGCAGGAGTCCACGAATGGCCAACCACAAGTCTGCTGCAAAAAAAGCTCGTCGTGACGCCGAGGCTCGTCTGCGCAATCGCGCAAATCGGTCGGCCATGAAGAGCACCCTGAAGCGGTTCCTGGCCGCTGTCGCCACGGGCAAGAAAGCCGATGCCGCGGCCCTGCTGCCCGCCACCCTTGGGGTGGTGGACAAGGCTGTCCGCAAGGGCGTTATCCACAAGAATGCCGCCAATCGCGCCAAGAGCCGCCTGACCCTCAAAGTGAACGCTCTGGCGTAAGCGATTCGCCTGTGGATTGAAGAGCCTGGCCGTGAGCCGGGCTCTTTTGTCTCTGGAGCCTCGCGTATCCCGGAGGGATACCGAGAGAGTGAACGCTCTGGCGTAAGCGATTCGCCTGCGGATTGAAGAGCCTGGCCGCGAGCCGGGCTCTTTTGTCTCTGGGGTTTCGCGTATTCCGAATGGATGCCGAGAGAGTGAACCCCAAAAGCAGCGAGCCTGGCTATCGGCCAGGCTCGCTGCTTTTGGGTGATCAAGTCACCCGCGCCAGCTGTTTGCGGGAACCAATGAGGCGGCTGAAGGCCACTCCGGTGTGGTACCAGTGCAGCAGGAAGGATTCGGCGAGGGCCCGACGCCACCAGGCAAGGGTGTTTCGTTTGGGGGGTGCCTCGGATGCCGGGGCGAGCGAGGTGATGAGCCCCAATCCCACAGCCATGGCCTGGACCCGGGCGAGATGTAGCGGATCGCTTACGAGGAGCAGGGTTCGCCAACCCTGGGCGCGCATGTGTTCACGCACCCAGAAGAGGTTTTCCAGCGTGTGCTGGCTGCGGTCTTCAGTAAAGATAACCTCGCAGGAAAGGCCCTGGTCTATTAGCCATCTGCGTCCGGCTTCGGCTTCGCTGAGCGCGGCTCTTCCCGTGATGCCCCCGGTGATCAGGATGCGAGGGGAGTGCCCCTTTCTCAACAGATTCGCGGCGTGGCGAAGCCGGGCCTCGAAAACCGGCGTCAGGTCATCCTTTTTCAGTTTCCGCCCCAGCACCAGGATGGCATCGGCGGAAAGCGGTGGCTCTCCCGCCGAAGCCTTCATGACCCGACGCAAGCGCCAGAGCACAGGCAACCCCACCAGCATCACTGAGCTGGAGAAGGCCAGCAGATAGGTGATCAGCCCTCCGGGGCCCAGCTTCTGAAGAAGCGTGGCGCCTTGGGGGGCTGTGTATGTCTCAGGTGAGTGAGCAGCGGACATGGGGTTCCTCCGCTCCCCTACCTTAGCGCCTAGGCTTCGGTGCGCTTTTCGGATTTTTTGCGGTCGCTGGTGCCGAGCACCTTCTTGCGCATGCGGATGAAGTTGGGGGTCACTTCCACGAGATCATCGTCGTCGATGTACTCGAGGGCCTGCTCGAGGGTGTGCTCGATGGGCGGCGTGAGGCGGGTGGCGTCATCGCTGCCGCTGGAGCGCATGTTGGAGAGCTTCTTGGCTTTGGCGACGTTCACAACCAGATCGTTGTCGCGGCAGTGCTCGCCCACGATCATGCCCTCGTAGCACTTGGTACCGGGGTGGATGAAGAACTTGCCGCGGTCCTCCAGGTTCATGATGGCGAAGCCCACGGATTCGCAGGCCTCCATGCTGATGAGCACGCCGTTCTTCCGGCTGGGCATCTCGCCGCGGTAGGGGCCGTAGTGGCTGAAGATGCTGTTGAGGATGCCCTCGCCGCGAGTGTCCGTGAGGAATTCACTGCGGTAGCCAATGAGGCCGCGGCTGGGAATCTTGAAGTGCAGCCGCACGCGGCCCATCTCGTTGCCCATGTCCTGCATTTCGGCCTTGCGGGCGCCGAGCTTCTCCATCACCACGCCCATGTAGGCTTCCGGCACGTCCACCTGGAGATCCTCGTAGGGTTCTTCCTTTTCGCCAGTCTCGGGGTTGGTGTGGATGATGACTTCGGGGCGGCTCACGCAGAGCTCGAAGTTCTCCCGGCGCATGGTCTCGATGAGCACCGAGAGGTGCAGCTCCCCGCGGCCGCTGACCTTCCAGCTGTCGGCGCTGGCGGTGTCCTCCACGCGCAGGGCCACGTTGTACTGCAGCTCCTTCGTCAGGCGCTCCCGAATTCGGCGGGACTGAGTGTACTTGCCATCCTGGCCCGCGAAGGGGCCGGTATTCACCATGAACATCATGGAAATGGTGGGCTCGTCGATGTCCACGTAGGGCACAGCCACAGGGTTTTCCAGGCTGGCGATGGTCTCGCCCACGCGGATATCAGGGATGCCTGCCAGGGCGATGATGTTGCCCGCGCCGGCCTCGGTGAGGTTCACGCGGGTAAGGCCCTCGAAGCCATAGAGCATCGTCACCTTGTGTTGCTGGATCGCGCCGTCGCGCTTCACCAGGGAAACCTGGTCGCCGATCTTGATCGTGCCGTTGAAGATTCGCCCCACGCCGATCTGACCCACGAAATCGTTGTAGTCCATCAATGTCACCTGCATCTGCAGGGGCTGATCGGGGTCGCCCTTGGGGCGGGGGCAGTGCTTCACGATGGTGTCGAAGAGCGGGTCCATGCCCTCGGGATTGTCGTTCACGTCATGGATGGCGTAGCCGAGCTTGGCGCTGGTGAAGACCGTGGGGAAATCCAACTGCTCGTCATGGGCGCCCAGCTCGATGAGCAGCTCGAAGACGGCGTCCTGGGTCCACATTGGGCGTGCGCCGGGGCGATCCACCTTGTTGATGACCACGATGGGCTTGAGCCCCAGAGCCAGGGCCTTGCGAGTCACGAACTTGGTCTGAGGCATGGGGCCGTCGAAGGCGTCTACCACCAGCAGCACGGAATCCACCATGCTCAGCACGCGCTCCACCTCGCCGCCGAAATCCGCATGGCCGGGAGTATCCACAATGTTGAAACGATAGCCGCCCCAGTGGATGGCCGTGGTCTTGGCCAGAATCGTGATACCCCGCTCCCGCTCCTGGTCATTGCTATCCATGGCCTGCTCCACCACCCGCTGGTTGTCCCGGAAGACATGAGCGGCCTTGAACATGGCATCCACCAGGGAGGTCTTCCCGTGGTCCACGTGGGCGATGATGGCGATGTTGCGGAATTTTTCGATGGGCGTCATGGGGACTCGGGGCAAGAGGCTTGGGGCCTGGGCTCAAGGGGACCCGGAGCCTCCGGGTTCAGGAGGGAAGGCGGGCCGAACCCATGATTTTACCAGCGTACGGCAACTTTTCCGAGGCGAGATTCGTCGCAAGGACCCCTGACTCCCGTCTAGGGCTGTATCATGGGGCGCAAACCCGTTCCTGGAGAAGTCCATGCACATCAATGAGCTGCTGACGACCGTGGTGGATCTTGGCGGATCGGATCTTCATCTCAAGGTCGGCAATTTCCCCATCGCCCGGGTGAAGGGGAAATTGACGCCCCTCAACCAGTTCAAGAAGCTGGTGCAGGAAGACACCATCGCCATGGCCTACTCGATCATGACCTCGGACCGCCAGAAGGCGAAGTTCAAGGAAAACATGGACATCGATCTGGCTTACTCGGTGCCCGCCCTGGGGCGCTTCCGCTGCAACATCTTCAACCAGCGCGGTACGGTGGGCATGGTGCTCCGCGTGATTCCCCGGCGCATCTTCAGCATCGAGGATCTGATGCTGCCCCGAGCCCTCAACAAGATCGCCGAAGAGCAGCGCGGCTTGGTGCTGGTAACGGGCACCACGGGCTCAGGCAAGTCCACTTCCCTTGCCGCCATCATCGATCTCATCAATGCCACTCGGAACGAGCACATCCTCACCATCGAGGATCCCATCGAATACTTGCACCGGGACAATCTTTCCATCATCAACCAGCGCGAGGTCGAAGCCGACTGCAAGAGCTTCGCCACGGCCCTGCGTGCCGCCTTGCGCCAGGACCCCGACGTGATTCTGGTGGGTGAGATGCGCGACCTGGAGACCATCGAGACGGCCATCCACGCCGCCGAAACGGGCCACTTGGTCTTTTCCACCCTGCACACCCTGGATGCTACCGAGACCATCAACCGCATCATCAGTGTGTTCCCACCCCACCATCAGAAACAGATCCGCCTGCAGCTGGCCCAGGTGCTCAAGGCCGTGGTCTCCCAGCGCCTCGTGCCCCGGGCTGATGGTCAGGGCCGAGTGCCTGCCGTGGAGGTGCTCATCTCCACTGAGACCGTGCGGACCTGCATCGAAGACAAGGAACGCACCAAGGGGCTGCGGGATGTCATCGCCGCAGGCACCAGCCAATACGGCATGCAGACCTTTGACCAGAGCCTCTACTTCCTGCTCCAGGAAGGCCTGATCACCGAGGAAGAGGCCCTGAAGCGCGCCACCAACGTGGGCGAATTCAAGCTCAAGCTCGAAGGCATCAGCTCCACCAGCGACATGGCCCGCACCAACATGGAGCGCGGCATGTCCATCACCACAGGCGGGGGCCGGGAATCTGGCAACCTGCTGGAACCGCCCAAACCTTACGCGCCACCCACCTCCGCGCCCAAGGGCCAGCCTCCCCAGTTGCCGCCGGATGGGAAGATCACCCTGGCGCGATAGGTTTGCTATTCGGTTCTCAACCGATAACCCACGCCAGGCTCCGTGATGAAGTGGCGGGGGCGGGCGGGTTCCGGTTCCAGTTTCTGGCGGAGTTGGGCCATGTAGACCCGGAGATAGTGGGGTTGGGCCCCGGCTGCGCCGCTCCAGACTTCCTTGAGGAGCTGGCGATGGGTGAGCACCTTGCCTGCGTGGCGGATGAGGGTGGTGAGCAGGCGATACTCGTTGGGCGTGAGGTGGACGAGCTGGCCCGTAAGGGTCACTTCCCGACGCACAAGATCGGCGCGCCAGGTGCCTAGCTCAAAGATTGGCGCGGTTTCGGTTTCCGAGCCTTTCGTGCCGTGGCGCAGGGCCACACGGATCCGGGCCAGCAGTTCGCCGGTGGCGAAGGGCTTGGTCAGGTAGTCGTCGGCTCCCGCATCCAGAGCCAGAATCGTGTCCGCTTCCTGCCCTCGGGCGGAAATAACGATGATGGGGGATTGGCACACCTCACGTAGGCGGCTCGCCAGTTGGATGCCGTCGAGATCGGGCAGTCCCAGATACAGCAGGATCACCTCGGGGCGGTGACTGGCGGCGAGCACTTCCCCTTCGGCCGCCGTGGCGGTCTCCAGCACGCCATAGCCTTCGGCCCCAAGGGTGGTCCGAAGGTAGCGGCGGATGGGGGGTTCGTCATCGATGATGAGAATGCGGGGGGCCTGGGGATCAGCCCTGCCCCGCCTCGACCGGTGACGGGGGCGGTGGGCCCTCCAGGGGCAGGCTCACCAGGAACTGGGCACCCCCCTGGGGGCGGTTGTTGCCTTGGATCCACCCGCCGTGGGCTTGCACAATGCCCTTGCAAATGGTGAGGCCCAGGCCCGCCCCGGCCCAACCGTGGGGATTGGCGGCCTTCACCAGCTTGTCGAAGATCCGGTCCTCGAGGCCCGCTGGCAGGCCGCTGCCATGGTCTGCCACGGCAAGGGTAATGGCGCGGTCCGTGGCCCAGGCCCGGATCTCGATGGGCTGGTCTGCGGGTGAGAACTTCGCGGCGTTCTCCAGCAGGTTCACCAGCACCTGCTCCATCTGGATGGGATCCATGGGGGCCAGAGGGAGTTTGGGGGGCAGATCCACCTGGATCTCCCGAGCGCCTAGCACCCGAGTCAGTCGCCCCAGGGCACTGCCCACGAGCTCCTCCACGGGCACCCATTCCTTCTTGACCTCCACGGCTCCAGATTCGATGCGGGTGACGTCCAGGAGATTGGTGACCAGGCGCTGAAGCTGGTGGGCTTCGCCATGGATGGTTTCCAGCAACTCCCTGCGTCCTGCCTCGCCCAGAGGGCCACCTCCCTCCAGCAGGGTGCTGGCGGCGCCCAGGATTCCACCGAGGGGTGTCCTCAGGTCGTGGGAGACCGAGGACAGCAGGGCGTTCCGAAGCAGCTCGCGATCCACTTGGCGTTGGGTCCGGGCGCTCTTTTCCGACAGAAGGGCCCGTTCCAGGGCCAGGGCCGTCTGGTTGGCGAAGGCCTCCAGCAGGTGGCGCTGATCGGGTTCGGTCCAGTGGGGTGCACCCTCCGGTCGCACGGCCATGACGCCGATGGTTTCCCGAGCGCCCTTCAGAGGCAGGTAGAGGGCCTTGGCGCCGGGGAGTGTGTCCGTGCCAAGTCCCGCAGCTTCGTGGTGATCCAGGCTCCACTGCGCCACGCTAAGTTCCTCGGGGCTGAATCCGCCCGAGGTTTGTTCCATGGGTTTCAGGCGGCCCTCGATGTCGGGCAGGAGAATCGAGGCCTGGCTCTGGAACTGGGCAGCCACGCTGGTGATGGCGGATTCGACCATGGAGGCCGTGCCGCCACTGCGGGTGAGTTCCGCAGCCAGTTGGAAGAGGGCTCGGGTGCGCTGTTCCCGGATACGGGACAGGCGCACCTGGGCCCGAATGCGCTCGGTGAGATTCCCGATGACGATTCCCACCGCGAGCATCACGGCAAAGGTGCCCGCATGCTTGATATCTGAGACACGGAATGAATACCGGGGCTCCACGAAAAAGAAATCCAGGGCGGCAACGCTGAACAGCGAGGCCCCCACCGAGGGCCAGCGTCCGAAGCGAGTGGCCACGATGAGGATTGCCAGAACGTAAACCATGGCGATATCCGCCAGTTCGAAGCGGCGCATCTGCATCAGCAGCGCTACCCCGGTGGCGAGGGTCACCACCAGCGCCGCCCACAGGAAGCGTCCCAGGGCCGGGTATTGTCGGATTCGGGGCGCGGGAGCCCTTTCGGGGAGAGCCTCCGGGGCTCGATCCCGGGCGATGACCATCACATCGATGCTGCCGCAGGCGCGCACGAGCTTGTCCAGGAGGGATGGCTTGAAGAAGCGCAGCCACGTGGGGCCACCGGGTTTGCCCACCAGGATCCGGGTGACGTTCCGGGTGATGGCCAGGGCCACGAGATCGTCCACCAGGGAGAGATCCCCCTGGAGCACGGCGGTCTCGCCGCCGAGGCGTTCCACCAGGCGCAGATGTTCCTCGATCTGGTCCCGGTCCGCCTGGGAGTGTCGCAGGCGGCCCATCTCCACATAGGCTGCGATCCAGGGTGCCTTGATCCGCTCCGCCAGACGCTGGGTGGCGCGGATGAGTCGCGCGGATTCCGGCGCGGGGCTGATGCACACCAGCAGGCGGTCATCGGCGGCCCAGGTCTGGGCGATGCCTTCCTGGGCCATGTAGCGGCGCATGTCTGCATCCACATGATCGGCTGTGCGGCGCAGCGCCATTTCCCGCAGGGCTAGCAGATTTCCCTTGCGGAAGAAACGATCGACGGCGTGGCGGGCCTGCTCTGGGATGTAGACCTTGCCTTCCTTCAGACGCTGGATCAGTTCGTCAGGTGGAAGATCCACCAGCTCGATTTCATCGGCCCGGGCGAGGATCCGGTCGGGGATGCTTTCGCGTACGATGACGCCCGTGATCTGGGCCACCACGTCCTTGAGGCTCTCGATGTGCTGAACGTTGACCGTGGTGTAGACATCGATGCCCGCATCCAGGAGATCCCACACATCCTGCCAGCGCTTCTGGTGCACGCAGCCCTGGACATTGGAATGGGCCAGTTCGTCCACGAGGATGAGCTGGGGCTTCCGCAGGATCGCCGCCTGAAGATCGAATTCCTCCAGGCTGCGGCCGTGGTAGGGAAGCGTCCGCTTCGGGAGCAGGGGCAGCCCTTCCAGCAGGGCCGCGGTTTCAGAGCGGCCATGGGTTTCCGCCACGCCGACGACGACATCCACGCCCTCGGCCAGACGACTTTGGGCCTCCTGGAGCATGGCGTAGGTCTTGCCCACCCCCGGGGCCATCCCGAAGAAGATCTTCAGCTTCGCTCGTGCCTGCCGGGCTTCTTCATCCTGGAGATTGCGGAGGAGTTCGTCTGGGTCGGGGCGCTTGGGTTCCACGGTCACAAGCTAATGCGCTCTCTGCATGCCGTCCAGCGACAGATTTGGGACGGGGGCGCCCCCCGGCAGGCGGCCCTAGGCCTGGTGGTAGACCTCCGCACCCTTGTCCACGAACTCCTTCGACATCTCTTCCATGCCCTTCTCCAGGGCCTCCTTCTCGCCGTACCCGTGTTCGTCGGCGTACTTGCGCACGTCCTCCGTGATCCGCATGGAGCAGAAGTGGGGTCCGCACATGGAACAGAAGTGGGCCACCTTGGCGCCTTCGGCGGGCAGGGTCTCGTCGTGGAACTCCTGGGCGGTCTCGGGATCGAGTGCCAGGGCGAACTGATCCTCCCAGCGGAACTCGAAGCGGGCCTTGCTCATGGCATCGTCCCAGGCCCGGGCGCTGGGATGGCCCTTGGCGAGATCGGCGGCGTGGGCGGCGATCTTGTAGGTGATCACACCGTCCTTCACGTCCTTTTTATTGGGCAGGCCCAGGTGCTCCTTGGGTGTTACGTAGCAAAGCATGGCCGTGCCCATCCAGCCGATCATGGCCGCGCCGATGGCGGAGGTGATGTGGTCGTAGCCCGGGGCGACATCCGTTGTCAAAGGCCCCAGGGTGTAGAAGGGCGCTTCCTGGCAGACCTCCAACTGCTTGGTCATGTTCTCCTGGATGAGGTTCATGGGCACATGGCCGGGGCCTTCGATCATCACCTGCACATCGTGCTTCCAGGCAATCTTGGTGAGCTCGCCCAGGGTCTCCAGCTCGCCGAACTGGGCCTCGTCGTTGGCGTCGGCCGTGCTTCCGGGCCGCAGGCCGTCCCCCAGCGAGAAGCCCACATCGTAGGCCTTCATGATTTCGCAGATGTCCTCGAAGTGTGTGTAGAGGAAGTTCTCTTTGTGATGGGCCAGGCACCACTTGGCCAGGATCGAGCCGCCCCGGCTCACCATGCCCGTGAGGCGCTTGGCGGTGAGGGGTACGTAGCGAAGCAGCACGCCCGCATGGATGGTGAAGTAGTCGACGCCCTGCTCGGCCTGCTCGATGAGCGTGTCGCGGTAGATCTCCCATGTGAGTTCCTCGGCCTTGCCGTTCACTTTCTCGAGCGCCTGATAGATGGGCACGGTGCCGATGGGCACGGGGCTGTTGCGCAGGATCCACTCCCGGGTCTCGTGGATGTTGGCGCCGGTGCTCAGGTCCATGACCGTGTCCGAACCCCAGCGGATGGCCCAGGCCATCTTCTCGACTTCTTCCTCGATGCTGGAGGCTACGGCGGAGTTGCCGATGTTGGCGTTGATCTTCACCAGGAAGTTGCGCCCGATGATCATGGGCTCGGATTCCGGGTGGTTGATGTTGGCGGGGATGACGGCGCGGCCCCGGGCGACTTCGTCCCGCACGAACTCGGGCGTGATGGGGTGACGTCCGGAAGCCTCGCGACCCAGGTTTTCCCGTATGGCGATGAACTCCATCTCAGGCGTGACGATGCCCTGCTTCGCGTAGTGCATCTGGGTGACGTTCTTCCCGGCCTTGGCCCGCAGGGGGCGCCGGTGGGGTTGGAAGCGGATGGCGTCCAGGTCTGCATCCCGTTCCCGGAGCTGGCGGTAGACGCTGGTGGAAGCGGTCAGTTCTTCCACATCGGCCCGTTCCAGGATCCAGGGGAGGCGCAGGGGGGCCAGGCCCTTGGCGAGGTCAATCTGGGCATTGGGGTCGGTGTAGGGGCCCGTGGTGTCGTACAGCAGGATCGATTCGTTGGGAGTCAGTGTGCCGTCGAATTCGCGGGTGGGCTGAAGCTTGACTCGCCGCAGGGGTACCTGGAGATCGGCCCTTGAACCTTGAATATGTGTCTTCTCGGAAGAGGGGAAGGGTTTCTGGCAGGTCTCAAGGGTCGTGGCGCGGACGGTGGACGGCAACGATGATTCGGACATTAAATTCTCCAATATTCCTAATGATGTGGCTGGGGTGTCGGGCTCACCCGCCATGGGCGAGTTTATCAGTCCGAAGGCGCTTTTCCGGTTTTCAAGCCTTCATACCCTTCTGGACGATACCTTGGATGCACGTTGCAGGGCCGGAGGTGAGGGATGCCTGAAAAGGAAAAAAAGGATCAGCCAATTCCTGATCAGTTGATCCAGATCGCCCACGAGCAGGAGGGAGGCGCCGAGCGTGTCATCTCACAGATTGAGGTGGTGCAGTCGAGCTTCGAGGAAATCCAGAACCTGGCCAAGGAGTGCATTGAAATCCTGGCCCGGCTCGTTCCCCCCAGCGATGAGCGGGATAGTCTCATCGCCAAGATCGAGGACATCGGCCTGCACGCCGACAATGGCATGTACAACGTCTCCGGTGTTTTCGACCTCTTCCAATACCAGGACATCGTTCGCCAGAAGCTGGAGAAGGTTGGCCATCGACTCATCGATGTCTCCGACTACATCCAGGCCAATCTGGTGCCACAGGAAGAGGCGACGAAGCATGCCCCATCGGGGAGAGATATTCTGGAGCGAGAGGGGCAATCCCACGACACGGCCAAGGATGACGCGGATGCCGTGGTGGCGGAGTTCTTCGCGAAGCTGAGGGCGCAAAAGTCCGCCAAGTGAGGGTATGCTGGCCTAGTGCCGGGAATCCTCGCTGGAGCAATGCAATGACCTATCCGCGCCTACTGGGAACTTTTGTGATCGCCCTGGGGCTGGCTGCGGCTCAACAGCCTGCGGACGACCCAGTCATGAAGATCAGGGCCCAGCGCGCCCAGGCCGGTGGCGATCAGGATCTGCCCCCGGTCCCTCGGGCGGTGCTGGAGCCTCCTCCACTTCCCGCCCCGGAGGTTCACATCAAGGACACCCGAGGATATCGCGCAAGCAAGAAGGTTAAACGAGGGAAGCGAGGCAAGGCGGCCGTGACGCGAAAGGGCGGTTCCAAGGCCTCCCGGGCCAAGAAGGCCGTCGTGGTGAAGAAGTGAGCGTCAAACGCCTGGGTGTCCTCACTTCCGGTGGCGATGCCCCGGGGATGAATGCCGCCATCCGCGCGGTGGTGCGTCAAGGCGGCGCGCTGGATATCGAGGTCTACGGGGTTTACCGCGGGTTTCAGGGACTGGTTGATCAGGACTGGCGGCCCCTCTCCAGTCGAAACTGCGCCAATATCCTTCAGCGGGGTGGCACCATTCTGAATACCGCCCGCTGCCAAGCATTCAAGGTCAAGGCCGTGCGCGCCCAGGTGGCCCGGGATCTTCAGTCTGCGGGGATCGATGGGCTGGTGGTGATCGGCGGAGATGGCAGCTTCACTGGGGCTTCGCTGCTCTGGGAGGAACACGGCGTTCCTTGCGTGGGCATTCCCGGCACCATCGACAACGACCTGCCTGGCACTGAACGCACCCTGGGATTCGATACTGCCCTCAACACCGCCATCGGCGCCATCGATCGCATCCGGGACACGGCCAGTTCCCACGAGCGCCTCTTTCTCGTGGAAGTCATGGGCCGCAGCTCTGGCATGATCGCCGTGCACACAGCCATCGCCTGCGGGGCGGAGGCGGTGATCTATCCCGAATCCGCCCGGGATACCTACGAGGATCTCGTGGGCCAACTGAAGGCTGGCTGGGAACGAGGCAAGCGCAGCAGCATCGTGGTGGTGGCGGAAGGGGATCTCCAGCTTGGCAACGCCTACACCGTGGGTGAACGACTCCGCCAGGACTACAACCTGGACATGCGGGTCGTGGTGCTGGGCCACATCCAGCGAGGCGGCAGCCCAACGGCCATTGATCGCATCTGGGGCAGCCTCTGGGGCGCCGAGGCCGTCAAGCGACTGGTGGCGGGCGAGAAGGGCATCTATCTGGGAGCCATGGCTGGGGAACTGGTCTCCATCCCCCTCGCCAGGGTCCACGATCCTCGCCCCGAACCACCCGCCGTGCTGGCGGATCTGGTGCAGGTGCTGGCGCGGTGAAACGCGATACAGGAGCGTTTGGGAGAGAGATGTCGAACTGGACTGGTGATATCGGTGAAGGCGCGGTCGTTTTCTCGGTATCGCCTTCGGCGATACGCGAGACTTCACGCGCTTGAACATTTTGGAGGAGTGAAGATGTCGGACACGATGGGTTGTATCGATAAAGTCGCGGTCGTTTTCTAGGTATCACCTTCGGCGATACGCGAGACTTCACGCGCTTGAAGGTTAAAGAGGGGGCAAGGATGACTACCACGGGTAAGACTCTTGAGAAAGTCGCCGTCGTTATGGCAGGTGGGCGGGGGACGCGGTTCTGGCCGCGGTCCAGGACTCATCGACCCAAGCAATTCCTGGCCATGGTCGGGGAGACGACGCTGCTGAACCAGACCGTGGCGCGACTCCACCCCGACTTTTCGCCCGAGAACATCTACGTGGTAACCACCGAGGATCTGGCGGCGGAGACACGGCGGCTGCTGCCAGAGCTTCCCCGCGAGAATGTCATCGTCGAACCGGAAGGGCGCAACACGGCACCCTGTCTCGCCCTGGCCCTGGTGGCCATCGAACGGCGCAGTTCCCAGGGCGTGATGGTGGTGCTCTCGGCGGATCACTGGATCACGGACCAGGCGGCCTTCCTGCGCGATATCGATCTCGCCGCGCGGCACGCCTCGGACCAGCATGAACTGGTCACCTTCGGCATCCGGCCCAGCTACCCCGAGACGGGCTACGGCTACATCGAGACTGAAGGGCAGGGGGCGGTACTCGGCGTGAAGGCCTTCCGGGAGAAGCCTCCCCTGCCCACCGCCATGGAATATGTGCAATCGGGCCGCCACTACTGGAACGCCGGAATGTTCGTGTGGACCCTGGCGGATATGCGTCGTGAACTTTTGGCACACTGTCCCGAGGTGCTGACCCCGCTGGATGCCTGGGCGGCCACAGGCGGCGACTCAAGTGCCATTGGCAGCGTCTACGGCCAGCTTCCCAAGCTCTCCATCGACTATGCCCTAATGGAGAAGTCCAGCCATGTGGCCGTGGTGCCCGCCAGCTTTGGCTGGTCCGATGTAGGCTCCTGGCCCGCGGTGGTGGAGTTCCACGAGGCTGATGCCCAGGGCAATGTGGTGACCGGCGACGCGGTGCTGGTGGATTCCACCAACTGCGCCGTGTTCGGGGGCAAGCGGATGATCGGTGGGTCGGGGCTCAAGGATCTCATCGTGGTGGATGAGGAAGACGCACTCCTCATCTGCCACCGCGACAAGGCCCAGGGCGTGAAGGACATCGTGGAACGGCTCCAGAAGCTGGGCCGCAAGGATCTTCTCTGAGGGCGCGATGGTGGGCGGATGGGAAGTGCTCGATACCGCGGTGAAGATCGGACTGGGTGTCCTCATCACCAGCGGGGTCACCATCTGGGTCACCCGCATCCAGTTGAAGAGCCAGGCCGCCCGAGAACTCCGCCAGCAGCGCCTGCAGGAGTGGGCCCGCAGCATGGAATTGGTGGTGGCCTACCGCAAGAGCCTCCACCTGTTCAACGAGGCGGCGGGGGACTACCTGGTGAACCGCGACGAGGACCAGCTGGAGGCCGATCTGGATCAGCAGCTCGCCCGGGCCAAGACGCGCCTGGAAGGCGCCCTGCTGGAGGTGGTCGAGGCCCATACGCGCCTGGGGATTCTGGATCCCGAGGCGGCTAGGGTCTTGGAGGTGTACCGCCAGATGGGCGATGCGTTCTTCCGTGAGGTCTGGAATGCTAAACAGCGCCTGAGCGAAGAGGAACTCGCGACCCAGTGGGAGGCCCTCGAGCCCTCGCGGGAAGCCCTCTTTGAAGTCCTCCGCAGCCTCGATCTGCGACTCCGATAACCCTTTGCCATCCGTGAGGACAGCCATGGAACGACCGAAATCCCTGCATGTCGACAAGCCCTGGGGCTCCTTCGACCAGTTCGTGCTCAACGAGGTCTGCACGGTGAAGATTCTCACCTGCGCGCCCGGTCAGAAGCTGAGCCTGCAGAAGCATCGCAACCGTGCCGAGCTCTGGGTGGCCCTGGACGAGGGCGTGATCATTGAGCTCGATGGCAATGTCATCACCCCCGACAAGAACGCCGAGGTGTGGCTGCCCGCGGGCTGTGTTCACCGTCTCAGCTGCGCGGCCCAGACCGCTCAGGCCGTGCGTGTAATGGAGATCAGCCTGGGCCACTTCGACGAAAACGATATCGAGCGCCTCGAAGATGTCTACGGGCGCCGCTAGGCTCCTGGTCGCGGCGCTGGTTGGCTGCACCCTGGCCGCCCAGCAGGGCGAGGCCCTGCTGGAGCGGGTCGACCGCCGGCGCCACCCCTGGCCCGCCGTCTCGGTGGAGGTCACCCAGAAGGATCGCCAGGGCGTGCAGTGCTGGCGTGTGAGGGCTCGGGAGAACGGCGATGCCCGGGTAGAAGGGCTCTCCAAAAAGGAAGTGGGTCGCACGGTACTGATGCTCGGTGACGAGATGTGGCTGCTGCTGCCCAACGCCAAGCGCCCGATCAAGGTCTCACCCGCCCAGCGCCTTATGGGCCCCGCCGCGGGCGGAGATCTCGCCCGTTCCCGTTTCGCGCTGGATTACCAGATCAAGGACCTGAAGGAAGAATCCCTCGAGGGTCGCGCCTGTCGTTGTCTCGAACTGCAGGCCCGGAAGCCCAGCCTGAGCTATCGCACGGCGCGTCTCTGGATCGACAAGGCTACGGGTATTCCCATCAAGGCCGAGTACTTCCTGCCCTCCGGAAAACAGGCCAAGACCATGCACTTCGATCCACCGGTATCCCATGGAGCGCTCTCCGTGCTCCCCGGATTGCGTGTGGTCGAGCCCGGCGGGGCCGAAGTCTCCCTGCGCTTCGCCCAGTGGAAGCCCGGCTCCCAGGATGCCAGCCTCTACCTTCTGCCCAAGGTCGAATAGAAGGAGCGCCGGGATTCCAGGGATTCCGAAGGCGAGACGGTGCCCGCGCCTTCCGCACGCGATGCAAACAGGCGTGGCCTGGGATCTCCTCAGGCTTTACACTATCCCTGAGGTGCCCCTTCGGGGGCTTCCCGCCACCTTCTGTCTCACCTCTCGAACCAGTCCCCGTGCGCGGAGACTCCCGCTCAACCTTCCCACCAAATCAACCCCGCCAAATCATCCCTCACGAAACGCCCCTGCCTCGGGGCGTTTCATTTGTACCCGAGAGCTATTTTGAACCCACATGAACACTGAAAACAAAGGCGTTTACAAAAACTGCATTCACCACGGTTCACCCAAATTCACCCCAAAAACGGGGTCATCCATTCCAGAAGTTTCGCCGGAAGCACTATCCTTGGGGCTTGCGGATAGAGTCCCCTCAAGTGGTGTAAGAGCCAAGGCCACATAGGTTGGCCACCGGGTTCCGTAAGGTGAGTTTGCCGCTTACCGACGGAGGGACCGATGGCCATGGATAGGGTGTCGGGGCTGGAGGCCCTGAGCAAGGTTTTGGAGGAGGGAAACAGTGATTTCCTGCGGCGGGTGCTGCTGATGGGGCTCCAGGCGGTGATGGAGTCGGACGTGGCTGGGCTTTGCCAGGCTGGGCCCGGTGAACGAACGCCCTCGCGGGAGAACCATCGGAATGGTTACCGGGATCGGGAGCTGGAAAGCCGACTGGGCACACTGCCGCTGGCCATCCCGAAGCTGCGGCGTGGAAGCTATCTTCCGGACTTTCTGGAACCACGCCGTCGCTGGGAGCAGGCCTTCGTGAATGTGGCGGCGGAGGTCTACGTGGTGGGCGTGAGCACCCGGAAGGTCGAGGCGTTGGTGGAAGCCTTGGGTTGCCGAGGGATGTCGAAGTCGGAGGTCTCCCGGTTGGCGCAGGAATTGGATGGGGAAGTGGAGGCGTTCCGGAACCGCCCGCTGGAGGGCCCGTTCCGCTACCTCTGGCTGGATGCGCTCTATCCCAAGGTCCGGGAGGGGGGTCGTGTGGTGGGTTTGGCAGTGATGGTGGCGATGGCCGTGAACGCCGAGGGGAAGCGGGAGGTGCTGGGACTGACCGTGGCCGAGGGCGAGATGGAGAGCGCCTGGTCGTCCTTCCTGGAGAGCCTTGTCCAGCGGGGGCTCTCGGGCGTCGAGCTGGTCGTCTCGGACGCCCATGCCGGGCTGAAGGCCGCGGTGCGGAAGGTGCTGAACGGGGTCACCTGGCAGCGGTGCCGGGTCCATTTCATGCGCAACGCCGCCGTGCGGCTGCCCAAGGCCGTGCAGGAACAGGTGCTGGACCGACTCAAGCGGGCCTTCCAGGCCCCCACCAAGGAGGAGGCCCAGGCCCTGATCGCCGCCCTGGCGCGGGATACGGAGCGCAAGCACCCCGGCTTCGCGGCCCTGCTGGACGAGGCCGTGGAGGACGTCACCGCGTTCATGGACTTCCCGAAGGTCCACTGGCGGAAGATCCACTCGACGAACGTGCTGGAACGGGAGAACCGCGAACTGCGGCGCAGGGCGGATGTCGTGGGCATCTTTCCGAACCGGGCGTCCGTGCTGCGCCTGCTGGGAAGCCTGCTGCTCGACCAGCACGCCGAGTGGGTCAGCACCCGCATCGCCTACGTCCGGATGGATGCATGAGGTGGAGCTGGTTCGAGCGTCCGCCCTGAACCCGGCCATGGACGGTGCCGGGGCCATGGACAACCTGCGGTTGACCACAGCCCCTTGGAAAGCCCTTCGGCCTTTCCACACCGCCCACAGCCTGACGATCAGCAACAGTGCTTTGACAACCTTACGGATCTGGCTACGTCGGACTTACTACACCACTTGACGGGACACAGGCGAAGGGGGTTCCTTCATCTAGTCCCCCATGGCTCTCGGCGTGTGCTGAGGCCCATGGGAGGCTAGGAAGTGTTCTGAAGTTCAAAGATCTATCTAGGATTCTAGGAAATGGATCCGCGCGGTCAAGCTGTAAATAACTGATTTTAGATGGTTTATGTTATAAACTATCACACAGACACACCCTAAACCATTGCAGCGCAACACATCCGCAACCAGCGCAAAGGCATGTCCCTGAACACTTTTCTACGTTCAGGGCTCCGATACCGAACGTCTCAGGCTGGCCCGCATTCCGTAGCTCCTGCGTAGCTAGACGAAAAAGGCCACCCAAGCAGGTGGCCCTAAGTGTTGATTTTACTGGAGGCGCCGATCGGAATCGAACCGATGAATGGCAGATTTGCAGTCTGCGGCCTTACCACTTGGCTACGGCGCCGGGGTTTCAAAAATAACACGAGCCGCTTGAAGCGGCTCGGTGTTTGGAGCGGGTGAAGGGATTTGAACCCTCGACTTCAACCTTGGCAAGGTTGCACTCTACCACTGAGTTACACCCGCGTGGAAAGAAAATCCTACCATCCCTGGGGGATTCGTCAAGTCCCGATTTCTAGCACCAGAGTGGATTCGAGGGGAGTGGGCTCAGCATAAGCGTTTCTGCGGGCCTGTGCCTCCTGGCGGGCGATGTCTGGACAGGCATTCCACTTGGGGCATCCTGGTGCAATGCACCTTGAACCCCAATCCTACCGCGTCATGACGGCCTCGGGAGCCCCGTTCCTGCCCCTGGCCTTCCGCTTCGCTGCGTCCATCGGGCTCGCGGTCCTGCATCTGGCGCTGCCAGGAGATCCCGCTCGCCAGCCTGCAGGGGAAACTCTCTACCTGGTCGTTCTCGGAGCCTTTTTTGCGGAGAGTGTCTGGGAGGCATCCCGCTCACTATCCCGCTGCGGGCAGGCCTTCGCGACCCCCAGCCTGGGATGGATCCGCTTCAATCTGCTGCTGGACATCCTGCTGGTGGCCTTCATCATCTCGTTCCAGGGCGTGGATCAGGAGCGCTTCGCCACGGTCTACATCTTCCCAGTGCTCGCCTCTGCCTTCTATCTGCGGATTCCCGAGATCGTGGGCATCGGAGCCCTGTCATCGGTGGCGCATATTGCCACGGTACTGCTCTTCACCTCGGGAATGCTTCCCCCCTTCGGGCATTCGGGCGCGGACCTGGATCTGGACGCGACCCAGAGGACCTTCATCCTCGGCTTTGCATCGCTACAAATCTTTGCCACCACCCTCGTGGTGGTGCTTATCCGAAAACATCTGGAGACCCTTCGACAGACACTGTCCCAATCCGAAGCCGCCGTGGATGTGCTGTCCAGCCTCTATCGACGGGTGTTCGAGTCGATGTTCTCGGGCCTCATCACCACGGATCTGGAGGGGCGGATCACCTCAGCCAATCCCGCCGCCGAGATCATTCTTCAGCGCAGCCTTGTGACAGGAACAGAGCTGGAGCAGCTCGATATCGTGGATCTCACCCTCCACGGGAACCTGCCCAAGGAGCAGCGGTTCGAGCGCAGTTTCACTTCCCCCGAGGGTCAGCGCCGCATCGTGGGTGGAAACGTGGCACCCTTGCGCGATGCGACGGGCAATCAGACCGGTCACCTGCTTTTGTTCCAGGACCTCACAGAACTAAAGGCGCTGGAGGAGAGATCTCGACTGACAGAGCGACTCGCCGCCGTGGGCGAGCTGTCCTCGGAGTTGGCCCACGAGCTTCGGAACCCCCTCGCCTCCATCATGGGCTGCGTGCAAATCCTGAAGCAGGGCGAACAGCCTCCGCCCATGATGCAGCGGGTGCTGGCCATCCTCCATCGCGAGTCAGAACGCGTGAATGACTTGGTTTCAGGCTTCCTGGATTTCAGCAAACCCCGCCCCGTGAAGCTCCAGCCCCTCTGGCTGCCGGCATTCCTGGAGGAAGCCGAGGCCAGTTTCGAGATCGATCCCCGAAACGAGGCGCTTCCCCTGCGCATCGCCCCCGTGCCCGAGGTCTGGATTCAGGGTGACCCCGTCTGTGCCCACCAGGTCCTCGGCAACCTCCTGAGCAACGCCCGCAAGGCCCTTCGCGGCCAACCCGCGCCGCTCCTGCGGATAGAGTTCCGACTGGAGCCGTCCTGGGTGGTGGCGGAGATCTCGGACAACGGCTGTGGCATGGAGCCAGAACAGCTCCGCTCCATCTTTGTGCCCTTTTCCAGCGGGTTTGATGAGGGCACGGGGCTCGGGATGAGCCTGGTCTTTCAGTTCGTGCAGCGGATGGGCTGGGTCATCCACGTGGACAGCGCGCTTAGCCGGGGAACAACCATCCGGCTGCACATCCCCACCCTGCCGCCCCCGACGGAACCCGAAGGCTGAACAACGTCTGATTCATTTCCACTGAAAGCCTTGCAGATGAAGGAAGAAGGTGGCACCTTTTTCATACTCCACTGCACTCCCAAGGCACTCCGCTCCGGTCGGCCAGGAGCTGCATCCGTTCTTCGCCAGCCTCAGGATTCACCATGAACCGCAAGCTCATTCGTCCGAATTTCGGAGAGATCAAAGAGCAGATGGGGCGCAACCCCAAGCCCCAGGTTCCCCAGGAGCTGCCTTCGGTGACCCAACCCGCCCCGGAGATCTCCCAAGGGGGAGGGCGCAACGGCGATCCGAACGCCGCCAGCCTGCCCCAGGGCATGGGCAGCCCCCGGCGTAAGATCGCGCCGCCGGAGCAGACCAACGCCGAGAGTTTCTACTACCTGAAGCAGATGCAGTCCAAGACCCCCATGGTGATCGTGCTGCAGAACGACGAAAAGATCCGGGGCGTCATCGAGTGGTACGACAAGCACTGCCTAAAGGTGAATCGGGTGAAGGAGCCCAACCTGCTCGTGCCCAAACACAACATCAAATACATCTACAAGCAGGACGAGGAGCCCCGCATCCGCCGCAGCCGCACCAGCAAGAAGGACGACACGGCGGCCACCGAGGTGGATCTGCCCCTCTACGACTGAGTCGGGAAGGGATCGGGGCTGATACCCTAGGGACATGGCCCGTCGCCCTCGCATCGTCATCACCCTTGGAGATCCCTGTGGGATCGGCCCCGAGCTCCTGGTACGCAGCTTGCGCGCCATCAACCGCTGGGCCGAGGTACTGGTGGTTGGCGCCCGCGCTGGGATGGACCTCATCAGTCCTGAAGCGAATTCTCTTAAACCCACCTTCTGGCGCTTTCTCCCTGCCACCGGGGAGGAGCCGGAAGTCCCCGCCGCCAGACAGTGGCACTTCCAGACGAATTCACAACCCACCTGGGAGGACCCGGAACACAGCCTGACGGCGTCTGCGACATGGATCGATCCTACCCCCGACACCCTGGCAGCGAACCTGCAGTTGGGCCAGGGTTCCCCTCAATCGGGTCGTTGCGCCGTGGAAGCCGTTCGCGTGGGGGCCGAACTCGTCATGGCGGGTCGGGCGGATGCCCTGGTCACCCTGCCCCTCTCCAAGAACGCCGCCCACCAAGCCGGGTACGACATTCCAGGCCACACGGAGTATCTCCAGCAGCTATCGGGCTCGCCCATCACGCGCATGGCCTTTGTGAGCCCAAGCCTCTCCGTGGTGCTCCACACCGTTCATCAGAGCCTGCGCTCGGTGGTGGAAGAACTCGATGCCGAAGCCGTGGCCGAGACCCTCACCTTTGCGGCGGATCGTTTCATCCAGCTCACCGGCCATCTCGATCTGCGCGTCGCCCTCTGCGCCCTGAATCCCCACGCGGGTGAGGGTGGAGCCTTCGGCGGGGAGGAAAGCATCCTCGAGGAAGCCGTGACCATGGC
>JAYREN010000021.1:0-27913 GCA_041908845.1 Holophaga sp. | reverse complement strand
TGACGACACCAATGCCTTCAACGCCTACATGGACGCCCGTCGCCTGCCCCAGGGCAGCGCCGAGGAGAAGGCCACCCGGGAAGCCGCCATGCTCGAGGGCCTGAAGATCGCCGTGAACGTGCCCTTCCAAACCGCCAAGTACAGCTTCGAGGCCATGCAGGCCTCGGCCATCGTCATCGAACACGGCAATCCCGCCTCCATCACGGACGGCATGGTGGGCGTGCAGATGGGCTTCGCCGGGGTGCGCGGCGGCATCTGGAACGTGCTCATCAACCTCAAGGACATCAGCGACGCCGCCTACAACGCCGATATGAAGGCCCGCTGCGAGAAGCTGCTGGTGGACGCCATCGGCCTCATGGACCGCGCCATCGGCGAGGGCGACAAGAGGCTGGAGGCCATGCTGGCCAAGTAGCGAGAATCGCCTCCCGACTTTGCAAGTTGTGTGGGGTGTCATTTCCGAGGGGAGTATGGTGGAGGCATCCTTCACATCCTCCTCTCGGGAGTTGCCATGTCCTCGGCTCGCGTGCTGCTGGTGGCGTTACTTGTCTTGGTGTCGGGAGGTGCTGAGCTGCAGGCCCAGCGTCGGCGGTTCGAGGTGGCCGCCGAGACGCCCCAGCCCGCCTACGGAATCCAGGCAAAGGAGGATGGAGGACGGCTGGTGGTGGTGGGTGTGGCTCCAGGGTCAGCCGCCGAGGTGGCGGGCATTCTGCCTGGGGATGTGATTGTTTCTGTCTCCAAGGGAGGGACGGCCACCGGCATCGCCCTGCTCCACCAGATGGCTATCGCCAGCGCTCGGGGGATAAACCTCGAACTGGGTCTGGAACGTGCGGGGCGGGCCTTCACGCTCCGGGTGGGGCCGACCCCTGGGGCCCAAGGAACTGTTTCCAGGCCGAGGTTCGCCCCAGGGGCGGCGACCCCGACGCAGGTTTTGGCGCCGATGCCGGGTCAGGGCTTCAACGTGCTGCGCTATGCGGCCCTCGATCCCCGCACCGGCGAGGTGGTCTGCTGGGGCGACTACGATCCCGCCTATCCCACCGGGGCGATTCCCTACGAGGCCTTGCTGGCGGAGGCGCTGCGCAATCCCAGCCCATCCTTTTCCCTGGAGCCCACGCCCGCGGGCAGAGCCGCAGGCCAGGAGCTGGATCGACGGATCGCCGGTGACGCCGACCGCATGGCTCGGGATGCGGCCTACGCCCAGCAATTCGCCCTGCGGCTGCTGCAGGTACTGGGCAAGGACTTGGCCCAGCGCCCCGACGGCCAGCGATTCGCGGCGCGGTGTGGCAAGGCCTTCGGCCTGACTCCCGCCGAGGCCATGGACGTGCTGCAGCCCGAACAGGGCAAGCAGGCCCGGGGCATCAATGGCTACATGACCCTCATCGCCAAGGCGGTGCGGCATTTCAACGCGCCGGTGGCGGCGGACGCGCTGCTGACCATGATCGCGGGAGACATCTGGGGCTCCCTGGATCAGTTGGGTGTGGGCACGGAGGGCAGGTCTGTCCGGGATGCCTTCCAGGCGGGAACGATGCCCAAGGACCAGGCCTTCGCGAAGTTGGAGGCCCTGGTCTGGAAGGGCTTCCTGGCGAAGACGAGCCTGACCTCGAGCGCCGCGGATGCCGAACTGGCCCGGCGAGGGCCGACGGCCTTCACTCCCTGGGCCCAGGAGCGGTTCACCACCTGGGTGAGCGACAAGGTTTACACGCAGATGATGGATGGCCTGGTGCTGGGCGAGGAGGCCATTCATCGCCTCTATCCCGGCCTTCCCGCGCTTCAGCTACAACCCGTCTGCCTGGATGGCCTGGATCCGAAATCTAGCCTGGCCCAGGTCTTCATGCGGGCGGATGTGGCGATGAAGAGCATCCTGGCCCTGTCGGATCTGGCGGACCGGGTGCCCGGGCACCGCAGCCAGGCCGAGTACCATCAGGCCTTCCTGGCCCAGCGGGGCAAGGGCGGGGCCGGAGGCGGCCTGCGGGCGCGCACCTGGCTGCAGCCCGGTGTAGTAGAGCTGCGGGTGGATCCTCAGGGATCAATGGTTCACTTCGGCGAGGCCCGGATGGGCATTCGCAGTCAGATGCTGGTGGATACGGGGGGGGTCGGGAGCCTGCAGCAAGAGGGATTGAACGCCTACGCCACCGAAGTGAGCTCCCGGTTCGAGGCCTACGCCCGAGTCGAACCCGAGCTGCACCGATTGCGGGAGGCGGCGAAGGTGCTCGCCCTGGCCCGCTGGGCCCGCACCCGTGGGCTGGCGCTCCGATCCGCCTCTGGGGCCGGGGAGGGCGCGCTGGGGATGGTCCCCAAGGGCTTCGTCCAGGCCACGTTCCTGATGGAAGGGGAACGGCTGTTCCTGCAGCCCGCCGCCGTGGGCGGGGTGGACTTCTCCGCCCAGCGGGGAGAAGGCTGGGTGAAGGCGCAACCGGAGGCCGGGGTCGTGCCCAGCGCCCTGGGCCAGCTCCAGGCCAGCGCGGCCTTGGCGGGGCAGGCGGCGGATCGCGCCCTGGCCGGGGATCTCACTGGCGCCCGGGACTTGGCCCAGCGCAGCGCCGATGCCATGACCGGAAGGCTGCAGGGCGGCGCCTTGCCGAACCTGCCCATGCCTACCGCCGCGGAAGCCTACCCCATGGCCCAGGCCAGCACCGGCCTGCTGGGCCGGGTCCAGGGCGCCACGGCTCGCCTGCAGCAGGCCGGGCCCGGAACTCCAGAAGCCGAGGCGGCCCGGGCGGAACTGCAGGGGCTCCGGGATCAGTCCCAGCGCCTCGCGACGACGCCTCAGGCCGCGCCCCAGGTGGTGGCCCTCCTCCGGGCGCCTGGGCCCCTGCCCCAGGCGCCCGCTCCCGCGGCGACTCCGGAACCGACCACGGCTCCGGTGGCCGGGAAAGCCCTCAGCCCGGAGGATCGCCGGCGCCTACTGGAGGAAACCACCGCCCTCCGCAACGAGCTCTGTCGCATCCGGGGGCAGTTCCAGAAACTGAACGCGAATATCCAGGCGGACCAGGCCCAGCGCGCGACCTGGGAGGGGGAAATTGAGGGCGCCTACGGGCGGGCCTGGGACCGGCTCACCAAGGACATCATGGTGGATGCCTTCGCCGGTGTGCTCCTGGATCGGTGGAACAAGGTCGTGGGGAAGGGCCTGCGGAGCGCCGAGGAACGGGCGAAGCTGGCCAAGGCCGCCCAGGTGCTCAAGACCATGCAACTGGCCCGGAACTATCAGGACTTCGCCGATTGGGCCAGCCTGGAATCCGTGGATGCGGCGTATGTACGGGAGGGGCTGACCCAGGTCTTCGACCAGGTCGAGGGCGAGGAAGTGACCCGTCAGATGCTCATGCGCTGGCTGAAGCGCCCCATTCCCAAGGGGACCATGGACTACTACGGGGCCGCGAAGAACGTGGTGGACACGGCCTTCGACCTCACCGCCGAAGGCTTCGCCTGGGCCCGGTTGCGCCAGATGGATCGGAACAGCGAGGGTTTCCTCGCGGCCGTGAAGGCCCTGGCCCATCGGCAAACCCAGGTGCTGGAAGGCATCCACGCCCGGGAAAAGGAACTGGGGCTTTCCCCGGGTGCCACCCAGGATGGATGCAACTGAGGATCGAAATTATGGGCTAAAAAATAGATGTACCGGGATGTCGGATCGCGTGTCGCTGTCTTACATACCGGAATCATTAGCTCTTGCTGTGTCCTATCAAATTTATTCTTTCGCGATAAATGTCCGGAATGGCTTGCTTGGCATTCTTGTTGAAATTGAACAGGACGATGACGTCGTGAGCCTCTGCAATCGTCTCGCCGGCATCATTCTGGACGACATGGCGCATCTGAAAACTCGTATTCTTGATTTGATCGACTCTCGAACAGACCCGGACCATTCCTGGATAGAACAACTGTTTCTTGAACTGGCAGCTTGTAGAAGCCAAGACAGGGGCCAGACCTGTTTCTGCAGATTGTGGCGGCAGGCCGACCCGCTCCAGAATGTCGATCCTTGCCGTTTGTATGTATTTCATGATTGCCAGGTTGTTGATGTGTCCTAAAAAATCGATTTCAGACCAATCGATTCTGATCTTCATTTCGGTGGTGAAATTATCCATTTCATAGCCTCAGGGTGGACAAAACAATGTCTTCCCACCACAGGAAGGGCCCGCAGGTGCGGGCCCTTCCTGTGGGAAATCGACCCGGCTACTTGGTGGGCGCGGGCTCGGCGGGGGCCTTGGGCTCTTCGGCCTTCGGGGCCTCAGGAGTCTTGGGAGCCTCGGGGGCGGGAGCCGCGGCGGGCTTCAGCATGTTGAGGTCCTTGAGGGCCTGCTGGATGGTGACGTTCAGATACTCGCCGCGCAGGCGCATGGTCTCGCCTTCCACGACCTTGCCATCGGGTCCCACCAGGATGGGGCGGGGGATGGTGGAGAGATTGACGGCCTGGAGGATGGGATCCTTGCTGTCCTTGCCGAGGAAGACGTGGGCCCAGGGCATGGGGTGGGCGGCATCGGCCCGGAAGGGTGCGATGTCTTCCACTTTCTGGTCCAGGCTGAGGCTCAGGATCTCCAGGCCGGAATCCTTGTATTTCGCATAGACCTCATGCAGCTTGGGCATTTCCTTCACGCAGGGTGGGCACCAGGTGGCCCAGAAGTCCACCAGCACCAGCTTGCCCTTGAAGGTGTCGAGGCTCACATCCTTGCCTTCGAGATCCTTGAAAGTGAAGGTGGGGAAGAAGGAACCCTTGCCCATGTACTTGGCGGGGTCGAACTGCTTGGCAGACTTGGCGGCGGGGGTGTCCTTGTATTCGGTAGTGAGGGTCTGGTACAGGCCCTTCATCTTCTCCACATCGCCTTTGCTGGAGGCGGCGGCGAGCTGGTAGTAGAGGGCCAGGGCCTGGACCTCGGGCACGGGGTTCTCCTTGGCCACGGCCTCGCGGAAGGCGGGGTAGCTGGCACCGCGACCGGCGGCGGCGAAGGCGCCGGACATGAGCTGGGGGGACATGGCCCAGTAGGGGCTCTTGGCGGGGAGCTTGTCCAGGGCCAGGCCGGCGTTCTCGGCGTTGAGCTTGCCGCCCAGGCTGCCCAGGCTCAGGTAGCTCATGGCCAGCAGGCTCTGGTTGTCGGCATCCGTCTCGGCCTGGAGTTCCTTGGCCAGGGTCTCCAGATCGCTGGTCCAGTCGATCTTCTCATTGCTGCGAAGGGCGGCGCGGCCCTTCTCCTCGCGGGTCTTGAAACCCGCGTAGAGGGCCTCGCGCTTCACGAGCTGGGCATCGGCGCTGATGGGCTTGAGTTCACCCTTGGGCTTCTCGGGGCGGGGCGACAGCACTAGGCCCACCATGCTCTCGTCACCCACCATGACCGGGATCTGGAGGGGCAGATGGCCTTTGGCGCGGACGTCCATTAGGTAAAGACCCGCCTTGGGGATGGGGAGCTTGAAACCGGGCTTCTTCTTGTTGGGCACACCCAGGCTCTCGACGCTCTTGAGGGCCAGGGAACTGCCACGGCCGGACATGGGGATCAGACCCACGGTGGCTTGCAGAGGCTTGCCGGCTTCGTTGTAGACCCAGCCCTCGATGGCGGGACCCTGGACGGCCGGTGCGGGTGCGACGAGAAAAGCGGGAGCTAGCAGTAGAGGAAGCATGAATGTCTCCGGGGATGGAAGCCCCAAGGATACCCCACCCGCCCAAAAAAGCCCTTACATCAACTCGCGAAGCAGGGTCTCGCCCCGGGGCCATTCCCCGAAGCCCGCGGCGGTGTTGATGTGGCCGCAGGGACCGACATCCGAAAAGGCCGAGCCCCAGGACTCCGCGAAGGCTTTGGCTTCGTCCAGAGTCAGATAAGGGTCATCAGAGCTGGCCACCACCCGGCTGGAGAAGGGCAGGCGTGCCCGGGGGATGGGCGCGAAGCCCCGCAGGATCACCGGGGCCGGGTCCCGGGCGACGTTGGTGGGCGCCACCAGGAGGGCGCCGCGCACGGGGCGGTCGTAGGCCTCTGCCCAGTGGGCCACCAGGATGCAGGCCAGGGAATGGGCCACCAGGAGCGGCGCCTCGCCACTTTCGTTGGCCTCCCGGATGGCCTCGTCCAGGGCCTCCACCCACTCCGCCCGCCGGGGGAAGTCCCAGTTGGGCATCTCCACGCGCCGGGCGCCCGGCAGTTGGGCCTCCCAGAGGCTCTGCCAGTGGCCAGGGCCGGAATTGGTGTAGCCAGGGAGGATCAGGATCGAGGGCATGGCATCACGCGGAGAGGAATGCCCCCATTGTAGGTTCAGGGCACCCAGATTTCCGCCGGAACGGGGTGGGAGAGGAAGGGCGCCATGGCCTCCGTGAAGCCATAGGCTCCGACCATCCCGAAGGCCAGGAGATCGCCCGGACCCACCTCTGGCAGCTCCACCTCCCCCAGGCGATCCAGGCTGGTGCAGAGCGGACCCGCTAGGGATGCCGGCCGGGCTGGGCCCTCCTTGCCGATGCCCTTCATGGGAAAAGGCTGGCCCGTGAGCAGGGGGCGCAGCAGATGGTTGATACCTCCCTCCAGGATGACGAAGCGCGTGCCCCGGCTCTCCTTCACCCGCAGCACCCGGCTGAGGTAGATCCCGCAGGCGGCGGCGAGGAAACGGCCCGGTTCCAGCACCAGCTCGCCGTGGAACCAGGCATGGGCCGCCAGGAGCGCTGCGAGGCCTTGGCCGAGACGCTCCACATCCAGCGGCGTTTCCTCTGGAGCGTACGGCACACCCAGGCCGCCCCCCAGATCGATCTGGGCGAGATCGAGGCCGCGGGTCTCCCGCAGCGCCTTGGCCAGGTCGAGCACCATGGCATAGGTGGCCAGCAGTTGGTCGGCGTCCCGTTGGTTGCTGGCGGCGAAGACATGCAGGCCCCGGATGCGCACCTTGGTGAGGCCCCGGGTGCGTTCCAGCAGGGCCGGGACATCCTCCTCATCCACGCCGAAGGCCGAGGGCCCCGTGCCGCCGATGATCCGACTGCTCTCCTCGACGCCTCGGGCGGGATGCACCCGCAGATTCACGTCCACCGGACGGGTGGCGAGTGCATCGAGGCGGGCGAGATCCTCCCATCCCTCGGCCTGGACGCGGACGCCTTGTTCCAGAGCCAGGGCCAGTTCCTCGGCGCGCTTGCCGGGGCCCGCGTAGAAGATCCTCCCCGCAGGCAGCCCCAGGGCCGCCACCCGTCGCAGTTCGCCGCCGGAGGCACAGTCGAAGCTGGCGTCGAGGTCCGCGAAACACCGGAGCAAGTCGGGGTGGGGATTGGCCTTCACTGCGTAGGCCAGGCGCACCCGATCCGGCAGGGCCGCCCGGAGCTTTGCAAATCCGGCCTCGGCCACGGTTCCCGAGTATGCGAAGAGAGGCGTGCCATGGGCCTCGGCGAGGGCGGAGCAGGTGGCGTCATTGAAGGCGAAAAGACCGTTCATGCTTCTCTCCAGAAGGGCGCGAGACGTCGGATCCCCTCGGCGAGGACATCGGGATCGCCGCCGAAAGAAAGACGCAGATGACCTCGCCCCGCCTCGCCGAAGGCCAGGCCCGGCACCACCACCACGCCGCCCTCGTCCCGTAGGCGCAGGCAGAAGGCCATGGGATCCTCCAGGGCCCAGGCGGGCAGGGCCAGCCAGTGATAGAAGCCCCCAGCGGTGGGCTGAGGCGAGGCACCAAAATGACGTGCGAAGGCCTCCGCGAAGGGATGCCAGCGTCGCATCAGTTCGGCGCGGCTGTCGGCCAGCACCCGCACCGAATGCTGAAGCAACGCCAGCGCGGCCAGTTGGGAGGGACGCGCGGGGGCCGTCACCATGAAGGCGTGGACCCGCGCGGCGGGCTCTAGCCATTTCCGGTCGCCCAGGGCCCAGCCCACCCGAAGTCCCGGCGCGCCCCAGGCCTTGCTTACGGAACCCAGCACCAGGCCCTGGTCCGTGACATCCCGCAGGGATGGGGGCCGGTCGCCCAGGTGCAGCTCCCGGTAGACTTCGTCCGAGAGGAGCAGCACGCCATGCTCGGCGCAGCACTCCGCCACGGCCTCGAGGGCTTCTCGGCTCGCGCCGCCTCCGGTGGGATTGGCGGGATGGTTGATGATGGCGAGCCTGGCGGCGGGGTGGCGCCGAAGCGCTTCCCGGAAGGCTTCCGCATCCAGGGAGAAATCCGGCGCCAGGGGATAGCCGACCACCGTTGCCCCAGCCAAACGAGCGAGGGCGGGATAGGCGAGGAAGCCCGGATCGGGAACGAGCACCGTGTCGCCGGGGTCGAGCCAGGCCTGGAAGAGCGCGAAGAGGGCGCCCTGGCTGCCGCTGGCGAGCATCACGCGATCGGCGGATTCGCCATGGAAGGCCGCCACCGCCTCCCGGAGTTCGGGAAGCCCGGCGTTGGGGCCGTAGGCGCAGGGGCCCGAAGCCTCGGCCAGGGCGCGCCGGGCGGGCTCGGGCAGGGCCCAGCCCGGTTCGCCCAGGCCCATGGGGATGGCGTCGGCGGGAGCACCCTCGCTCAGGGCGCGGATGGGGCTGGGCTTCAGAGAATCAGTCCTTCCGGCGGGGGTCATCGCAGGGCTTCCTCCAGGGCCGTGGCCGCATCCGTCTTGGCGTCCCGGTACTTCACGATGCAGGGGGTGGAGAGCGAAAGGCCCCGCGCCTTCGCGTAGGCGCCGGAGGCGGGGCGCGTGCCGGGCACCACGACGGCGCCTTCGGGCACTTCGCGCCGGAGTTCCCGGTCCTGTACCAGGTCGAAGAGCACGGTGGAGCCGGTGAGGGTTACGCCTGGGGCCAGCACGGCACGGCGCCGGACGATGACGCCCTCGAAGAGTCCCACGAGGCCGCCCACGAAGGCCTCATCCTCGACGATCACCGGCAGCGAGCCGCTGGGCTCCAGGACACCCCCCACCTGGGCTGCGGCGCTGAGGTGCACGTGCCTCCCGATCTGCGCGCAGCTCCCCACCAGGGCGTGGCTGTCCACCATCGTCCCCTCGTCCACGTAGGCGCCGACATTGATGTAGGCGGGTGGCATCACCACGACGCCCGAGGAGACGAAGGCGCCGCGCCGCACGGCGCTGCCGCCGGGCACGAGACGCACGCCCTCCTCGAGCCTGAAATGCCGGGGCGGAAAGGCGGCCCGGTCGAAGGTGGGACCGGGCCAGCCGAGCATCGCTTCGGTGGTCGTGGCGCGGAATCCCGCAAGAATGGCCTGCTTGACCCAGGTGTTGGCCACCCAGCGGCCATCCTTCTTCCGGGAAGCGGCGCGCAGGTGGCCACGTTCCAGGCCCTGGAGCAAGGCCTCGTGCGCTTCAGGCCATGCGCGGTCCGCCAGCACTGCGTCCAGGGGGCGGGTGTAGAACGCCTCGAGTTGATGCGAATTCATGGAAGGGCCTCGGCAAGGACTCCCGCGAGGCGGGTGCGTGTTGTGGATAAAGCCGGCACCAAGGGCAGGCGCAAGGCATCGCTGCAGATCCCCAGGTGCTGAAGGAGGGCCTTCAGGGGAATGGGATTGCTCTCCAGGAAGAGGGCATCCATCAGCGGTAGGAGGTGGGCGTGAAGCGCCGCGGCCTCCTCTCGCCTTCCCGCGAGGGCCAGGTCCACGAGGTCCTTGGTCTCCCGGGGCCGGGCGTTGCCCAGCACACTCACGAGACCACAGGCCCCCAGGGCGATGGAGGGCAGGGCCAGGTTGTCATCGCCCGAAAGCAGGGCCTTTCCGGCGGGCAGGGTGCGGATGATCTCGCCGATCTGGGCGAGGTTGCCGCTGGACTCCTTCACGGCCACCACTTCCGGGATTTCCCAGAGGCGGCTCAGGGTTGTCGGCGCGAGGTTCAGCCCTGTGCGGCCCGGCACGTTGTAGACGATGATGGGCAGGCCGGCTTCCGCGCAGGCGCGGTAGTGAGCCACGAGTCCGTCGGGTGTGGGCTTGTTGTAGTATGGCGTGACGATCAGGGCGCCGGCGGCACCCAGTTCCTTCGCCCGGCGCGTCCACAGCGCGGATTGGCGCGTGGCGTTGGAGCCGGTGCCCACCACGACCGTGGCGGCACCGGCCTCCTCGAGGCAGGTGGCGATGAGTTCGTCTCGTTCTTGGTCGAGGATGGTGGCCGCCTCGCCCGTGGAGCCCAGCACCACCAGCCCATCGGCACCTCCTTCCACAACGTGGCGAACGAGGCGACGGAAGGCGGACAGGTCCAGGCTGTGTTCGGGTGTGAAGGGTGTGGCGAGGGCGACGAGTAATCCGGAGAAAGGTAGAGGTGTCATCGGGTGTCTCCAAAGGCGAAGAGGGGATCGAGCAGTTCCTGGGCGAGTTCGTCGAAGGTGTGAAGTCCCTTGCGGCCGTGAATCCAGTGGGCGGCGCGCAGCGCACCCCGGGCGAAGACCGCCCGGGAACGGGCCTGGTGGGTGAGGGAGAGCGTCTCCGCGGGCCCGTCGAGGCCCACGGTGTGCAGGCCGAACTCCGAGCCCGCCCGCAACACGGCCATGCTCAGTTCGTGAGGGGCCGCGGACCCCAGGGTCCAGCCCGTTTTCCGGGGGCAGCCCTCCATCACGGCCTTGGCGAGGCGCAGCGCCGTGCCGCTGGGGGCGTCGGCCTTCGCTCGGTGATGATGTTCGAAGACATAGGGATCCAGCTCCGCGTCCAGGGCGGCGAAGCGGCCCAGTACCCGCGACAACCGCGCCATGAAAGCCACGCTGAGGGAAAAATTGGGGGCCACGAGCACGCCAATGCGATTCTCGACGCGGGCCGCCAGATCGGATAGCTGCCAGCCCGTAGTGCCGACGACGAAATCGGCATTTTGCTCCAGGGCCCACCCGAGGTGGCTCTCCAGGGCCTCGGCCGTGCTGGCGGCGATGGCCACATCCACGGGTCCATGGGGTGCCTCCCCCTTGTCCACCTGCCAGGCCAGGGTGAGATCCGGGGACGATTCCAATTCGTGCGCGATGGCGCGACCCAGACGGCCGCGGCCGAAGATACCGACCCTCACGCGACACCTCCTTCGAGGAGCGCCATGTGCAGCCGCGCGAGGGCCGGTGGAGCCTCGTCCCGGTGCACCACCAGGCTCAGGTTGATCTCGTTGGCCCCCAGGCTGATCATCTCGACGTTGATATCCCGCAGGGCGCCGAAGCAGCGCCCCGTCACGCCGGGCGTGTGCTTCAGCCGTTCGCCCACGATGGCGATGATGGCCCGGTCCCGGGCGGCGCTCACGGTGGCGAAGGCGGAAAGCTCGGCGAGGAGCGCGTCCAATTCCGTGTCCCCTTCCACCGTGAGCGAGACGCTCACCTCCGCCGTGGCGATGAGATCCACGCTCACGCGATGCCGGGCGAAGACCTCGAAGAGCTTCGCCAGGAAGCCGCTCTGGTTCAGCATGCGCGCCGAACTGACCGTAAGGACCGTGACGGGTCCCCGGGTGGCGAGGGCGGTCACGGGGCGGCCCGTGGCCACGGAGCCCGTGATCGTGGTGAAACGGCCCTCGGGGCGGCGGGTGTGGCGCACCGTCACAGGGATCCCGGCCTCCACGGCGGGCTGTACGGTGGCGGGATGCAGCACCTTGGCGCCGAAGGCGGCGAGCTCGGCGGCCTCGGCGAAACTCAGATCCGCGATGGGCTGGGCCTGGGGCACGAGGCGGGGATCGCAGGTGAGCACGCCCTCCACGTCCGTCCAGATCTGGATGTCCTCGGCCCCCAGCGCCGCCCCGAGGAGGCTGGCGCTGAAATCGCTGCCGCCGCGGCCGAGGGTGGTGGTGAGGCCATCGGCGGTGGCGCCGATGTAGCCCTGCGTCACGATGGCTCGGCCTGGGCCAAGCTTCGGGGCGAGCCGTTCTCGCGCGAGTTCCGTCAGTTCGGTGGTCAAAGGTCTCGCAAAGCCGAAGGAGGCATCCGTGCGCACCACGGCCCGGGCATCGAACCATGGAGCACCCAGGAAGGCTGCCAAGAGGCGGGTGGAGAGCCGCTCGCCCACGCTGGCCACGGCATCGAGGCTGCGAGGCGAGAGTTCGCGGAGTAGCGCGATGCCCCGCAGCAGCAGCTCCAGTTCGCCGGAGAGCTCCGTGAGGGTGTCTTGCAGATCCGAAGGCACGTTCCCCTGGAAGAGCTCCTCGGCGATGTGGCGGTGCCTCAGCACCAGTTCCAGGTGGGCTTCCAGGGCACCGACGAGGTCGCCGGATTCCGCCCGCTGGGCCATGGCGAAGAGGGCATCGGTGGTCTTGCCCGTGGCTGACAGGACCACGAGGGGGCCGCGGGGCAGGGCCCGCCGCACGAGCTCGGCCACCTCCCGCAGGCAAGGGGCATCGGCCACGGAGGAGCCGCCAAACTTCATGACGATCATCGGAGGCCTCCCCGGCTCCGGAGCAATTCGGCGTTGAGCACGGAACCTCCCGCGGCGCCGCGCTCGGTGTTGTGGCCCAGCAGACTGAACTTGATACCCAGCACCGGGCAGCGGCGGATGCGGCCCACCTGCACGCTCATGCCGCCGTCCATCTCCACATCCCGGCGGACCTGGGGCCGGTTCTCGGCCTCGTGCAAGCGGATGGGCATGGCCGGCGCGCTGGGCAGACCCATCCGCTGGGGTTCGGGCCTCCAGGCGGCAAGAACCTCCCGCACCCGTTCGGGGCTGGGGTCGCCCTTGAGGCGCACGCTCACGGCCTCCGTGTGGCCCTCCAGCACGGGCACGCGATGGCACAGGGCCGAGGTGGTGATCGCGGCATCCGCGACGTGGCCATCCTGGAAGCGGCCCAGGATCTTCGCCGTCTCCACTTCCACCTTGGCCTCTTCGCCCTTGATGAAGGGGATCACGTTGCCCATCAGGTCGAGGCTCGCCACGCCGGGATAGCCCGCGCCGCTGGCGGCCTGCAGGGAGGTCATGAGCACGGCCTCCACGCCGAAGGCCGCGTGGAGTGGCGCCAGCGCCATCACTAGCACGGTGGTGGTGCAGTTGGGATTGGTGAGGATGCCGCCCGTCCAGCCGCGCTGGGTGCGCTGCATGTCCAGCAGGCCGAGGTGGTCCGGGTTAACCTCCGGCACCAGCAGGGGCACGTCGGGTTCCATGCGGAAGGCGGCGGCATTGCTGAAGACCAGCGCCCCGGCCCGCGCGAAGGCGGGTTCCAGTTCCCGGGCGATGTCGGTGTCCAGGGCGCTGAAGACCACGGGCGCGAAGGCCTGCATGGGCTCCGCGCCGACCATTATGTGCTCCGCAAGGTCCGCGTAGGGCTCGCCCTCCAGCCTCCATTCGCAGGCCTCGGCGTAGCGCTTGCCCGCGCTGCGCGCGCTGGCGGCGAGGTGGGCGATCTCGAACCAGGGATGTTGGGCCAGGCGACGCACGAAGCGCTGGCCGACGACGCCGGTGGCGCCGAGAACGGTTACTGGGATGCGGGACATTGGAATCTCCGGGGGGGATGGACAGGGCGATTGAGCGAAGGTTCGAGGGCGTGGGGGCGTTTCGTGCGTTTCATGACTTCTCCAGAAAGTGCAGGGCGAGCCTGCGGTTGAGCGCGATGCCGGCCATCAGGTCGACGAGGGCGAGGTGTTCGTCGTTCGTGTGGGCCACGCGGATAGACCCCGGCCCTGCCAGGACCACCGTGCGGTCCGGGATCAACTCCCTCAGCTGGGGCGCGTCCGAGCCGAAGGGCATGGACGCGTGTTCGAAGCCCGGGATCTCCGGGTAGCGATCGGGCGGCTCCGAAAGCTGCACGTGAAGCTCGCCGCGCTGAGGCCGGTGGTGTTCAACCTCCGCCCGGAAGGTGGAGCCTGGCACCGTGCGCACAAGGACGTTCGCTTCGGCCTCGGCGGGGATCACGTTCAGGGCGTTGCCGCCCTGGAGCAGACCCAGGTTCCAGACCTCGGGGCCGAGCCGGGCATCCTCCTTCGGCGACAGGCAGCGCAGGGCCTGGAGCCAGTCCAGGAGGTCCAGGGAGGCGCTGTGGCCCAGTTCGGGGCTGCCGCTGTGGGCAGCCTTCCCGTGGCAGCGAAGGCAAAGATGTTCCACGCCCCGCTGACCCGTGGCCAGCTTCAGTTCTGTGGGCTCGCCATTAATGAGGGCGCGACAGTTTTGGAACCGTTCCTTCCAGCAGAGGGCCTCCCGGGCGCCGAGACTGTCCGTCTCCTCGCCGGCGACCCCGAGCCACGCGAAGCCCTGGTAGCCTTCGGCGAGCAGCTGGCGGATGGCCAGGAGCTGGGCCACGACCTGGCCCTTGGCATCGCAGGCGCCCCGGGCGAAGACGGCGCCATCCGCCGCGTACACGGGCAGGAAGGGCGGCACCGTGTCGAGGTGGGTGGAGAAGAGGATCCGCGGCTCGCCCCAGGTGGCCAGTACGTTACAGCGATCGGGGGTCAGCGTGCGGATCTCGATCGTGGCACCGAGCCCTTCGAGCATGGGGCGCAGCGCGGGCAGGATCCGGGCCTCCCGGCCGGATCCGGAATCAAGGGAACACAACTCCACCAGCATCTGCTGGGCGAGGTGCTCCTGGGACTGAAGGGCGGCGGGATTCACGGTGGCCTCCAATCCGAAGGAAGCCTCTGAACCCACCTGCGCCCCGCAAGGCGTCAAGTTGCGTCCTCAGGCACTTCGCGGCGGGTATTCGCCGCGACAGCCGCCGGGTATTAGCCCGTACGTCCAAGGCAGGCGTTGATGAAGCGCGTGCCCTTCGGCGATTCTCCCCTTTCACCCAGGCTCAAGGGGTTCATCACCCTCCCCTGGACTACTGATGGGAATCGCTCCTCCATCGGTCTGACCACCTTGCCAGAGAAATGGGGTTTCTGCCAAGGCATGATTGGGATCTTAATGCGGGCCGACCTTTGGAGGGAGCTCCCAGAGAGCGGTCAGCGGAGATCATGGCTGGGTGGGAGCTTGGGGGTGCCCAGCTGGTGCCGGGTGCCTAGTTCCGCGTAATTGGGCCCCGCCACCGAACCGAGACGGGCCAAGGGTTCCCAGAGACGGGAATCCGCGCAGCCGAATTCCTCGTTCCAGATGGCCTCGCGCACATGGACTACCACCACATCCAGCAGGACGAGGGTGGCATTAGGGGCCAGGGCGATCTCGCGGTTCAGGCGGCACTCCAGGGCCACGGGGGCCTCGGCCAGGAGGGGTGCCTTCACGATCTGGGCGGGCTGGGTGGTGAAGGCCAGGCGCTCCAGTTCGCTTTTCCCCGGGGGCAGATCCTCGGCACTGGCGTGCATGGAGGCCATCATGGCCACATCCGGGATGTGGATCACGCATTCGCCCTGTTCCCGCAGGTTGTGGTGGGTGTCCTTCAGGCTGCCATCCAGGCGGCGGCCCAGGGTCAGGGCGGCCATGGGTGGGTTGAAGATACCCATGAAACTGGAGAAGGGCGCCAGGTTGACCAGGCCATCGGCATCCACCGTGCTGATCCAGGCGATGGGACGGGGCACCACCAGGCTGGAGAGGATTCGATAGGATTCCAGCGGACTCAGGGCGCGCAGGTCGCGAGTGATCATGGAGGCTCCGGGGGGTGTGAGCCAGTGTATTGAAGATGGGGGCCAATCGGGAGAAGCTGCTTGCATGTCTTCTGCCTCTTCCCGTGCCCTCGCCCTCTCCCTTGGCGCCAACTTTGGCATCGCCTTGGCAAAATTCGTGGTGGCGGCCTTTACCCGCTCCGCCTCCATGCTCACGGAGGCCGTTCACTCCACCGCCGATTGCGGCAACCAACTCCTGCTTTTCGTGGGCATGAAACAGGCCCAGAAGCCCCCCACGGCCCAGCATCCCCTGGGTCGAGGTCAGGCCGCATTCGTGGCCAGCTTTCTGGTGGCGCTCCTGCTCTTCACGGTGGGGGGCGTGTACTCCGTGGTGGAGGGCGTCCACAAGATGCGGCATCCCGAGCATCCCCATCACCTGAGTTGGGCCGTGGGTCTGCTGCTCTTCGCCATTCTGCTGGAGGCGATCTCCATGGCGGGGGCCATGAAGGCCGCCAAGGCCGAGCAGGGGCGTCGAAGTCTGTACCGCTACATGAAGGAGTCCAGTGCCACGGAACTGGTGGTGGTGCTGGCGGAGGATGCCGCCGCCCTGCTGGGGCTGCTCATCGCCCTTTCGGCGGTGCTGCTGGTTTGGATGACGGGTAACCCCGTGTGGGACGGCCTGGGCTCCCTGCTCATCGGCCTGCTGCTGATCGCCGTGGCGATTTTTGTGGGGCGGGAGGTGACCAGCCTCCTGCTGAACGAGGCGCCGCCCATGCTGCTGCGCGCTCGCATCCGCGCCTTCGTGATGGAGGACCCCGAGGTCGAGCGAGTGCTCAACCTCATCGCCGTGGTCATCGGCAGCGATCAACTGATGGTCAGCCTTCAGGTGCAATTCAAGAACCAGGGCGATGGCGATGCTCTGGTGGATGCCATCGATGGCCTGGAGAAGCGGCTGAGAGCGGCCTTCCCCCAGATCCGGCATCTCTTCGTGGAACCGGATCGCGCGAAGTAGGACGGTCTGGGGCCGAAGCCCGATTTCCGGGGGTGGGTGCCCTCGCGTTCGGCCGCGGGGGCTGGGATCTTGGGGGCGGACCGATGGAGACCCTCATGCGCATCCTCATCGCTCGCCTCATCCCGGCCCTGCTGGGCGCCCAGGGACTGCGAGCTCGGAATTCTCTGGCTGCGCCGGCCGTATCGTCAAAGCAGTGTTCCTGGGGTAGCCTCTAGGGCACCTTCCGGAGTTTCCATGCGCTGCGTGCCCGTCGTCCTGTGCCTGCTGGCTTCTCCCTTGGCGGCGCAGGGTGCTTCCCGTCATTGCAAACCCGTGGAGCCGATTGCGCGCCTCGCGGAAGGCCGCTACGAAGGACGCTTCGAACTCGCCATGGTATGCAGCCAGGACCTGGGCGGCGCGGCCATGAAGCAGACCTTCAAGGCCGTTGGGACATTCCGGATCGCCATCGACCGCAAGCCTAAAGGAGAGGATTCGCCGGGGGGCTTGGCGCCGTCGGACCATTCCAGCGTGGAGGGGGAGTTGGCGACGACGACGGCCATGGACATGGGGCTGCCGAGCGGTTCCGCGGACCAGAACCTGAAGGGGAAGGGTTCCCTGGTCCTGAAGGACAAAGTGCGCGATATGGCTTTCACGTTGACCTCCGCACACACGACTTCGGGCCAGATCGCAGTCTCGGGCATGGGGCACCGCTTCGGGCAGGATCAATCCATCAGCGATCAGGTCGTCGTCGAGCTCATCGCGGACAACTCGGATTGCAACGGTGCCGGGGGCAAGGTGAAGTCCCCATCCATGGAAGACATGGCCGCAAGCATGCAGGAGGCGGGCTTCCAGGTGGAGATGGTCCCCTGCCGTTGGAGCATGCGGCGGATTGAAGATGCTTCCGACAAGGTCCAGGCCCTGCGGGAAGAATTGAACCGGAAGGCGCCCTCGGGGATCCACCGGACCCGGGAGGCCGAAGCCCAGCGGCTGGGGAAGATCGCGGACAGGATCCGGCAGGAACCTAAGGAAATTCAGGACTGCCTCTTCACGATCTGGATGGCCCATGTCCAAGGCGTGTACACCTCCTGGGCGCAGGAAGACGCCCCCAAGCTGGCGGCCTATCGGGGTGATTGGCCGGGGCTCATGGCGCTGGTGCGCCGGGCCCTGGAGGCCGATCGGGGGCTCACGCTGCTGGGGCTGGACACCTGTACGACAAGCACCCACGAAAAACTGTGGAACGCCCTGGGCCGGGCCTTCAGCCACTACCTCAGACGGATGTGCAAGGGGGAAGTCTCTCTCGTTCACTTGATTGATGCGATCAAGGCGGCAGACCTGCTGGGGTCGATCTCCCCCCAGTTGTATCAAGCAGCCTGGGAAAGCCTCCAGGGGGAGGCCGTGAACCTCGCCGACCTCGCCTACGCTGCTTTCACGGCCCAGATGAAGCAGGCCAGGGGTCGTGGCCTCAGTCGTTCGGAGGCGATGAAGGATCCCGTCGTGGCCGAGGCTTTCCATAAGGCCATCCTTACCGAAAAATCCGCGGCGGCAGTGGGCGTGAATCTGGACCGCGTGGTGGCCTGGATGGGGTTGTAAGCGCCGAGGTTCGTCGGTTCAGGGCGGCCGGTTTTTCGGGGCGGAGTCCCTGTCCACGGAGTTGCTAGGGTCATGTCTACCTATCCCGCAAGACGTGATGTCTGGGCTTTGCTTGGACATCAAGTGGGGGCCAAAAGGGGGACATCGCGACCGCAGGGAGCAGGCAGTCGCCCCTTTCATGGCAGAGATCCTGTGGGAAAATGGTTGGCAATTCCCCCAACCGAAGGATCCGCCATGCGCTTTCTTGGTCCGCTGGCTCTGACGCTGCTCTCCCTTTTCTGGGCCCGCCCCGCGGCTGCCCAGGGCCTTCCTCCGGCCATCCGAGCGATCCTGCAGAAGGACAAGGAAGGAAAGGAACTGTCAGAGGAAGAACAGGCCCAACTTGAGGACTGGGAAAAGCAGCAAGAGGCAAGACTTGATGCCCTGGAAAAGAGCTTCACCGAGCAGAAGCCCTCCGCGCGTCCAAAGCCTCGGCCGAAACCTCAGGCCTTTCCAGCCACGGCCCCGGGTCGGGAGGCCTACCTCGGTCTGGTCCGTCAGGTGGCCCGCCGGTATGGGCCGCGGATCGGCGCGGCGCGCACGGCCATCGACGAGCGACTGGTCGCCGCGAAGTACCCCGAGGCCGGGGCGGATCTCGGGGCGGTGCTGCTCATGGCGGGTGGCGGTTCCGCATCGGTGTACGCCTGCTCTCAGGCGGCCCTGAAGGCCCCTGGCGACTACCTGGCGGCCAACAACCTGGGCTGGGCCCTTTGTGGAATGGGCGATACCGTCGAGGGTATCTCCGTGCTGAGGTATGCCCACGCGCTCCAGCCCAAGGCCTCCTTGGCCTTGATCAACCTGGGCTGGGCCCATCACAACGCCGGGCAGACAGGCGCGGCCAAGGGCTTTTTCCAGAAAGCGATGGAGGCGGATCCCCAGGATCCGGCGCCCCACCTGGGCCTGGGGCTCATCGCCCAAGTGGAGGAGCGCTACGAGGAGATGATCTCCCAGCTCTGGCTGGCCCTCACCAAACGCCATTCGGTCGCAGGCGCCGAAGCCTTTTCGGTGGGTCGTGACCAAGGGGTGGGAGCCCCAAGGCCACTGGCCCAGGAGCGCGGGAGCGGAGGACTGGAGGTGCCCGAGGCACCCGAACCCCAGAAATTCTCGATGCAGGAGAGCCTGACGGAACTGGATGGGCGGCTTCAGGGCCTGTCGCAGCGGCACCACCAGGTGTCCGAGGCCTTCGCCCAGCGGAACCGCGAGTCTGCCCGTGGGGCCAATGCCGGAGAACTTCGGCGCAGCTTTGATCGGGAGATGTTCCTGCTGAGCGATATCGCGCGCATGACCCTGGGTTCGGGCAGTCCCTGCGACAAGGCATGGAAGAAGGCCCAGGGCATCTATGCCGAGCTGGCGCGCGTCAACGAGCAACACGCCCAGACGGCCATCCGGGATCAGCAGCGGATGATGGCCCTGGCCAAGGAGCTGGAGGCCTGCGGCCATAACGAGATCTGCATCGCCCAGGTCAAGCACCGGATGGAGAAGCTGGCCTACGAGATGTGCCTCAAGACGAGGGATATTCTGGAAGCCGATTACGCCGCCCATCATCGTGCCTGGCGTCAGGCCTGGGATGCCTTCCGTGAGGGGGCTCGGGACTACTATGCCTTCACCGATCCCGTGCTCGCCCGCATCTACGATCCCTTGCTCAACGAGCTTCAGAACCTCTGGCGCGAGCGGACGGTGCTCCACACCCAGCGTGGCTTGACGGCCCTGGGCCTGTCCATCTCCGAAATCTCCGAGGCCCGCCGGAAGCTTAAGTGCGTGGAGCCGCAACCCCCCCCACCGCCCAAGAAGCTCAAGGCCCCCAAGGGCGACAGGAAGGGGCCCGAATGCCCGTTGGAACGTCCCCTCGTGTTACCCCTGGTGGTGGCGAAGATCGAGCTGGACTGCACCAAGGCCAAGCTCGAGTTTGGCGAACTGCTGCTGGGCTCCATCCAGCGGGACTTCGTGAAAAAGGAGACCACCTTCGGATTCGGTGTGGGTCTCGACAGCCACAGTCGCGCCGCTGCCATGGAAGCCAAGATGATGGTGGAGATGACCGTGGGGGGTGACGGATCCCTTAAGGATGTGGTGGTCTCCCATTCCACCGCCCTGCGGGGCGGGCCCCTTCAGGTCGAGAGCACCGTGCGGGCCTCGATCATGGGCGGGCCCGAAGGGGGCTACTCCGCAGACGTCAAGTGGGATGCCTCCGGTATGGTGGATGAGCAGGGAAGGCCCAAGCTGCCAAAGCTGCCCAAGCGATGACGTGAAGCGACTCCGTCCCGCCTTCCAGGGACAGGCAACAGGTCAGTGAATCGGAGGCCTTGGGCAGGGTCAGAGTCGTGCCTTGACCAAACCCCCTCATCTTCCAGACTCGGGTTCGTTCGTGCGATCACTCGCCGATGATCTTCACGAGTACGCGCTTATCGCGCCGCCCATCGAATTCACCGTAGAAGATTTGCTCCCACGGCCCGAAATCCAGCCTGCCCTTGGTGACGGCCACGACCACTTCGCGGCCCATGAGTTGGCGCTTGTGGTGGGCGTCGCCGTTGTCTTCGCCGCTGCGGTTGTGCAGGTAGCCGCCCCGGGCGGGGTCGCTGCCCGCGTCGAAGGGGGCGAGCTTCTCCAGCCAGCGCTTGTAGTCGGCATGGAGGCCCGGTTCGTCATCGTTGATGAACACGCTGGCGGTGATGTGCATGGCGTTCACCAGGCACAGGCCCTCCTGGATGCCGCTCTCGTGAAGGGTCGCTTCGACCTCGGGGGTGATGTTCACGAAGCCCATGCGCTCGGGCAGGTGCATCACCAGGACGTGGCGGTGGGATTTCATATGACCTCCGGGAAAAGATGGGGCCTGGGGCAGGAATGTCGAGTCTGCATCATGACTTCCGCCAGCGCGCGTAGGCGGCCAGAAAAGCCTCCTGCCCGGCGGACTCGACGGCACCCGGCCGAGAATGGCGGACGACCTGGATCGCCTCTCGGGCGCCCATGCCCTGGGCGATCAGGCACGCGGCGGCCACGGTGCCCGTTCGGCCCAGACCCGACCAGCAGTGGAGGAACACGGTGTCGCCCGCACCCAGGCCATCCAGGAGTTCCTTCACCAGGGCGTCCAGGGCCTCTGTGGACTCGGGGACGGAGCCATCGGAGATGGGGAAGAGGCACGCGGAGATGCCTGCGGCTTCCGCCATCGGGAGCAGATCCTGGAGGCCCAGGGCCTCCCGTTCATGAGCCTCCAGGAGGCAGACCAGACGAACGACGGCCTGATCCTGCCGCAGGCTTCGGAGTTCGGCGTCCAGGTTGGTCAGGCCGGGCGCGGGGCCCATCAGCAGGCGACCCGGAAGTCTGAGCGCCTCGGGTGCCAGCAGATCGACCGGGGAGCGGGTCATCTCAGTTCTCCCGCAGCAGGGCCATCAGTGCTTCGGCGTCCAGACTGGCGCTGGCGCTGCCTTCCAGCAGGCTGTCGGCGAGGCTGCGCTTGTGCTGGTGGAGTTCGACGATCTTCTGTTCCACTGTGCCCTTGGCCACCAGGCGGTAGATGGTGACGGGCCGGGTCTGGCCGATGCGGTGGGCGCGGTCGCTGGCCTGGTCCTCCACGGCGGGATTCCACCAGGGGTCCAGGTGGATCACGTAGTCGGCGGCGGTGAGGTTCAGCCCCAGGCCGCCCGCTTTCAGGCTGATGAGGAAGACATCCCCCTCGCCCCGCTGGAAGGCCGCCACGGCCGCCTCCCGGGCCTTCACGGGGGTGGAGCCGTCCAGGTATTGATAGGACACTTGCGCCGCGTCCAGTCGCTCGCGCACCAGGCTCAGGTGATCCACGAACTGACTGAAGACCAGGGCCCGGTGGCGGTTCTCCCGAAGTTCGTCCAGCAGCTCCAGGAAGGCCTCCAGCTTGGAGCCACCGATGCCGAGGCCCGGCTGCACCAGTTCTGGATGGCAGCAGGCTCGCCGCAGCCGCATGAGGGCGGCCAGCACCTGGAAGGCCTGCTCCTTGGGTTCGCCTCCTTCGAGGCTGGCGAGGCTCTCCCGCCGCAGGGCCTCGTAGAAGGCGATCTCATCGGCGCTGCGCTCCACTTCTAGGGTGATCTCGGTGCGGGGCGGCAGCTCTTGGAGCACCTGGGCCTTGGTGCGCCGCAGCAGGAAGGGGCGCAGGAGGCGCTTGAGCCGCTGCACCGCTTCGCCGTCCTGATCGCGCTCGATGGGCGTCTGGAAACGGGTGCGAAAGCTGTCGTGGGTGCCCAGCAGGCCTGGGTTGAGGAAGCGGAAGAGGTTCCAGAGCTCCAGTAGGTGGTTCTCGATGGGCGTGCCGGTGCAGACGATGCGGAAGGCCGCCTTCAGCGCCATGGCGGCCTGGCTGCGCTTGGTGAAGGCGTTCTTGATGGCCTGGGCCTCGTCCAGGATCACCGTGTTCCACTCCAGGGCCTCGAAGCGGGCCTGATCCAGCTGCATCAGGCCGTAGGTGGCCACCACCACATCGTAGGGGCCGAGCTCCTTCAGCAGCGCCTCGCGGTCGCCCTCGCCGTACCGCTGCATCCGCAGGGTGGGCGCGAAGCGCGCGGCCTCCTGCATCCAGTTGGCGCAGACGCTGGTGGGCGCGATGACGAGGGATGGCCCCTGCTCGGCGCGACTCACCAGGAGCGCCAGGGCTTGGATAGTCTTGCCCAGGCCCATGTCGTCCGCCAGGCAGGCGCCCAGGCCCGCCGCCCCCAGCCGGGCCAGCCACTGGAAGCCTTCGAGCTGGTAGCTGCGCAGCTCCGCCTGGAAGGTGGCGGGCACCTCCGGGCGGCTGTTCAGGGCCTTGCGGAGGCGGGCCTGGTATTCCTTCCACACGCGATCCGTCTGGAAGCCTCCCAGGTCGTCCCCCAGATCCTCCAGGGCCAGGGTGGCCAGGGCGTGGAGGCGCGGGCCCTGCTTGCCGACCCCCTCCACAAAGTGCCGCAGGTCGAGCATGCGCTTGCGGAAGCTCTGGGCGAGCGCCAGGAACTGTCCCTCGCCCAGATCCACGAAGCGCCCGTGGCTGTGGTCAAGCAGTTCCAGAAGCCGCTGGAGCTCCACCACCCGGCCCTCATCGAGGCGCAGTTCGCCTTCCAGATGGAACCAGTCGCCCTTTGATTTCAATTTCAGGCTGAAGCTCGAAAGCTCCCCCAGGGCGGGGGTCTGGAAGGGCTGGCCCTTGGGCCATTGGAGCTGTAGGCGCTCCCGCAGGGGCTCCAGCTCCAGCAGCAATTCCAGGCAGTCCTCGGGATCCGGCAGCAGCCAGAGATCCTCGCTGTCCATTTCGCCTAAGGTGGGACAGGCCACCAGGAGCTCGGCACGCAGCTGGCGCTCCCGTTCCAGGTCGCGGCGCACCAGCACGCGCTTGCCGTTCTGCTCCAGCACCAGGCTCGCGCCGCCGTGGCCCATGCGGAGCTGGGGGCCGTCCTTCAGGGGGCGCACCAGGAGCTGCACCTTCAGGCCCTCGTTCTGGGGCAGCAGGATGAGGTGCGGGGCGGGATCGCCGGGAACGGTCTCCAGGCCCGCGTCTTCCGCGGCCTGCTCGTCCAGGCCGAGGTCCGAATGCACCGAGACCAGGGGCGCCACGGCCCCCAGGGTCTGCATGACCCGATCCCGGGCGGCGGCGGGGAAGCGCAGCCCCTTGCCCACCACCGAACGGATGCGGCGGTGGGTGTCTTCCACCGTGAACACCCGGATGCGGGTGAGGCCCTCGGCCTGGACCACCACGGCCGTATCGTCGAATTCCGGCTCCAGAGCCAACTCCAGGGCGCCCTTGCTCTCCTTGAGCCGCAGGCGGATCTGGCCTCGCACCACCTCCACGGGCCTTCCAGGTTCGGAATACACTTCCGCCCAGATCACCGCCGGATGGCCGACGAGGGCGTTGATCGCCTTGGGCAGGTGGAAGCGATATTCGTTCCAGTAGGAATCCCGCTGCACGCAGGCCACCACCGCCTTGTCTTGGGGGGTGAGGAATTCCAGATTGTTGGCGGATTCAAAGAGTCTGCGGGCGGAGATCTTCTTGCCCTTGAGCCAGCCCCCCTTGGTGTCCCGCCGCTGTTCCAGGGCCTCTAGCTCGGAGCTGCGGCCGCTCCAGAGCACCCGCCAGGCCATGCGCACGGGGCGCTCCGGGGCCTGGGCCTTGGCGGCGGGCGCGGCGCCGCCCATGGCCGCCAGGGCCTCCAGGGCCCGCTCCCAGGGGGGAACGGGCTTCACCAGATCCGCCAGGGGCGCGGAATCCCCCGAGGCCATGGCCCGGGTCTCCCGCAGAAAGGCCCCGTATGGTCCCGATCCCAGGGCTCTCGCGATGTCCCGCAGATCACTGGGGCGCGGCGCTTTCCCGCTCCATTGCTGGATCAGGCAGGCGGTGAGGGGCACCAGGGGATGGGCCTCGGCCTCGGGATGGATGTAGGGCGTGATCCGGCGCGTGTCCCCCAGGCCGAAGACCGGCCCCAGGGCGCGGCGGAGGTGGTAGGCCAGGGCGAAGCGGGGATCCCTGGGGCTGAGCTTGTCCAGGCGCCCCAGCCGCTCGTCCAGGGTGCGCAGATCGCCGGTGGCCCGCCGCCCGAAGAGGGCCAGGCAGTAGAAGTACTCCCCCAGGTCCGGCAGCAGGGGCAGGCGCTTCTTGGTGGCCTTGCGCAGGGCGGTCAGAGCCGCCTCGAAGGCCGGGGGCGCTTCCTGGACTCTGCCCTCCAGCAGGGCCGCCAGGCCCCGGAGCATGGGCAGCAGCACGGGCACCTTGGCCTCGGGCACCGCCCGCAGCCGGGCCTGGGCCTCCGGGAGGCGGCCCTCCAGCAGCAGCACCTGGCCCTGGAGCACCGCCAGGGTGGTGGATGTGGGGGGCGCCGCCAGGAGCCAGGCCCGGAATTCCCCGTGGTCCCGGCGGTGCAGCAGTTCGTCTTGGAGCAGGGCGTGGGCGGCCTCCACCTTGAGGGCCGGGGACAGGGCGTCCATGAGTTCCGCCTCGAAGGGATCCCCCGCCAGCACCGCGAGGATATCCCGGTCGAAGTCCCGCTTGGTCTGTTCGGCGTGGGCCTGGCGAATGGCCAGGAGGCCCTGGAGATCCTGGGCCAGGAAGGCGGCCCGGCCATCGCTCAGCAGGCGCAGGAGGGGATCCCACTCCATCCGTCCCGTGTGGCCCACCTGGGCAAGGCCTTTGCGCAGGGCCGGGTAGCGGCCTTCCCGCCAGGCCCGGCGCCCGGCCAGTTCCTCCACCAGGGGCGCGCAGCGGAACAGACCCGAGCGCCGGATCACAAGGCCTTCGCTCAGGAGCTTCTCCACTAGAGAGCTCACCCCGCCCTGACCCGTAAATCCGTGCTCAAGGCCGCTGCCCTTCAACGTAGCGAAGATCACTTCGGGATGGGCCCCACGTCCAATGACCGCCAGGACCTCCAGCACCCACCAAGCCTGGGCTTCCAGGCGTTTCAGGCGGAGGAGGAGATCATGGGGACAGGCGGTCATCCTTCAAGCCTAGCGCGGGCGGTGCTGCCACAATGGAACTCCACGCACGGAAAGGGATGGCATGCTCACGATCGCCGGAAAGACCTTCACCAACCGCCTGGTCCTGGGCACGGGCAAGTACAAGGACTTCGCCACCATGAAGGCCTGCTATGAAGCCGCCCGCTCCGAGATGGTGACCCTGGCGGTGCGGCGCTTCGATCTGGGGGCCAAGGGCGAGGACAACATCCTCAACTGGATTCCCAAGCACATCCATCTGCTGCCCAACACTGCGGGGTGTTTCACTCGCGAGGACACGCTGCGGGTGGCGCGCCTCGCCCGGGAGGCCCTGGATAATCCCTGGATCAAGGTGGAAGTGCTGGGGGACACCAAGAGCCTGTACCCCGATGGCGAGGAGACCCTCAGGGCCTGCGAGGAACTGGTGAAGGAGGGCTTCATCGTGCTGCCCTACCTCAACGCCGATCCCATCCTGGCCAAGAAGCTCTGCGATATCGGCGTGCACGCCATCATGCCCCTGGGCAGCGCCATCGGCTCCGGCTTGGGCGTGCAGAATCCCTACGTGCTGCTGCTCATCAAGGAACTCTGCGACAGCTACAAGCTGCCGATGATCGTGGATGCGGGCGTGGGCACCGCCAGCGATGCCGCCGTGGCCATGGAGCTGGGGGCCGATGCCGTGCTGCTCAACACCGCCGTGGCCGAGGCCGGGGAGCCCACCAAGATGGCCGAAGCCATGGATCTCGCCGTGCGTGCGGGCCGCCTCGCCTTTGAATCCGGCCGCATGGCGCGAAGGCTCTATGCCAGCGCCTCGAGCCCCATGACGGGGATCGTGGGAAGGAACTGAGGAACGCTGGGCAGAGTCCCTCCATCCCTGCTTGAATGGCTCTATGAACATGGTTCCGCGCCTTCTCGTCGATCTCGCTCTGGTGCTCGGGGTGGGAACCGTGACGGGACTGCTGTTTCGCTGGCTCAAGCTGCCGGTGGTCATGGGATATGTTCTGGCCGGGATGGTGGTCGGGCCGCATCTCCCGATCCCCCTCGTGGCCGATGAGCGGAATATCCAGACTCTTGCAGATCTGGGTGTAATTCTCCTGATGTTTGGGGTTGGATTGGAGTTCAGCCCCAAGAAGCTGTTTCAGGCTGGACCCACGGCCCTTCTCATGGGTTCTATCCAGGTAGGACTGACGGCCTTTCTGGGGGCCATGGTCGCTCGCGCCTTTGGTCGGACTCCCATGGAGTCCCTGTTCATCGGTGCGGCCCTGACCATCAGCAGCACCATGGTGCTCACCAAGGTGATCGGAGAGCATCCCGTTTCCCGTGGCCTGAGATCCGCCGCGCTCTCGTTGACCGTTGTTCACGACCTGTTCGGGCTATTGCTCCTTACAGTGCTTGCTGCGCTGGCGAATGTCGGCAGTCTGCAGCCCGCTGGTTTCCTAACGCTGCTCCTGCGGTTGGGGGTCTTCCTGGCAGTCGTTCTTCTGGTGGGGAGAATGGTGGTGCCCCGTTTTCTCCGGTGGGCGGCGGACCATGGGAGCTCCGAATTCCTGTTGGTGTCCTGTGTCGCGCTCTGTTTTTCTCTGGCCCTGGGAGCTGCGGCGGCGGGATTCTCTCTCGCCCTGGGGGCCTTCCTGGCAGGATCTCTGGGCGCCGAAAGTGGTCGTGTGCGGGCCATCGAAAGGCAAGTCGGCCCCCTGCGGGATCTCTTCACAGCCGTATTTTTCGTGGCGGTGGGGATGATGCTGATACCGTCTGCCTGGGGTGAGCACCTGGGGATGATCCTGGCTCTATCCTTCGTGGTGTTGCTGGGGAACAGTGCGGGCATTGGTGCTGGAGGTGTGCTGGCCGGTCTCTCGTTTCAGGTCAGCCTGCGCACCGGCATGGTTCTCAGCCAGATCGGAGAGTTCGGTTACATCCTGATGGGAGTGGGCATTGCAGCAGGCGCAGTGCGCCCAGAGTTGTATTCGGTGGTGGTGGCCGTTGGTGTGGTGACGGCCTTTGCATCCCCATTCCTTTTGCGGGCATCTGGCCCCTTCTCAGAGTCGGTAGAATCCCGGTTTCCCGAACGGCTTCGGGGATCACTGGGCCTCTACCAGGCCTGGGCCGAATCCCTGCGCCGCCGAGGTATTCGCCGGGGCAGGGGCAAGGAACTGCGACGCCCCTTCGTGTTCCTGCTGTTGGATGCGGTGGCCCTGGCGGCGCTCGTGCCCACCTTCGGCCTGCTTCTGCGGCGCTGGACGCCTTGGGTTGAGGGCCATTTCCACTGGGGGCATCTGGCGGCACAGGTGGTGGGTGCCTCTCTGCTGGGTGTGATCGCGGCCCTCCTGGTGCTGGGCATCCTGCGCCAGGGGCGCATCCTGGCCCGGGATCTGGCGGTGTTGGCTCCGGGGCCCGATGGTGAGCTGGTGGGGCGGCGGGGCAGCCATCTGCTGGCAGGCGGGCTGCGGGTGGCGGTCATGCTCACTATTGGGCTGCCGCTGGTGGCCGTCGTCCAGCCCTTTGCCCCGGGGGGGCTCGTGCTGGCACTTTCTCTGACAGTCTTTTCGGCCACCCTCGCCCT
>JAYREN010000020.1:0-28100 GCA_041908845.1 Holophaga sp. | reverse complement strand
AGACGAATGGTGAGGTTGGGGCTGAACTGGCCGTTGGTGCGCCAGTACTCATGGCTGCACTCCACGATCTGCTCCGCGGCGGGCCAGATGTAGTCTGCGAACTCTGCACCCTCCACCACCACGCGGATCTTGTCGTCGAAGCGGGAGAAGCCGTTGGCGGTGCCCACGATGAAGTCTTCGGCGATGGGTGCGTTGAAGACCCGCGCCTTGCCGAATTCCTGCTGCATGCCCTTGGACACGTTGAAGATGCCGCCCTTTTCCTTGTTGGCCATGTCCTGGCCCCAGATGAAGGTGTCGGGATTGGCGCGGAATTCCTCCTTGAGAGTCTGGTTCAGGGCGTGAAGCAGGGTGACGACCTCGCCCTCCTCGTGATGGAGGCCCTCGGGGTACTTCTCGCTGACCCAGGCCTCGGGCAGCACGTGATCGAAGATCGTGGCGGGGTCGGGATCGGGGCTGGTGATGGCCTGCTCGGAGGCCTCGTTGTAGCGGGCCAGGTTCTCGGCCTCGAGGGCCTTCAGCTCGGCCTCGGAGATGCCGTGTTCCAGGCAGTAGTCCCGAAAGCGGGGCAGCGGATCCTGGGCGCGGGCCGCGGCGAGTTCCACCTCGTCCCGGTACCAATCGTGGCGGTCGGAATTGGAGTGGGAACCGATGCGCACGCAGGTGGCGTAAACCATGGCCGGCCCCGCACCGCTGCGGGCGTAGGCGACACCCTGGCGCAGAGCGCGCAGGCTGTCCATCACGTCCAGGCCGTCGCACTTGAAGATCCGCAGATTGGGTAGCCCAGCAAAGTTGTCGCAGAGATGCTCGTTGGCGGCCTGGTCGCGCTTGGGTACGGATATGCCGTAGCCGTTGTCCTGCACCACAAAGACCACCGGCAGCTTTTCCTTGTCGGCGCCCACGATGGCTTCGTAGCAGTAGCCTTCCGAAAGGCTGGACTCGCCCTGGCTGCTGAAGACGATGCTGTCCGAGGGGACCGCCTGCTCGCCCTGCTCGCGAAGTCCCCCCGGGCCCCCGTCGCTCTCGCGGGATGAACCCGCGTTCGCGGCCACAAGGCTCGGCACCCTTCCCTGCTGAGCGTAGTACTTCACCGCCCGGGCCAGGCCCGTGGCGTGCTGAACGTGGTTGCCCGTAAGGCTGGACACGTTCTGGATACCGAGTTCGGGCTTGGCGAAATGGTTGGACATGTGGCGGCCGCCACCCGCCACATCATCCCGCTTGGAGATGCCGTTGAGGATAATTTCCAGGGGCGTGAGCCCCGCCGCCAGGCAGGTGAGCATGTCGCGGTAGTAGGGGAACAGGTAGTCCGTCCCACCACGGAAACTGAGCCCCAGCGCCAGCTGGATGCCGTCATGGCCCGCGCAGGGCGCGTGGTAGGACCAGCCGATGGCCTGCTTCAGATAGTTGGGCGCCTTGTCATCCAGCACGCGGCCCATGTGCATAAGGCCGTACCAGCGCTTGAGTTCGTTTCGGTCGGGATTGACGGTTGCGGCAGGCGTAGCCTTCTCGAGAGTTGGGGTTTCCAAATCTAACCTCCACACTTCTGATGCACCAAGGGGGGTCAGGCGTTCACCAGGGATTGGTGGTGTCGGCCAAGTCCTCTGGACGCAGCAACAACAAATCCCAGACCACCTCGGCGCCCTGTGGGGTCGCCAGCTCTTGGCTGCGTCGATACCCCAGCACCGCCCGCTGGATCGCACTGCGCAGCACCAGGTCATTGCGATCAGCTTTATGCAGGGGATTCCAGAGCGTCGCCCCCATGGGCACCGCTCCAAGCCTCGCCCGCATGCGGTCCAGCAGGATCTGCGCGCCGTCCTGGACGGTGCGCGGCAGCAGCAGCAGGAACTCCTCGTGGCCCAAGTCCACCAGCAGATCCTCGCCCCGCAAGGCGTCCGAGATTTCCTTGAGCGCGCGCCCCGTCTCGCGGGTGAGGGGCATGCGCCAGCGCACCACGGCCATGGACTCGCCCCGACGACGGGCCAGGAAGAGGTTGGCCTTGAGCCAGATGTCCAGATAGTGCGGGTTGGGCAGCCGCGAACCCGGGGCCTCCAGGGCACTGTCCTCCACCACCGCCGTGGTCAGATCCAGCGCATCCCGGGTCACGTGCAGATCATGCTTGAGTTGCTCCACCTCGAGCGTCTTGCCGAAAAGGTTCGCCAGGGCCTTCACCATGGCTACCTCGGCCCGAGTGAAGGCCTTGGGGCGCAGACTGGTCACCGACAGCACGCCCATGATCCGCCCGGACTGGTTCAGGGAAGCGCCGAGGTAGGCCTTCAGGCCAAGCTGCTGGCTCGCGCGATGATCCTTCCAGGCCGGGTCGGTGTCGGCATTGCGGATCATCAGGGTGCGGTTGGGATTCTCCAGCACGTGGGGACAGAAACTCAGGGCGGGCTCATGGATGGCCATGTCGGGCTTGATGTCCTCGGCCGTCGCCCACCAGAAGGCTTCCCAGCCCAGGTCTGTGAGGCGGCTCATCACGGCATGATCCACGCCCAACCGCTGCACCAGCAGGCCCAGCCCATGGTCGAAGAGCTGGGTGGGATCGGGAAAAGCTCGGTCGACCAGATCCCCTAAGGCATGGAGATGGTCTGCCTCCACGCCCCTCTTGGAGGAAGCGCGCTTTCGCTTGGATGGAGGTCTTGAACCGGTCATGACTGGGCTCGGAGGCGCAGGGAAAGCATACGCCCATTGCCGGTCAATAACTGATCACCCGAATGGCAGGATCGACCTCGGTCTGCAACAAGCCCTCGATGTAGCTGAGGGTGCCGCCCTGGGCACTGGGGCAAGAACCACAGGCGCCGTGGTAGCTGATCTGCAGGGTGGTGCCGTCGAAATCGAGCACTTCCACGCCGCCGCCATCCCCCGCCAGACCGGGACGCACGCGCTCATCCAGCACCGCGTTGATGCGCACCAGTTTCTCGTCGCAGTTGGTGCCCGAGGGCAGGCCGGGCACTGCGCCGGTCTGATCCTCGAGTTCCTGGGTCTCGACCACCTCGCACACTGCGTCGATTAGATCGCTCCATTCGGCGGCGGGCTCCTTGTTGACCGTGACGAAACGATCCATGTAGAAGACCGAGGTAACGTGCCCGAGAGCGAAGAGCGCGGAGCCCAAAGGATCGCCCACGGCGGCCCCGAAATCCCGGAAGGAGCGCACCCCGGATTTGAGGATAGGGCGCTGAAGGATGAACTTCAGCGCATCGGGATTGGGTGTGGGCTCAATGTTGATGACCTTGGGCATCGGGAAACCTCGAACAGGCATAGTCTACCTTTTTTGTCAGGTTTGACCACTGTGAATGCCCTCATACTGGGAGAATGACGACAAGGACCCTGCTCTCCTGGTCCAGCGGCAAGGATGCGGCCTGGGCTCTGCACACGCTGAGAAACCGGCCGGAAATCGAAGTCGTGGGCCTGCTTACCACCGTGAACGCTTCCACAGATCGCGTGGCCATGCATGCCGTGCGAGAAGAACTGCTGGAACGCCAGGCCGAGGCCCTGGGCCTGCCCCTCTGGAAGATCCCCCTGCCCTGGCCCTGTCCAAACGATACCTACGTGGACCGGATGACCGAGGCCCAGGCGCGCATGAAGCAGGAAGGCATCCAGGCCGTGGCCTACGGGGATCTCTTCCTCGCCGATATTCGCGCGTACCGGGAGGCTCGCCACGAGGGCACGGGCATCCAGGCGCTCTTTCCCCTGTGGGGCGCCGACACCGGCACGCTGGCCCGAGAGATGATCGCGGCCGGCCTCCAGGCCCGTCTCGTCTGTGTCGACACCGCTCGCCTCGACGCCCGGTTCGCGGGCCGCGCCTTCGACCAGGTCCTTCTCGGAGATCTGCCCGCCCCCGTGGATCCCTGCGGCGAGAATGGCGAATTCCACACCTTCGTCTGGGACGGCCCCATGTTCCGCCACCCCGTCCAGGTCCGCGGCGGCGCGACCATGGAGCGAGACGGATTCGCCTTCGCCGATCTCCGGCCTATCGTGGTGGAGGATGCCAACGCAGGTTCCTTGGTCGCCCCATGATTCTCCTTCCGTCCTCATCCCGCAGGCTGCTCAGAATCTCTCTGGTGGGGATGGGCACCTTCCTCGCCGCGCAGGAGCCCAGTCCCGGGTCTCCCCTCCATGCCCTGGAGGAACTGGCCGCGAAGGCCTGTCAGCCCGTGCCTGGGAAGGGTGTCCCTCCCCAGGCCCGCACCCTCCTCGAGCGCTTCCACGCCCGCCTGGGGCCCTGGGTCCGGGAGCGGCTCGCCTCGCTCCCGGACGGCACCACGGCCGAGCTCGGACAGCGGCTGGCCCGGGAACTCGAACAAGCCGCCGCCACAACGGGAGATCCCCAGGAAGGCTTCTGGCAGCCCCTGCGGTTCCAGGTGGAAACACCCGAGGCGCATCCCGAGTTGATCGCCGTGACGGCGCGCTTCGGCATCGACGCCACGCTGCTGCTCTTCCGGCGCGGAGAAGAAGGCTGGAAACGGATCTGGCAGGATCGCGCCCCCGCCTACGAGGACATCGACGGGGCGCTGGGCAGCTACACCATGGCGATGACCCCCACGGGGGCCGATGGCGCCTTCCTCCTAGGCGCAGCCCGCATCACCCCCTGGTACCAGTCGAACTGGCAGCAGGCCGAACTGCGGGTGTTCCGAGTGGGCTCCGAGGGGCGGGTGCGCAAGCTCGGACAGCGGGATGAAACCGTTTTCCTGGGAGTCGACAACCCCATGGTCCTCATGGCGCCCGATTCGCACCATCTGGCCTTCCGCGTGTGCTCCGGCTCCAATGATCCCGTGCGCCACCACTTCTCGCGGATCATCCATCTCCGCATCGATCCCGCGGCCATCAAGCGCGTGCCACCCTATGCCGACACGCCCCTCGACCTCGTGGACGAATGGTTGAGCCTGCCCTGGGGCGAGGCCTCGAGCCTGGTGGAACCCTCCGCCCGCACACGGCTGAAACCCGCCCATGCCCACCTCAGCGACCACGAGCAGAACCTCCTGACTTTCGAGGATGAAATAAGGGAGGACAAGGCCTCGGGCAGCTGGGAAATCCGCGCGGAGCTGGAGCGTGGCGAGCAGTTCGAAGCAGTCGTCTTCCGTGTCGGCAAGACCCAGGAGGGCCTCAGGCTCCTGGATGTCCAGCGGACCTCCCACTCTTGAAACCACTCCCGATCCGGAGCGACCGAATGTTCGAAGCCCAGCGAGAAGCCTGCATCGCCGCAGCCCAGGCCGGTGGCGAAGTGCTGTTGCCCTACTTCCGGAAACTCGAGCCCGGCTCGATCACCGAGAAAACCAAGAACGACTATGTGAGCGATGCCGACAGGGCCTCGGAAGCCGCCATCCGCGCCGAGCTGGACCGCCGCTTCCCCCAGTATTCCTTTCTCGGCGAGGAGACCGGTTCCTTTGGCCAGAACAGCCGCCTGTGGATCGTGGACCCCCTGGATGGCACCTTGAACTTCGTGCAGGGTTTCCCCCATTGGTGCGTCTCCGTGGCCCTGTGGGACGCCGACGGCCCCGTGGTGGGGTGCGTGTGGGATCCGCTGCGGGAGGACCTCTTCGTGGCCACCCGAGGGGAAGGTGCCACCTGGAATGGACAGCCCATGTCCATCTCCGCCCAGACCGGACTCGACGGCGCCTTCCTGGCCACGGGCTTCGCCTACCAGCTGGGCGAGCGTTTCCGCCTGTACAGCCGCGCGCTGGAAGCGACCTTCTACCGCGCCAAGGGCATCCGCCGGGCGGGCAGCGCCGCCCTGGATCTCGCCCACGTGGCCGCAGGCATCTACGACGGCTTCTTCGAGATGGGTCTCCAGAAGTGGGACATGGCCGCGGGCGTTCTCCTGGTGCAGGAGGCCGGCGGGCTCATCTCCGACTGGCAGGGCGGACAGGAATGGTTCGCCAACGGCAATGTCATCGCAGGCAACCTGTGGGTGCAGCAGGAACTCGTGGACGTGTGCCGACCGGCCTAAGCGCCTGTTCTCTTCTCCAGGCGTGCGCCCAGATCACGCACCATCTGCCCCTGGGGCGAGGGTACCTCCAGCTCGTCGTAGAATTCGCAGCGGTCCACCAGATCTCCGAGCACCGCGGAAAGGCCCGCCAACAGGGGGCTCCAGCCCACCAGCAGAAGGGGGCCGAGGAAGCCGAAGACCACTCGCACCAGGCTGGGCAGGGGTCGCAGCGGTCGTCCTTGGGCCAGGAAATGTCCCTTGCGGTGCAGGTAGAGGGCCAGCTTCAACACGCCCGCGCCGATCGAGAGCAGCGGAAGGGAGGCCAGAATGCCCATGAGGTAGTGGCCGTTGAGAAGGGTCTGCCCGCTGTGCAGGCTCCGGCGGCCGCCCTTCAGGGCCACGCGGTAGATGCGGTCGATGGCCATCAGCCCGACGAAACCCATGATGGCCGCGGACCAGGCCAGGATGCGGTTTCCAGGTAGCCACAATAGGGACACCGCTCCGAGTCCCAGGAAGGCGCCTGTGAGCAGAATTTCCCGGCTGAGCCAGCTGGTGCGGAGGTTCAGAATGGCTCGCCAGGCCCGCTCCCGCCGCCCCAGATGCCAGGTCGACAGGGCCATGGCGGGCAGACCCAGACCTACGAACAGACCGGGGGGAAGCACGGGCCCACCCAAGAGGGCCGCGATGAACCAGGCCGAGAGCACCGCCATCAACGTGGTGAAGACCACCAGGGTCCACTCGCCCCGAAGGGTGATCCGCGCCTCGGGCATCCGGAGCAGTTCCCCGAGGAACCCCTTCAACACCTCACCGGAAGGCCTGAAGCCCAGCCCCGGCGGGAGATCCCGGCGCAAGGGAACAAAACGAATGGAGGGACCAATCGTCGAGGCCGGAAAGCCCAGCATGGCCTGAGGCCTGTCCTCCTGCAGGACCTCGAAGCCCAGGGCCTCTACAGGGCAGCGGGCCACACAGGCGGGCTCGAGCCCCGCAGCCAGGCGCTCGGGACAAAAGGTGCACTTCTCGATGGTGCCCAGCGCCTCGTTGTATTTTGGCGCATCGTGGGGACAGGCCCAGGTGCAGTAGCGGCACCCCAGGCAGCGCTCGGTGTGGATGGTGACCGCCCCCGTGGCGGGATCCTTGGTGTAGGCCGAAGCTGGACAGTTGCGCAGGCACGCCGGATCCTCGCAGTGGTGACAGGCCAGTGAGAGATGAAAAAGGGGCAAGGCCGGATGTCGCAGGGGATTGAAGGTGTGCACCTGCCGCCAGTTCAGGCCCTGGCTGGCGCGGTTCTCCATCCAGCAACCCACCATGCAGGCCTGACAGCCGGTGCAGCGGTTGGGGTCGAAGACGAACTGGAAGGCCATCAGGACTTCTCCACTTCCACCAGGTTGTCGTGAAAGGCGGCCCCGTGCCCCATATCCGTCTCGCGGCCCGCGGAGAGCAGGTTGACGGTGCCGCCCTCCTGAAGGCCCCACCCGTTGAAGACCACCACCACGCCCGGACGCAGGCCGAAGTCGAGGCTCAGGGGCAGGCGCAGTTCCCCTCGGTCGTTGAAGACTCTCACGGAATCGCCCTGCTTGAGGCCCCGGGCAGCGGCATCCTCGGGCCCCATGAAAAGCACGGGCCCCGCCTCGAATTGCCGAATGACCGCAAGGGTCAGGAACTGGCTGTGGATGCCGTTCTTGGTGTTGGGCGTCAGGAGCTGGAGGGGGAAACGGCCCCGACCGCTGGCAGCGCTCTCCTGGGGCTCGCGGTAGGTCGGCAGGGGATCCACGCCCCACCGGGCCGCCGCCTCCTCGGAGTACAGCTCGATCTTGCCCGAGGGCGTGGGGAAGCGAAGGTCGGCAAAGGCCACCTCGGGAGCCCCCGGCGCCAGCACGGGACCTTCCCGGAACTGATCTAGGGTGATCCCCAGAGGCTGGAGCTTCGCCTGCAGCCATGCCTCCACACTCGCATCCGAGGGCTCCGGCAGGAAGCTCCGCAGCGTCTCATCCGCCATGCCCAGCCGTTTCCCCAGCGCCCAGTAGATCTCGGTTTCGGGCTTCACCTCGCCCGGCGGCTCGATCACCTTTTGTCGCAGCTGGAGGTAGGCGTGCCAGTAGGCGCCGATGACATCGCTCTGCTCGAAGAGGCTCTTGCTGGGCAGGATCACATCCGCCTCCCGGGCGGTGTCCGTCATCCGCTCATCCACCACCACGCGGAACTCCAGCCGACGCAGCGCCGCCAGCACGGCGGGCGTCTCTGGATTCTGACCCACGGGATTGCCACGCTCGATCCAGGCGAAGGTCAGCGCGGGGTCCCGCTGGGCCAAGAGATCCTGCCCCAGTCGCGCGGTGCTGACCGACACTCGGACCACCCCATCCCCTTCCTTCGGGGGGTAGAAGTCCAGGGGATCCTTCACCGAACCGAAGACCTGGGTGGCGAGGTTGGCGTAGACCCAGCCTGCGCCGGGCCTGCCCAGATTGCCCGTGACAGCGCAGAGCGCGAGCATGGCCCGCATGGTCTGGCCCGCGTTGGTGTAGCGCTGCATGCCGAACCCAGCGCAGAGCGTCATGGGCTTGATGCGCCCCAGCAGTTCGGCGAAGCGCCGGATCTGGGCGGCGGGCACGCCCGTCACCTCCGCCGTCCGCTCCGGGGTCCAGGGCTTCACGGCCTCGGCAAAGGCCTCGAAACCCTGCACGTGGGCCGCGATGAAATCGGCATCGACCTCACCGGCTGCGATGAGGAGGTGCGCCAATCCCAGAGCCAACGCACCATCGGTGCCGGGCCTGGGCTGGAGCAGCAGGTGGGCGCGCTCGGCGGTCTGGGTGCGGCGGGGATCGATGACCACCAGCGTGGCGCCCCGCTCCAGGGCCTGCTCCAGGAAACGCATCTGGTGGATGTTGGTCTCCGCGGCGTTCTTGCCCCACATCAGGATGAGTCGGGCGTTGGCCAGATCCCAGGGCGCGTTGTGGACGTTCTCGCCCAGGGTGAGGCGCGTGGCCTCCAGGCCCGCGGGCCAGCAGAGATCGCCATAGGTGGTGGTGCAGCCGCCGAAGGCCCGCCAGAAGGCCATGCCACAGCCGTTCAGCAGCCCCTTGGTGCCGCTGGCGGAGTAGTACAGGACGCTCTGGGGGCCATGCTTGGCCTTCGCCGCCATCAACTTGTCGGCGATGAGCCCCAGGGCCGCCTCCCAGGAGATGCGCTCGAAGCCGCCCGAGGGCAGGCGCCGCAAGGGATGCAGGATGCGGTCGGGGCTGTAGACCCGCTCCAGGTAGCTCAGCCCCTTGAGGCAGGCGCCCTCCGGCGTGGCGAGGTTGCCGGGGTGAGGATCGATGGCCGTTACGCGCCCATTCTCCACCGTCACCCGCAGGGCGCAGGTGCTGTAGCAGTTGCGGGGGCAGGCTGTGGAGAAGACGGTCATGGGAGGCGTCCAGGTATTCCATCCTATCCTTACCGCTATGACCCGGACCCCGACTCTGCGTGTAACCCGCGCCCTGCAGTTCTTCCTCGCCTCTCTGGATACCCCCGAGGCCCGGGAGGCGGCACGGGAAGCCGTGGTCCGGGAAGCCCTGACGATTCAGGCTCTGCCCCCCGGACCCGAACGCGCCCGGGAGGTGCACCGCAGCGTCGATGCCGCCATCCGAGAATTCGAAGCCATCCGGCCCCAGGCGATGAGCGCGATCCGGTGCCATCGGGGCTGTGCCCACTGCTGCCGCATCTGGGTGGGCATCACTCGGGACGAGGCACTGCTGCTCGCGGAGAGGGTACGATCGGGAGGCGCCAAACTGGCCATGGATCGGCTGGAGCGCCAACGGCACTGGCAGAGCCCGGAGGCCTTCGCCGCCCACCCCCCGGAGGAAGCACGCTGTGTCTTCCTCGGCGAGGATGGCACCTGCGGCGTCTACGAGGATCGCCCCAGTGCCTGCCGGGCCCTGCTCGTGGCCAGCGATCCCGAGGTCTGTCGGACGGCCGAGCAGGCCTCCCAGGTGCTCGCCATCATCAACCCTCGCGCGGAACTCATGGTCTCCGCCGCCCAGAGCGCCGACGGCCCCGGATGCAACCTCCTCGCGGCCCGCCTGTGGGAAGCCCTGGAGGGCTGAAGCCTATTCGTGCTCGCTGCCCTTCACGGCTTCGATGTGGCCGCGGATCTCGGCGATGGTTTCCGCCAGCACGGTATCGATCATGCTCTTGGGCGGTGTCTTGATCTTGTCGCGCTCCATGAGGATCTGCGTGACTTCCCGGGCCTCCTTGATGTCCCGATCCGCGGTCTGCAGCACCTCCTTGGGGCTGATGATCCGCTGGGCCACGCCATCCTTGATGGCCTGGGCCGCCACGTCCGAGGCCTCCTTGGGGAACACATCCACGTCGTCCATGCTGGGCATGATGTGGTCGATATCCAGGCCCCGCACCTGCTGGGCTCGCGCCAGGGAGTGGGCCGCCGCGATGGCCATGTTGTCCGTCACTCGGCTCGCATGAACCAGCAGCGAGCCCTTGAGCAGGCCCGGGAAGCACATGGAGTTGTTCACCTGGTTGGGGAAATCGCTGCGTCCCGTGGCCACGATGTAGGCACCGGCGTCCTTGGCGTCGTGGGGGTAGATCTCCGGCACGGGATTGGCGCAGGTGAACACGATGGCCTTCTCGGCCATGACGCTGATCCATTCCTTCTTCACCGTGTCCGGTCCCGGCGTGGAGAGCGCGCAGAGGATATCGGCGCCCTTGCAGGCCTCCAGGATGCTGTCGACGCGCTGAGGATTGGTCGCCTCGCAGATCTGCCACTTGCGGTAGAAGCGGGTGTCCTGGCGGATATCGTCACGGCCCGTATGCAGCCCGCCCTTGGAGTCGAAGACGATCACGTTCTTCGGGTCCATGCCCTCGGCCAGCATGAGGCGCACGATCGTGGCGTTCGAGGCTCCCGCGCCGAAGAAGACCGCCTTGACCCGTTTCCAGTCCTTGCCCGCCAGCTTGATGGCGTTGATCATGCCCGCCAGCGTGACGCAGGCCGTGCCCTGGGCATCGTCGTGCCACACGGGGATGCCGCAGTCCTGGAGTTCGTCCAGCACCTTGAAGCAGTTGGGCTGGGAGATGTCCTCCAGGTTCACCGCACCGAAGGAGGGCGCCACCATCCGCACGAAATCGATGGTCTTGTCCGCGGAGTGCTCGTGCTTGGTCTTCGGCTGGAAGTCGAAACCGGGCTTGTAGGCGCCAGGCTCCGGGTGGGTATTGATGCAGAGGGCCGTGGCGTTCACCCCGCCCAGGTAGTACATCAGGAAGGCCTTGCCCTCCATCACCCCCAGGCCGCCCGAGGGCGTGCAGTCGCCGTCACCCAGCACCCGGGTGGAATCGGAGACGATGGCCACCAGGTTGCTCCGGTTGCTCAACTCATAGGAGCGCAGGTTGTTGTCCCGAATGGCCGTGGACACGGCGGACACTCCAGGCGTGTACCAAACACCGAACCAACCGAAACCATAGATGCCGGCCTTGGGCACGGTCATCATCTTGCCCCCGTAAAACTCGTGGGCCGACAGCGAGAGCCGCTTCAGGAAGATGGTCTGGGCCTTGGCGATTTCCGCCGGCGTGAACTCCTTGGGGAACAATTCCTTCAGGTTGCTGAGATCGAGGTAGGAAGGAAAGCTCATGATGTCCTCCTGCAGCAGATCGAGTGAATCGCGATAAGCACACCCGGGACACCGGCCCGACGAACCCCCGGGGAACCCACCTGTTTCGGGAACTCAGGGGTACTTCTTGAAATCCAGAAGAAAAATAGATCATTCCCCACCCGGGGCAAGCGCCCAGGCTTCCATTCTTTGCAGCACCTCTTAGCCTTCAGCCCGTGGCTTCCTCGAGCAGGGCCTGCATCTTGCGCTGAGCCCGTTGAGTGCTCCAGAACCCCCAGAGGGCCCCCAGGGCACCCGTCAGGATGCCGGTAAAACCGAGGATCACGAGACTCTGAAAGGAGAAGAAGCCCGTGCGGGCGAGCTGCACCAGCAGCGGGGACATCCCGCCTACACCCCGACTGAGCGGCAACCACAGGCCCAGCAGGACCAGTACGGCAACCAGACTGGCCAGGAGCCCCAGTGCAGCGCCTTCGACCAAGAGGGGCGTCCGGATGAAACTCTCCGTGGCACCCACCAGGCGCATGATGGTGATCTCTTCTTCCCGAGCCAGGATGCTCATGCGGATCACATTGCCCGTGGAGAAGCCCGCCGCGATCAGCAACAGAATGCCCAGAGTGCCCAGGGCCTGACGCAGCAGGGTGGCGGATTTCTGAAGGGTCTCCAGGCGCTGCTGGTCAACCACCACATCACCCACTCCGGGGATCTTCTTCAGGCTGTCGCCCACCTCGATCGCGCGGCGCGCGGCCAGCAGATCCTGTCGCAGATTCAGCTCCAGGCTCTCGGGGATCGGTTCCTGCCCCAAACTTTCCAGCATCAGCCCGGCCTCGCGGGTGGTGAGGAGAAAGCGACGCGTTCCCTCGGCGCTGGAGATGCGCTTGACCTCGCTGAACCGGGGGTCCCGCTTCAGCATGGCCTCTGCTTCATCGAGACTGGCACCCTCGGCGGCGAACACCGTCACCCGGGCAAGGGATTCCATGCGGGTCACCCAGCGATGCAGGCTCTCCACCGCCAGCAGGCCGCCCCCCGCCAGCAGCAGGCCCGAAGCCAGGGTAATCACCGCCAGGATGTGCTGGCCGCGGTGCCGCAGGATGTCCTTGGCGACATCCCGCAGCAGGACCCCCACCAGGCGCAGCCAAGCCATTCAGTTGCTCCCGTCGAAGGCGAGGCCGGAAAGGGTTGCGGAGCCCAGGGTCAACGCGTGGGGCTCACCGCCCTGACTCGGGTTCTTCCAGAGCCAGATCTGGTTTGAGAATACCTTGGTGGCTGAACTGTAGGCCGCGCCGGCCAGCCAATCCTTGTTGCCGCCATGGGCGATGATGCGCAGGTCGGGCTGGTCCTTGAGGCTCCCCAGGAAACGGCTGGGCACCTGATCGTAGGAACTGGTGAAGGCTCCTACCGTGAACACGCAGATCGGCCCTTCGCTCGCGGCGTGAGCGGTGGCGCGAAGAACATAGACCGCGTTGTCTCCCGTATCCAGGGCAAGACAGCCCCCCGAGGCCGTGTCATCCAGCGTCGTGGAAGCCCCGACGATGACTGCCGAGCCAAAGGCCGAGGCCGTCCCCGAACGGAGCCGCGCACCGGTGTAAGGGCTGCCACCCGAAGGCGAAGGAACCGAGGCGCCACCGGAAAAATAGGCGTAGACCTTGCCTTGCCCAACCGCCACTCCTGTGCCACCAGTGTCAGGGCCTCCGGCATTCATGCCCGTTGTCTCGAGAGCCTGGAGAGCCACTGTGCTGGGTTGCCCCAACCCGCCATACCCACTCGGATTGGACACCACCCAGATGCGGGTCTGGGAGGTTCCATTTTCTGTAACGAAGAGGGTTCCGCTCTGTGGATCCACCGCGGCCTGGCCAAAGCTGGAGCCCTGCAATCGCTCCGAGGAATCCAGGGTGAAGGTGGCGATATCGGTCAGAGATGAGATGGAACCACTCTGTTTGTCCGCCCGTTCGATGCGCACCACCGCACCCGTGGAATCCACCAGGAAAAGTCTTTTGGCGCTGATGTCGAAGCAGACTCCCCCGATCGCGGGGCTCTTGATGTTGTCGGTGATGGTGGGGCTCGTGATGGTGCGACTGGGTCCGGTGCCGCCACCGGTGGCGATATTGGCATAGAGGGTGGCCACATCGCCCCAACAGTTCACGGTGCCGCTACCACCATCGAAGGCGTAGAGGGCCGTGTTAGAAGTCGTCCCCCCTTCTCCCACGTCTACACAAGCCAAATTCAGGGACAGCGAAGCAAGGGCCGCCCCGGCAAAACCGAGGATTCTGCGAAGCATCATGGGAACTCCGAGGCTACTTGCTGAAGAGAGCCTTGAGCTGAGCATTGAGGTTCTTCACCATTTCCGAATCACACCCAGCATCCACCGCCCGGCGGGAAATGGTCAGGGCGAGGTTCTTCACCGCTTCGGGACCATCCCCGGCGTTGACCCGCTCCGCGGCCTCGGCCAGCAGTTCATTGACCATGCCGTGGTGATGGGGTGGCAGAGCTCCCCGCGCGGCCGTGGCGATGCGCTGCCCGAAGGCGTTCAGCTTGGCGATCTTGACGGGATCCGTGATCGCTCCCACCGGAGCAGCTTTGGGGGCTGCGGGTATCGGCGCAGGCTCTGGAGGAGGCTGAGGCACCAGGGCGGCGGGCTCGATCTCGAACTGATCCGTGGCCACGGGGAAACCCTGGGGGGGGAGATTCACTGGAGGCAGCACGTAGGAGGGTTCTGGCGGGGGAGCCTGCGCAGGCGGAGGCGGTGCGGTGGGGGCGAATTCTGGGGGCAGATCAGGCCGCTTGCCCGTGCGCACACCCTTGAGCACGGCCTGCCCGGTCATAACCAGATCGTAGAGGTCCTTGGCCACTGTCAGGACCGGCTTCTGCATGACCTCGGCCAATTCAGACACCGTGAACCAACCCGTGATGATGCCCAGCATTTTCGCCTGGCGCGGATTGACTCCCTGGGGCAACTCTCCGGGCAGCAGGGTGGAGGCCGGGTAGAGTTCCAGGGAGCTGATCTTCTGGGAGATGACCCGCCATTCATCCATCCGGCGATGCATTTCCATCAGCACGGCCGCATTCGACTTCGTGATGGAAGGCACGATATCGGAGGCGCCCTCTTCAAAGTGGTAATGACCGTCCAGCCAGAGCGCCACTTCATAGACGGCATCAAGGCCCTGAGCATCGTTGGTCACCGCATGCACCAGCTTGCCGTCCTTCAGGTAGATCTTGGCCCGCTTCGGCTCGTCCAGAACGTGGAAACAACCGCTCTTGCCGCTCTGGCTGACGAGCTGAATGATGTCGGGAAGCGGCGCTTCGCGCATGGAACCTTGGATGAGACCCTGGGACATTCGAAATCCCCTTCTCCGAAAAGCAGTATTGGCTAGAGGTTCGATGTTAGCACGACCCTCATGCATAAAAGGGGCTCTTCCCCTGGATTTAGGGCTAGGGGATGCTGGAGGCATGACCGGATCCTCCTCCTTCGCCCCCATTGAAGACGCCATCAATGCCATCCGCTGCGGTCGGATGCTGACTCACGCATCTGGCGTTCGCCCTTCGGGCGGCAATGGCCATGCGGGCCATTCCGTCCCATCCTCACTCCGGGTATGCACCGGGCGGATCGCATGAGCGGCCCCTTCGCCCCCATCGAAGACGCCATCGAGGCCATCCGCTGCGGTCGGATGGTGGTCGTAGTGGATGACGAGGACCGGGAGAACGAGGGCGATCTCACCATGGCGGCCCAGCACGTCACGGCGGAAGCCATCTCCTTCATGGCAACCCATGGCCGAGGCCTGATCTGTTCCACCTTCGAAGGCGACCTGCTGGATCGCCTGCACATCCCCCCCATGGTGCAGAACAACACCAGCCCCTTCGAGACGGCCTTCTGCGTTTCAGTCGAGGCCCGGGAGGGCACGAGCACCGGCATCTCCGCCCAGGATCGGGCGCGCACCGTCCAGGCCCTCATCGCCCCCAACGCCAAGCCCTCGGATTTCGTGAAGCCCGGCCACACCTTCCCCCTGCGGGCCCGCCCCGGCGGCGTGCTCGCCCGCACCGGCCAGACCGAGGCCTCGGTGGATCTCGCCCGCCTGGCGGGTCTTCACCCGTCTGGCGTCATCTGCGAGATCATGAAGGATGACGGCACCATGGCCCGGGTGCCCGACCTCGTGGACTACTGCCAGCGCCACGGCCTGCTGATGGTCACCGTCGCCGACTTGGCCGCCTACCGCCTGCGGAAGGATCCCATCATCCGCCCCCTGGGTGCCGAACCCATGGTGACCACCTGGGGCCCGATCACCGTTCATCGCTTCGAAAGTGCCCTGGATGGCGCCGTTCACCTGGCTTTCGTATTCGGCGAACTGGAGGGCCCCACCCCGCCCCTGGTGCGAGTCCATGTGGAACGTCTGCCGGACGATCTCCTAGGCTTCGCTCCGGAGGCCTCGACCCCCTTCAATACCGCCATGCAGGCCCTCGCCCAGGAAGGGCGCGGCGTGTTGGTCTACATGCGGCGCCAGGCTCCCGAAGCCGGCGCCAAGGCGCCCAGTGATCGAGAAATCGGCGTGGGCGCCCAGATCCTCGTGCATCTGGGCCTGCGCCAAATGCGGCTCCTCAGTCGGCAGGAAAAGAAGTACATTGGTCTCCACGGCTTCGGTCTCGATGTCGTCGCCACAGTCCACCTGGAAGCCCATTGATAAATACTGCGTTCCTTACCGAGTCGCCTCTGTTCAGAAACCTGGACGAGACGGAGCGTGCCCAGATCCTGATCATCGGCCAGGTGAAGGCCTACGGGACGGATCAGGTCATCTTCCGGGAGGGGGAAACCGGCGACGGTCTCTTCATCGTGCTCAAGGGCTCCATCCGTATCTCCAAGCCCAGCGCCTCCGGGGAGGAGGCCCTCGCCGTGCTCGAACCCCATTCCTTCTTTGGCGAGATGGCCCTCATCGATTTCTCACCCCGGGCCGCGGATGCCATCGCCAACGAGCCCACGGATCTCTTCTTCATCCCCCTGGCAGATCTGCGTACGCTCTTTGAATCCCACAACCAGATCGCCCTCAAGGTGCTCTACGCGCTCTGTGAGGTACTGGCCCAGCGACTGCGCGAAACCAACGAGCGGTACATGAATATCTTTACCATCGCCCAATGGGGCGGCTCGGCCCAGAACGGCCTCATCCCCTTGCCCTGACCGCGATCGGCAGGGCGCTCTTCCCAAGAGGAAACAATGTCTGATCTCGTCAAGCACATCTCCGACGCCGATTTCCAGGCCACCGTGGCCACGGGTGTTACCCTCGTGGACTTCTGGGCGCCCTGGTGCGGCCCCTGCAAGATGATCGCCCCCGTCCTCGAAGAGATCGCAGGCGAACTGGGCGGCAAGGCCCAGATCGTCAAGATCAACGTGGACGAAAATCCACTGGTAGCAGGCCAGTACGGCATCATGTCCATTCCCACGCTGCTCCTGTTCAAGGACGGCAAGAAGGTCGATCAGAAGGTCGGCGCCCTGCCCAAGCCCGCCCTCAAGAGCTTCATCGAGGCCGCTTTCTGATCCCTTTCCTCTCCAGAAAGAAGAACGCCCCGCTTTGGCGGGGCGTTCTTCTTTCTGGACTGCGGTCTAGCGCAGATTCACGTCGTAGGGCATCCGGGCATAGACGCCCCGGGGATCGTTCAAGGACCGAAGCGTGCCCAGCGTCTGCTCGAACTGGACCTTGAGTTCATCCACGGGCCCCTGCTTCACGAGCTTGCGTTTCTCACCCTTGCCGAGGGCCTTCATGAACTTTTCGATGGGATCCTTGGGCGCCTCGGGAACATCCACCTTGTAGTCATTCTCGATCTTGGCAAGCTTGGCGGCGTGGGCGATGGCGTCTCGCAATCCGCCCATTTCGTCCACCAGGCCGATCTTCAGAGCGGCCTTGCCGGACCACACGCGGCCCTGGGCGATCTCGGCCACGGCTTCCTTCTTTAGCTTGCGCCCCTCGGCGACCTTGGTCAGGAACTGGTCGTAGATGTCATCCACCATGCTCTGGATGCGCGCCAGCTCTTCTGGCGTGCGGGGGCGGGCCAGGGAGGGCGTTCCCAGCTTGGCGGTCTGGACACTGTCCCAGGTGATGCCGTGCTCGTTGGCAAGCTTCTTCGCGTTGGGGATGGTCCCAAAGACACCGATGGAGCCCGTAATGGTGTTTGGTTCGGCGAAGATGCGATCCGCGTAAGTACTAACCCAGTAGCCACCGGAAGCGGCCACATAACCCATGGAAACCACCACGGGCTTGCCCGCGGCCTTGGCCAGGATAACTTCCCGCTGAATGAGCTCTGAGGCAGTAGCGCTGCCGCCGGGGCTGTTCACTCGGAACACAATGGCCTTCACGTTCTTGTCCAGGCGGAGTTTGCGCAGTTCGCGGCTGAGACTGTCGCCCCCAATCTGGTTGCCGGCGCCTTCGCCGTCCACGATCTCGCCCTCGGCATACACCACGGCGATGCGGTTCTTGCTCTTGGCCACCTCGCCGGGAATCTTGACGTAGGTCTCCATGTCAATCTGGGGAAAGTCCTTGTCCTTGGCCTGCTTGCCAGAGAGCTTCTTCAGTTCATCCAGCACCTCGTCGTGATTGGCCAGTTTGTCCACCAGCTTGGACTGCAGGGCATCCTTGCTGAGCACTTCACCCTTCTCATCGGCCAGTTTCTGAATGTCCTCGGGCGTGAGCTTGCGATCACCCGCCACAGTCGTCTTCCACTCATCCCATATATCCCCCAGGAACATCTGAGTCTGCTCGCGGTTAGCGTCGCTCATTTTTTCCAGGAAGAAGGGCTCCACGGCGCTCTTGTACTTGCCCACCCGGGTGATCTGCATTTCCAGGCCGTATTTTTTAAAGGCTCCGGCAAAAAACATGGGCTCCGAGGAAAGTCCCGACACATCCACGCCACCCATGGGGTGGACATAGACCGTGGTGGCACCGGCGCAAAGATAGAGATCCCGCTTGCTGTAGCCCATGTTGTAGGCGATGACGGGCTTGCCGGACTTGGCCTTGAAGTTCTGGATGGCTTCACGCAGCTCCTTGAGGGCCGCGGGGCCGCTGGCATAGCCCGCGGACTGCACATTGCCCGTGAGGTAGAGGGCGCTGATGGCCGAATCCTTGGCGGCGCGATCCAGGGCATTGAGCAATACGGGCAGCGGCGTGCCGTCATCGCCTCCGCCCTGCATGGCCTTTTGGATCGCGGCGCCGGGCCCCGCATCCTGGGCGGAATCAGGGATGGGCTGAGAGAGATCGAATACCAGTACGGCCTTGGACGGCACCTTGGGCGTGCTTGGTCCCATGGAGGCCATGATCCCGATCAATAGGAGAAAGCCCAGTCCAGTAAAGAGGACCAGGGCCACCAGCGTTGCCAGCAGCGACTTGAAAAAGGCCTTCATGGTTGACTCCGAGAAAGTGGATCCATCATGGCACAGGCCAGTCTTTCGGAATGACGATAGGGGTGAATGGACCGGACAGGCCGGTGAGCTGTGGGATCATGGGGCATGGCAGATTCGGCCCCAATCTCGGTAAAGCGCCTGCTGGAGCAGATCAAGACCCGGCTCGAACCCGCGTTCGCAACAGTCTGCGTGGCGGGGGAAGTGAGCAACTTCCGGGGTTCGGGCCGCCACTGGTACTTCACCCTCAAGGAAGAAGGGGCCGCCCTGCAGTGCGCCGTGTGGGCCACCCAGCAGCGTTTCCTGAAACACATTCCCAAGGATGGTCAGCGAGTGGTGCTCCGGGGCAGCCTGAATCTGTACGTGGCTGGCGGCACCCTCACCCTGGCGGTCACCCATTGCGAACCCGCGGGCGTGGGCGGCCTCCAGGAACGCCTGCGCCAGATGGAAGCTGAACTTCGGGCTGCGGGCGTCTTCGACCGCCCCAAGCGCCCCCTGCCGCGTTTTCCGAGGCGCCTCGGCATCGTGGCGGCCCTGGGCGGCGCGGCCCTGCGGGACGTTCTGGAAGTGACCCAGCGCCGGGCTCCGGGCATCGATATCCTCATCGCCCCCGCCGCAGCCCAGGGCGAGCGTAGCGTTCCCGAGAACCTGCTGGCACTCCAGGAGCTCCAGGACGAATTCTGGGGCTGCGACGTCATTCTATTGGTGCGGGGCGGCGGCAGCCTGGAGGATCTCTGGAGCTTCAACGATCCTGAGTTGGTGCGTGCCGTCGCCGCCTGCAGAATCCCGATCATCACCGGCGTGGGCCACGAGATCGACACCACCCTGGTGGATCTGGCATCGGATCGCCGCGCCGCCACCCCCAGCCAGGCGGCGGAACTGGCCACCCCGGATCGCCAGCAACTCGCCAGCGAACTCCTGCGACGCCGGGACGCCCTGGTGGCCCGTCTGGATTGGCGCCTGCGGGGCCTGGAGACCACCTTGAACCTCTTGGTGGACCGCAGCCTCCTGCGGAGCGCGCCCACCACCTCGGCACAGGAACGCCTCGGCAGGCTCGCCCAGCGCCTGCACCTGGCCCATCCCCAGCGGCGTCTGGACCAGACCACCAGTCGGCTCGCCCTGCTGCGCCAGCGGTTGACCCACGCAGCCGCCCGAGTTTCGGGAGAAGTCGACCGCCCTCGCCTGCGCCTGGCCCAGCAGCATCTGACACCGGCCATGGTGCGCGCCCTGGAAACCCGCGAGAAGCGCTTGGCCGTACTCGACGCCCGGCTCCGGGGCCTCGATCCCACGGGGCCTCTGGACCGGGGATTCGTGTTGGCCACGGACGACAGCGGGAAACCCGTCACCAGCTCCCGAGTCCTGCCCGAAGGGGCCTCGATGGCTCTACGCTGGAAGGACGGCCACCGCAAGGCGCGACTGGATTGACGTTCCATCGATTTCACAGGGAGAACCCATGCACCGATTTCACCCCATGCGGGTGACCTGCTTGATGGCGGCTCTGGCGACCACCCTGGGCGCCTGCACGAATATCCTGGTCACCAAGGGTGCCACCAGGGATCGCGCCACGCTGGTCACCTACTCTGACGACAGCCACGTGCGCTACGGCGAGCTCTTCTTCCGCCCCGAGATGGCCCACCGCCCAGGAACCCTGCGGGATGTGGTGGACTGGGGCAACGGGGCCTTCCGGGGCCGCATTCCCGAGCCCGCCCGGACCTACCGCCGGGTTGGCAACATGAACGAATTTCAGGTGGCCATCGGCGAGACCACCTTCGGCGGGCGCAGGGAGCTCGCCGGCAGCGGCATGATCGACTATGGCAGCCTTATCTACATCGCCCTGGAGCGTGCCAAGACGGCCCGGGAGGCCATCCAGGTGATGACCTCCCTCGTCGCGGAGCACGGCTACGGGTCCGACGGTGAGAGCTTCTCCATCTGCGACCCCAATGAAGCCTGGATTCTTGAGATGGTGGGCAAGGGCAAGGAAGACAAGGGGGCCGTCTGGGTCGCGGTACGACTGCCCGAGGGCACCCTCAGCGCCCACGCCAACCAGGCCCGGATTCGCCAGTTCCCCCTGAACGACTCCGAAACTTGCCTGTATTCGAAAGACGTCATTACCTTCGCCCGGGCAAAGGGCTGGTTCAAGGGCGAAGACAAGGATTTCAGCTTCTGCGAAACCTATGCGCCCTGGACCTTTTCCGCCCTGAGGGCCTGCGAGGCGAGGGTGTGGAGCGTGTTCCGGCGGGCCGCTCCCAGCCTGAACCTGCCTGCAGACTTCGTTCGGGGGAATGTCCACGCCCAGCCCCTGCCCCTCTGGATCAAACCCGACAGCCCCCTCGAGGTGCGGGATCTCATGGAGCTCATGCGGGATCACTTCGAGGGCACCGAGTTCGACATGACCCAGGATGTGGGCGCCGGTCCCTTCAAGGCGCCCTACCGCTGGCGGCCCATGACCTTCAAGGTGGGCGATCAGAGCTATATCCACGAGCGCGCCATCTCCACCCAGCAGACGGCCTGGTCCTTCGTGGCCCAGCTGCGGGCGGGCCTGCCCAATGCCATCGGCGGTGTGCTGTGGTTCGGCATGGATGACACGTACAGCACCTGCTACGTGCCGATCTACGCGGGCATCCAGGCACCGCCTTCCTCCTGGGCCGAGGGGCACGGTTCCTTCAAGGAATTCAGCTGGGACAGCGCCTTCTGGGTCTTCAATTTCGTGAGCAACTACACCTATGCCCGCTACTCGGACATGATCCTGGACGTGCAGAAGGTCCAGCGCGAACGAGAGGGCTGCTTCCTCCAGAACCAGAAGGACGTGGAACAGCAGGCCTTGGAGATCCACAGAAGACAGGGCCTCGCCGCAACGCGGGCCTTCCTCACCGACTACAGCACCACCCAGGCCGAGGAGACCCTGAAGCGCTGGCGCAAACTGGGGGAATTCCTGGTCTGGAAATACCTTGATGGCAACGTGCGGGGCGACCAGGGCCAAGTGACCCATCCTCCCTACTCTGCCGACTGGTATCAGCGCATCGCCGCGGAGCGCGGTGAGACTCTGAAAGTGCGAGCCAAGGAGTAGCGAAGCGCCGGGTGCAGACACGAAGAAGGGCGGCCGGGCCGCCCTTCTTCCTTTGATCGGCTGCGACCTACTTCCTCAGATCGTCCACCTTCTCCTTGTCCGAAGCGAGCTCGACTCGGCCTCCCAGATGCTTGGCCAGGAAGGCTTCTGCGGCGGCGTAGAACTTGAACCGATTTTCGGGGCGGGCAAAACCGTGGCCCTCGTCGGGGAACAGCAGGTAGTCCACGGGCTGGTTGTTCTTGCGCATGGCGGCCACGATCTGGTCGGCCTCGGCCTGCTTCACCCGGGGATCATTGGCGCCTTGGGCGATGAGCAGTGGCCGCACGATCTGGTGGGCCTTGAAGAGGGGGCTGCGCGCTTCCAGGAACTTGGGATCGGCCCCCATGCGCTTGGTGAACATGGCCTTCATCGGCGCCCAGTAGGGCGGGATGGAGGCCAGCAGGGTGTTGAGGTTGCTGGGCCCCACGATGTCCACCCCGCAGGTGAATTCCGTGGGCGTGAAGGCGAGGCCCGCCAGGGTCGCAAAGCCGCCGTAGGAACCGCCGTAGATGGCCACCTTGGCGGGATCGGCGATTCCCTCCTTGATGGCCCAGTCCTTGGCATCCAGGAGATCCTGGTGCATCTTGAGGCCCCACTCCTTGTCACCGGCATTGAGGTAGGCCTTGCCGTAGCCGGTGGATCCCCGGAAATTCACCTGCAGCACCGCATAGCCGCGGTTGGCCATCCACTGGGCCTCGGGTCGGTAGCCCCAGGTGTCCCGGGCCCAGGGGCCGCCGTGCACATTGAGGATCAGGGGCAGGTTCTTGGCGGGAATCCCCTCGGGCACGGTCAGGTAGGCGTGGATGGTCATGCCATCCTTGGCCTTGAAGCTGATGGGCTTCATGGTCGCGAGCTTCGCGCCCTCCAGGGCGGGGTTGTTGGTGAAGAGGAAATCTGCCTTCTTGCTGGCCCGGTCGAAGCTGTACCAACTCACGGGGCCGTTATCCAGGGTGAAGGCCACGATCCAGGTCTGGTCCTTCTGATCCCGGCTCACGATGTTCACATCGCCGTTGCGCACCTTCTTGAGCAGTTCCACATCCGCCTGCACGGCCTTGTCGAAGAAGGTCCATTCCGTGCGCGCCTTGGTGTAGGAAACCCCTTCCAGAGTGTTCCTGGTGGGGTGCACCATGAGGCCACCCAGGTCGTACATCGGATCCTGGCTGACCACCTTCTGGGCGCCGGATTTGAGGTCGATCTCCAGCAGGCGCGTGGCATTGTGGTCCACGCTGCTCATGAGCCAGACCTTGGCGTTATCGGGACTGAAGCCCGCCAGCCCGCCGTTGGATTCGTCGGCACTCCACTTCACGAAGCTGCGCCAGGCGCCCTTGGCATCATCCCGCACCTGGATCTCCGTGGAGCCGTCGGGGTGCATGATCTGGGCGGCACGCACCACCAGATCGTTGTCGGCGGTGAAGCCCAGCACGTTGCCCGGATTGGGAGTATCCAGGTCCAGGGCGCCGTTCCGGAGGTTCAGGCGGTAGACATCGTGCAGCCTGGGGTCCCGAATATTGAGGGCCACCAGCATCGTGTCGGGGAATTTCGGATCGGCGCCTACGATCTGCGCGCGGATGGCGGAAAAGGGTGTGAGATCCCGAGTGCTGCCTGTCTTCAGGCTGGTCTGGTAGAGATGGAAGTTCTCATCCCCATCCTGGTCCTGGATGTAGAGCAGGTGCTCGCCGTCCTGCTGCCAGAAATACTGACGGATGCCCCGTTTCTTGTCCTTGGTGACCACGGCGTCATCGGTCTTGACCACCGTGCGCACCCAGACATTGAGCACACCGTTCTTGTCGGGTGCGAGGTAGGCGAGTTTCTGGCCATCGGGGCTGATCTGGGGGCCCGCCTTCACAGGGTTGCCGAAGAGCACCTGGCGGGAGATGAGTGGGGGAAGCTCCGCCTTCAAGGCGGTAGGCGTCAGTGCAGCAGCAGCCAAAAAGGCTGCACCAAGAGTCGAAGCAGGATAGGTCATAGGGCCTCCGGGGCGGTGGATGGAATGAGACTATTACGCCATCCCGGTGCCGGGGTTTACCTATCGGCGAACAGACACTACCAAGGGGTGAGTCCACATCCTGACTCGGCGACCGAGTCAGCGCTGCAACACCAACAGCGTCAGGTCATCCTCTAGGGGCCTGCCCCTCAGGAAGGCGTCCACGGCGGCGAGCACGGCGAACTTGGGATCGTCGCCCTGGGCCAGGGCCTGCTCCAGGCGGGTTTCTCCAAAGAATTCGCCCTCGAGATCCTGGGCCTCGCTGAGACCGTCGGTGAAGAAGAGCAGGCTATCGCCGGTTTCCAGGCGCCCTTCGGCCACCTCCAGCAGGGATTCAAAACGGTCGGGGCTCATGCCAATACCGATGCCTCTGGGGGCCAGTCGCTCCACTCGGCCATCGACGCGACGCAGGAAGCCCGCCGGGTGCCCGGCCCGGGCGAAGCGGAAGGTGCCATCCCTGGGGTCGAAGAGGCCGTAGATCGCCGTGAGGAAGACCTGGCGGGGATGGGTGGCGCACCAGATGGCGTTGAGGCGCGCCAGGATTTCCTGGGGTCCCAGGGCCACCTTGTCCAGGGCCGCCAGCACGCCCTTGGTCTCGGCGGCGTAAAAGGCCGCGCTGGTGCCCTTGCCGCTCACATCGGCGATGAAGAAGGCGTAGCGTCCATCAACCAGCTTGAAGAGATCGAAGTAGTCCCCCGCCACCTCCCGGGCCGGAAGAATGGTGGCCTGGATGACGGGGGCCAGCAGCGCGACGTCCGGCAGCAGGCGCATCTGCACCTCGCGGGCCACTCGCAGTTCCTCCTCCAGCCGCAACCGCTCGCTTCGCTCGGAATCCGCGATCTCCAGGCGCTCGGCCATCTCGTTGAAGGCCGTGGTGAGTTGGGCCACCTGGTCCCGGCTCCGGGGCTGGATGCGCACGGTGAAGTCGCCCTTGGCCAGCCGCGCCACACCCCGGAAGAGCCCTTCCACCGAACGCCCCAGACTGCGGGCCAGCCCCACGCCCATGAAGAAGGCCACCACCTGGAAACACCCCAGCAGCAGCACCACGACCACGAGCCCCACCAGCACCACGAAGGCCTGGGCCGAGAGGTTGCCATCCCCGAAGCCAAACCCCAGGAAGATCTCCTTGAGGCTGGTCTCGGGGCGGAGGGTGAGCACCATGGCCTTGCCGGATTCCCAGTCCAAGGCCCGTACCGACACCGGAGGCAGGGAGAAAGACCGGAGCAGGCCTGGTCCCTTGGCCACTTCGCCCAGGGACCAGGTCGCCAGAGGCTCCTTCCGGGTGAAGAGCGTAACCCCCTCCAGGGCCAGATCTCCTTCCTCGGGCGTCCTGGGTGCCTTGGCCGACTTGGTGGTCCCCGTCGTCGGCTTTTCCTCGACCTTGCTGCTCCAGTCCACCCGGTAGTGGATGCGGCCGCCCCATACCTTGCGCCCGGTGATTCCCAGATCGTGGATGTTCAGGGTGAGGAGACGAAACCCCTTGGGGGTCCGTGTCGCCACCCGCATGAAGACATCCTTGGCGTCGGTCTTGTCCGGAGTGCGGGTGTAGACCAGCACGGGCACGCCGGGCTGCATATCCTTCAGCAAGCTGTCGGTGCGCGAGACCCAGGCCTCGCCCAATACTTGGATGGACTGGAGCGCACGATCATCCGAGGCTTCCTCAGCGGCCTGCCGCAGGGCGTTTTCGTAGTGCTTCAGGTTGCCCTGGATGGAGCGACTCACCTGAGCCCCGAGCCCCAGCCAGCCGAAGGCGAGAAAGAACACCGTAAGCGTGAGGACCGGGAGCACGGAGACCAGCAGGAGGATCACCCAGAGTCGCCGCGAGACTTTGAAGAGCAGCTTTCGCCAGAGATAGAGAAAGCCCAGGAAGCCCAGCACCAGGGCCGCGGTCCAGAAGCACCAGGCCGAGACTACGGCCAGGCAGCCGGGAGCGCTGGCCCGGCAGGAGAGGGGCGTCAGCAGCCAGGGCAGGCCAAGGGCCAGCAGAACCCAGGCCCAGCGTGGGCGGAGGCCCTTGAGCCACCGCAACGCCGGGTCGAGCGCCTGTCCCGCCTGCATCTCAGGGCATCAGCATCCCGCCGTTGACGGGGATAGTGCAGCCGGTGATGTAGCCCGCCTCCTCCGTGGCCAGGAAGCACACGGCGGCAGCGATATCGGCGGGGGTGCCCATGCGACCCAGGGGAATCTGCTTGTTGAAGTTCTCCTTCACCTCATCGGACAGCTTGTCCGTCATGGCGGTGGCGATGTAGCCCGGGGCCACGGCGTTGCAGGTGACGTTGCGGCTGGCCAGTTCGCGGCCCGTGGTCTTAGTGAGGCCCATCAGCCCGGCCTTGGCGCTCACGTAGTTGGCCTGGCCCGCGTTGCCCATCTGGCCCACCACGCTGGCGATGTTGATGATGCGGCCCCAGCGCTGTTTCATCATGGGCTTGGCCACGGCCTGGGTGGCCAGGAAGGCGCCCTTCAGGTTGATGTTGAGAACGGCGTCCCACTCTTCTTCCTTCATCTGGATCAGCAGCTTGTCCTTGGCGATGCCCGCATTGTTCACCAGGATGTGCAGTCCGCCGTGGCGCTCCACCACGGTATTGACCGCCTCGCGCACGGTGTCGCCCTCGGCCATGTTCAGCAGCACGTAGTCGGCCTTGCCGCCGGCGGTCTGGATTTCGGAAACCACGCGCTTCAGGTCGTCCTCGGTGAAAGCCAGGCTGCCGCACACCACCGTCGCGCCCTGCTTGGCCAGCTCCTTGGCGATGACCTCGCCGATGCCCTGGCTGGCCCCGGTCACGAGTGCGATCTTGCCGTCGAGTTTGAACATGGGAACTCCTCTTTACACGAACGGAAAGTCTACCAGTCCGTCGATGATTGTTTTTTTATTGAACAAATTCCCCACGGAAAAACTCAACCCACTCAAAAGGCAATCCGATAGATTTTCACCGCCGCGGATTCCATTGATTCTATTGCCCCCCTTCGCGGCCGCGCCATTCCCCTCAGGAGGTGCATATGTGCGCAAGGACCGTCACTCGAACCATGGCCCTGCTGGTGTCCGCATTGGGCGTGCTGGCGCCAACGTCTGCCTTCGGGCAGGAGACTCAGGATGATTCCCTGAAGGAACTGATGGCCCTCCTCAACACCGATGTCACGGTGGCCTCGAAGTCCGTCGAGTCGGTGAATGCGGCCCCCGGCATCATCACCGTGGTAACCCGCCCCGAAATCGAAGGCTTCGCCGCCCAGAACCTGGGCCAGGTGCTCAACCGCGTGGTGGGCATGGCCCTGCTCTCGCCGGATATCTTTCCCAATCAGTCCTTGGTGATCCGAGGGCAGGAAACGACTCCCTACAACAACCACGTGCTGGTGCTCCTGAACGGGCGCCCCATGCGGGATCCCATCACCGGTGGCCTCAACGGATCGTATTGGAATTCATTCCCCATCGGCGTGGTGGAAAAGCTCGAGATCATCCGGGGGCCGGGCTCCGTGCTCTACGGCTCCTGCGCTTACTCGGGCGTGGTCAACATCGTGACCCGAACTCGGGATGAAGAAGGCGTCGGCGGCCAGATCACCCTGGGCACGGGGAGCTTCCAGGCAACCCAGCGGTCGGGCAGCGTGATGGTGAACATGGGCGGCCTCCAGGGCATCGTGGGTGTGTCGCAATATCGGGATCTGGGGGCCGAGGCCTCCTTCTTTGATTACCCGACGGACCCTCCGCATGTTCAGACCTTTGGAACGGGCCGATTCTTCCAGCGCAACCTGGGCCTCATGGCCCACCTCGACTATGCCGGATTCACCCTCAACGCCTACCACGGCAACTACGACCCATACACGTTGGAAGGCGTCCATGAAGCCTGGGACCAGATAGGGAAGATGCAACAGATCACCACCCATGTTGATCTGGGCTATTCGAGGGATCTGAATTCCGTGGTGAGCCTCGGCGCCAACCTCACCTACAACCAGACCGACTGGTACACCTTCACCCCACCACCAGTTCAACAACAGCAGTTCACTGGCGGCGATGCCCTGCTCGTTGAGGTCATGGCCAAGATCAAGCCCATGGAGGGCTTGAACATCATCGTGGGAGGCGGCGGCGAGAAGGCCTCCTGGGGCAAGGCGAAGGATCCACTCAACTGGGG
>JAYREN010000019.1:0-28208 GCA_041908845.1 Holophaga sp. | reverse complement strand
GCCACTTCGCCAGCCAAGCCCATCGGAGCTGCCTGGTTGGTGTAGAGGGCCACCACTCCGCCCATGGATTCCGCGCCGAAGCGACTCGAGCATGGCCCCTGTTGCACCTCCACCCGCTCGATGCCGATCATGCCCACGGAACTGGGGCTCACCGACCCGAAGCCGGTGGGGTCCGAGAGCCGGATACCGTCGAGGGTGACCACCACATCCTGGGATCGGGCGCCCCCGAGTTGAAAGCTGGATATGGTCCCGACACCGCCGTTGGCGTTGATCTGGCCCGGGAAAATAGATGCCAGGAGTTCCGAGAGATTGCGGGGATTCTCGCGCTCCAGCACTTCCTGGGTGATGACCTTCACTGGGTTCGGCGTCTTCACGATCTCGATGCTGGTGGCCTCGGCCGTCACCGTGACGGTGGCGCCCGCTTCGCTCTTAGGCTTGGGCTTCTCCAGAGGATCAGGCGACGCCTCGGCGGCATTCAAGGCGGCGCCCAGGGCCAGGAACAGGGTGATTCGGGTGATGCCCATCGCATGCCTCCACGCATGGGCCGGGGATGGACGAGGACGAGAACGCGAGGCTCTGGTCCCGGCACCGCTCCCTCGGCGGTTGGGGTAATGCCAGACCGGTCTCCGGGCTCGCGCACGACGAATCCCTTGCAGGATTCCCGGAAACCTTCCCGAAGCCGCGCTCCAGTGGTCCCGGCAAAGTCTCCCGTTCCTGAAAAGCCTAGAAACGAGGCGCACACCGTTGCGGGGCAGCGCAGGATTCACACCTGCTTCCCGTGCATCCAGCACGAAAATTGTTCTTTCAGATTCCCATGGGGCAAGGCCCTATGGCAAGTTTCTTGTCGCAGGTCGCGATATTTCGACCTGTCGCATCGCGCGGAGATCGACCACAGGGCGTAGCGATTCCATCCTTGTTCCAGCCCTCCTGGATAATCTGGGATTTCCTTCCCGGAGAAACGATGAAGCGCTGGGCCAAATGGGGCATTGCTGTTCTTCTGCTACCTATCGGTTTCTATGGGTACCGCAAGCTCATTCCCGTATACCGAGTGGAAGTCAGTTCTACACTGGTCATGCTTGGTGACCTGGATGGCGATCATCAGTGGGGTTTGGGCGATGAGAAGCTGCTTGATGAATTTTTGAAGGATCCATTTGCCTTCTCCGACGCCTTCGCCCAGCGCATCGATCTCAATCAGAACGGGCTCCTGGATCCCGAGGATGTCACCCTCCTGCGAACCCTGATCGTCGAGCCCGATCCTTACAGAGCCGAGGAGGCCGCACGTCAGGCGGGCATCCCTTTCCCGCGTCCTCGAGAGCTCTATCGATACGAGGCCGCGGGCACGTATAGGTCCAGGCCTCTTTGGGCACTGCCCGCACCAAACGCGGTGCCCTTCTTCGATGGGATAGGAGAGCAGCCCTCAACCGAGGGCGCTCGGGGTTACGCCCAATCCCTTCAGCAGCAGATCTACAACGAATCGGTGCGTCTTCAGGAGGCCTACCGAAAACGAGAATCTGGACTTCTCCCCAGGGAATCAGCCCATGCGCGGGAGAAGTCGGCCCGGTGCCAGATGCTCCTGAAGACAGAGGCTCACTATGAGCTCCTGCTCGAGTTGATGGCCCTGGTGGAAGACGCTGAAACCCTCAGGGCGACGCCATCCATGGAAAAGCCGATGCAGTTGCTCCAATTCCGGGATCATCTGCGCGAGCTTCTTTCATCCGAATTGTTCGAGCGATACCGAGGAGGCAAGGCCACGTGGCAGGAAATCCTCCAGGTCATGGAGGGGTACCTGAAAGCAGACTTGGGTCTCGACTACCGTCTTGAATCCTTGAGTCCGCCCCGCAATCTCACCCATCTCCAGAACTATCTGGAACGTGCGGAGTGGCAGTACTACAAGACTTCAACCCGAGCCGAGGACTTTCTCCAGCTCCTGAACTATGCCCAGCACGATGCTCGGTACCTGCGGGCCGTTGCTCGTACCAGTCGAAAGCATGGGGACCTTGGCGTGGAGAATCACAACCTGCCCATGGTGCTGCTGTTTCGGGAAGCGCTTCGCATCAAGGGCGGAGACAAGAAGCGGGCCGTGGGGCTTCTCGATGAGGCCATCCGCATTCCCTTCGCCTGGATCAAATCCATCCCACGGGAAAAACTCCCGCGATCCCTGGCCCTGGACAATTTCCTGCTTCCCGGGAACAAGGAGGACGGGAGCGACAAGAGCCGCCACTGGAATGTCTTCGGGGGAATTTGCCTCTACAAATCTGCCGAAGAGGCCCTCGATCTGGCCCTCAAGCGGGAGATGAAGGATCTGCACACCGGTGGCTACTGTCCCGAGGCGATGACGGAATTCATCCGCGACATGATCGCGAACTTGAACGGCATGTACCACGTCCTGGTGATTGATCCGGGCCTGTTGCCGAGGCGCAAGGATGAGCTTGACCTTACCCCCTCTGGATGAGCCGCAGGCCATCCAGTCTCAGGCGGGCCTTGGCGAGGTGCTGATCCAGCTCCTCGCGCTGGCGGGCCAGGAGGGTGATCTCCTTGGGGCGGACGGCGGGGTTGATGCTCTGAAGGGCTTCCAGGCGCGCCTGTTCGGGGCCGAGCCGGGCGGCCATGGCCTTGCGGGCGCGGGCGATGCGCTCGGGCAGCTTCTGGCGGGCGAAGGACTGGGCGGTGGCGATCATGCGGGGCAGCAGAGTCTCCCGGAAGCCGGGCTGGTCCAGCAGGGCCGTCGCGGCGGTCTCCTGCAGGGCGCCCGCATAGGCCGCCCGAGGCAGCGCGAGGCTCAGATCCTGGCGCTGATGATCCACCAGCACCCGGATGGGCGTCGGCGGCAGGAAACGGTCGGCGTGGAGGTGCGGGGGCGCGACCACTTCGATTACGTACACCGCTTCCAGGTACAGCGCCGAAACGGTGTCGGGCCAGCGGGCGAAGCAGCTGTTGCCCTTCTCGGAGCCCAGGATCAGATCCAGGGCGCCTGTGGCCAGGGGATGATCCCAGGTGAGGAACTGGAGATCCTCCCGGGCCAGGGCCCGGGCGCGATCGCAGGTCACGGTGAGGCCGCCCGGGGGAAGGCCGGGGAAGGCGTCCTCCAACACTCCGGCCGAACCCAGGTTGTAGGTGCGGGGGGCGATCTCCTCCACCTGGATGGAGGCTTGCTCGAGCGCGGCCAGGAGGAAATCCTCCAGGGCGGGATCGCCATCCTGGGCCTGGATCTCCCGAACCAGGGCGGCCACGCGCTCCGATGGGCAGGCATTGAGCTCCAGCAGCCGGTCGTGGCCCTGGGCCAGCCGCTCGCGAATGTGATGCTGAGCCGCACGGGTATCGGCGATCAGTTCTTCGAGGTCGGCGGAGCGGGGATTCTGGGCCAGGGCCTGGAGGCGCTCACCGAAGAGCGTCCGCAGTTCGCCCGTGCCCTGCACCTGGGCCTCGAAGGCGTTCAGGCCCTCGTGGTACCAGCGGGCAAGCACTTCCTGGGGGCTGCCGATGACAAAGGGCACGTGGATCTGGATATCCGCCTGTTGGCCGATGCGATCCAGGCGGCCGATGCGCTGCTCCAACAGGGCGGGATCCTTAGGCAGATCGAAGAGCACGAGATGATGGGCGCTCTGGAAGTTGCGCCCCTCGCTGCCGATCTCGGAGCAGATCAGGAGCCGCGCTCCTCGCTCCTCCGCAAACCAGGCCGCGCCGCGGTCCCGCTGCACCAGGGAGAGTCCCTCATGGAAGAGGGCCATCTTGAGGGTGAGGCGCTGGCGAAGGGCGGCCTCCAGAGCCTCGGCCTTCAGGCGCGTGCGACAGATGACCAGCACCTTGGCCTCGCCCAGGGCGACCAGGAGTTCTGCCAGCCAACGCACGCGAACGTCCTCGGCGAGATCCGGGCGCCACGCGGCCCCTTCATCGGTGTCCCACTCTTTCGCCAATGAACGCAGGGCGGCGCCGGGTGCGGTCAGGGGCACCAGATGCGCGAGGCGCGGAGGGAAGCCCTGGATGGTGGCGCGGGTATTGCGGAACATCATGCGCCCCGTGCCGTGACGATCCACTAGCTCACCGATGAGTATCTGGCGGGTGGTTTCGCGGCCGTTGTTCAATGTTTGGCGGAGATCATCCTTGGGCCTGGAAAGGAGTTCGGCGAGGCGCGCGATGTGTTCGTCCGTGAGGGGTTTTCCTTCCAGCAGGCGATCGGCGATGCGGGCGATGTCCCGGTAGTGATCGGCCTCCGCGAGGAATGCGTCGAGGGCGGCGTAGCGGTCCGGGTCCAGCAGGCGCAGGCGGGCGAAGTGTCCCGCCATGCCCAGTTGCTCGGGCGTGGCCGTGAGCAGCAGCAGGCCTGGGGTCTGGGCGCCCAGGGCCTCCACGGCGGCATATTCCTGACTGATGGCCTCCAGCGACCAGCCCAGGTGATGAGCCTCGTCCACCACCAGCAGGTCCCATCCCGCGGCCACGGCCTGCTCCAGGCGCGCGGGATTGCCCGCCACCAGATCCAGGCTGCAGAGGATGAGCTGGTCCTCCATGAAGGGGTTCTCGGGCCCCGCGCAGCGGGCCTCGTCGAGGAGGGCGAACCAGAGGTTGAAGCGTCTCAGCAGCTCCACGAACCACTGGTGGACCAGGGATTCGGGCACCAGGATCAGCACCCGCTGCACGCGGCCCGTGGCCAGGAGGCGATGGAGGATGAGGCAGGCCTCGATGGTCTTGCCCAGGCCCACTTCATCGGCCAGCAGCACTCGGGGCGCGAGACGCTCGGTCACTTCGGCCGCGATGCCGAGCTGGTGCGGTATCAGGGCGACGCGTCCGCCCACGAACCCCCGCACCGGGGAAAGGCGGCGGCGGTACTGGCGGTTGAGGGCGGTCACTCGGAGATCGAAGGCGCTGGGCGGATCGAAGTGACCTCCCCGCAGTCGAGCCTCGGGGGTGTCGAAGGTGAGGCCGTCGCTCAGGTCCGCCTCCGCCAATTCCCAGCCGGGCCCTGAATACACGACCAAGCCATCGACCTCCTGAACGCCCTGCACCACCAGGGTTCTCCCCTGCCGGTCCTGGATCCGATCCTCGGCCCGGAAACGCACGCGCTGCAAGGGGGGATGGGCCAGCCCGTACTGTCGCCGCTCGCCGCTGGCCCCGAAGTGGACCATGAGCGTGCGCTGGGATACGGCCTCCACCACCCCCAGGCCCAGCTCGGGTTCCGAGGTGCTGATCCAACGCTGGCCTGGGTGGTAGGGGGAGGGCATAGGCTGCGATTCCTATCAGTGTCCGGCCGCGCTGACGCCAGCGCCGCTGAAGGTGGCCATCTCGCGCATCACAGCACAGGCAGAGCGCAGGATGGGCACGGCCAGCGCGGCACCGCTGCCTTCGCCCAAGCGCAGATTGAAATCCAGGACCGGCTCGATCTCCAGCTTCGCCAGCAGCCGCTGGGCGCCAGGCTCGGCGCTGCGGTGGCTCCAGACGAGGAAGTCCTTCACTTTGGGATCCAGGGCGATGGCCAGGAGCGCGGCGGCCCCTGCGATGTAGCCGTCCACGAGGACGGCCCACCCGCGGGACGCGCCGGCCAGCATGGCGCCCGCCATGGCGCCGAATTCCGCGCCGCCGACCGAGGCCAGGACGCCCACGGGGTCGCTCGGATCGGGGCGATGCTTGTCTAGCAGGGCCTTCACCACCTGGAGCTTGCGAGAGAGCGCATCCCCCTGGACGCCTGTGCCCGGCCCCACGGCCTCCTCGGGCGTGAGGCCGCCGAAGGCGCACACCAGAAGCGCGGCGATGGCGGAATTGGCGATGCCCATTTCACCGAGCCCCAGCAGTGCGAAGGGGCGCTTAGGGAGGTCGGCCACTTCGTCGAAGCCCGCCTGCAGGCAGGCCTCGGCCTGTTCGCGGGTCATGGCGGGGCCTGCCAGCGGATCCGCAGTGCCCCGCAGCACATTGCGCTGACGCACGCCGGGTTGTGGGCAGGACGAGGCTACGCCCACATCGATGATGCGATGGGTGATGCGATTGGCGCCACAGAGGGCGCAGATGGCCGCGCCGCCGGAGGCCATGTTGGCCACCATCTGCGGCGTGACCTCGGGAGGAAAGGCGCTGACGCCATGGCGGGCGATGCCATGGTCACCCGCGAAGGTGAGCAGGTATGCCTCGGGGTCGGCGGGGCGGGGCGTTCCGGCGATCCAGGCGAGTTGCAGGCCCAGTGTTTCCAGGCGTCCCAGGCTGCCCTGGGGCTTGGTGAGATCGTCCAGATGGGCCTGGAGGGCGGGTTTCCTGGAGGGATCCAGGACGGGCAGGTAGGGCAGTTGCATGATGGGGCTCCTTGCTCGCTCCCACGGCGAGAGGTTGACCTCGGATCGGTCTCCGGGCTCGCACACGACGGACCATCGCGGTCCCCGGGACCTTCCCGACGCAGCGCGCCAGTGGCCCCGACAGGGTCTCTCCGCCCAGGGGCGGAGGTGCTTACCGTTGCGGGGCAGCGCAGGAATGGGCCCGCTCGAGGGAGGAGGACCTTCACCTGCTTCCCGGCTTCCGGGGCGGTTGGAAGTCCCAGGGTTTCACGGGGACGGTGCGGGAAGCAAGTTCTCCGGGTGAAACCGTTCAGCTCTCTGAAAAGATCCACCACTGAGCGCACGGAGAACACGGAGAACACGGAGAAAACCATGGAGAAATAGGCAAGTCACACGATGGTGAGCCGGGATTTGGTGCTCGCCAATTCTTCTCAGTGCCCTCCGCTGCTCGCGCAGCGAACCTCGGTGGCCTCCGTGGTGGATCTTTTGAGGCACCTGAACACTTGCCCCGGGTTCCACCAGGGGGTCCATAATCGAACCATGTCCGCCGCCCGAGGTCCCTCCGCTCCCACGCCCAAGCTCCTGGCCCTGCAGCGGGATTTCCAGCAGATCGCCTCCATGGCGGGATTCCTGAACTCCAGCTTCGACATGCCCCAGCTGCGCCTGTTCTTCACCCTCTACGGGCGCGTGACCGTGAAGGACGAGGCCGAAGGGCTGGCTCTCATTCCCCGTCTCCAGACCTGGTGCGACCGGGTGGCCACTCAGTTGCGGGAGGACAGCTCCAGTTCCATCATGCCGCCCCAGGTCCAGGTCTCGGCGCCCCAGGCCCTGCCCAATGGCGAATCCTGGTATGTAGTGGGGAACCTCAGCTTCAATACGAAAGTCACGGAGACCAGCTACCAGCGCATCCGCACCGCCGTCCTCGCCGCGTACCAGGCGGCCTCCGTGCTGCGGGAAACGGGGCTTATCCCAGGCGAGGACGAACCCCTGGTGCCGCCCAGAACCGGCACTCAACCCCTGCCCGTGCAGATGCCGGAACCGCGGGACTGACCCGTGCGGGATCACCCTCCCGCGATCAGCCTCACCAGCGGGATCACCGCCAGGCTGCAGATCACGCCGGAGTAGAAACTCACCAGGGTGTACTGGCGCCCGCAGTAGCGCTGCACGAAGGGGAGCATCACGTCCATGCTGGTGGCCCCGCCAAGATAGATAGGCAGGTAGGGCGAAACCCTGGCGGCCAGAGGGGCGCAGAGGATGGCGAGGAGCTCGCGGAACACGTTGTGGATGAAGGCGAGGATGGAGAGCAGCACCAGGCCACGCTCGGCGAGGAGCACCGAGGACAGCGAGTACCAGCCGAGGCCCGAGTAGAGCAGCAGCCCTTCCCGCGCAGAATGGCGGGAGATGAGGCTGAACAGGAGGCCGCAGCCCAGGCTGATGAGGATGTTCACGAAGGGCACCACCAGGAGCAGGGGCGGCAGCTTGCGGAGATCCAGGCGGTGCAGCTCCACCCCCAGGTCGAAGCCGATGAAGAGCAGCAGGGCGCGGAGCACCCATTCGCCGATAGGATCCACAGGAATCCGGGCCGCCACCGGGGCAGGCAATACGAAGAAGAGCAGGAAACCGGCGGCAATGCAGCCGCTGTTCAGGGCTACGGCGGTGAGTTCGTGACCTCCCTCACCTTCGGGGCTCGCCTCGACGGTGGAAGACGGCCCCCGCCGTCTGCCCCGCGCCAGGTCCACTAAGAGAAAGATGGCGAAGAGGACCGCGACCAGCAGCAGACTCGAGCCGATGGCGGCGAAGAATACCCGGAGATCCTTGGCGAAGAGATCGCGGTTCAGCGCCAGCTTGGTGCCCATGACGAAGAGCAGCGCCCAGAGCGTGGCGCGCATCAGTTGCCGGTTCAGGCCCACGGCCCGGGTGGAATCCCGCGCCAGCCAGCCCCCCACGCCCCCGATCACCAGCACCAGGAAGAGAATCAACATGCCCATGGGTTGATTCTGACAGCCGCTATTTCTGGCGTGTTGGCCGGGCTTGGCCCGGCCATCACGCGGGGAGCACGAGGGGGACATCGCGACTGCAGGGAGCAGGCGGTCTCCCTCGTTCACGTTCAGCGCAGGCGCTCCAGCAGCGCTCGGGCTGCGCTGCCACGATGGCTCAGGCTGTGCTTGATCACGCTGGAGAGTTCGCCAAAGGTCTGGTTGAAGCCCTCGGGCACAAAGATGGGGTCGTAGCCGAAGCCCTCGGTACCGCGTACTTCGTAGGCCAAGGAGCCCTCAACGGCACCGCCCACGGTGAAGGGTTCGCCCACCACCGGCGCCAGGGCCAGCACGCAGACGAATCGCGCGGCACGAGAGGCCTCCATGGGAATCATGCCCAGGAGTTTTCGGTTCTTGGCGGGATAGTCGAGCCCCGGTGCGAAGCGCGCTGAGAGCACGCCGGGCCCTCCCCAGAGCGCATCCACGCATAGCCCCGAATCGTCCGCGAGCACTCCATCCACTGGCTCCGTGCCGTTCTCCTTCCACCATTGGAGGGCGTGGGTGGCCTTCTGCAGGGCATTGTCCTGGAAGAAGGCACCATCCTCGGGAATCTCCGGTGCCGCAGCGGGCCAGAGCACGAAGGTGAACCCAGGAAGGAGTTCCGCGAGTTCCTGAGCCTTGTGGGCATTTCGGGAGGCGAGCAGGAGCTTCATGGTCAGCCTTTCTCGAAGAAGGAAGTGCCGAAACCGCGGGTGATGCCGATGGTCTGTTCTGGGCCGGCCGGGCCCGCTTCGGTGATGCCCTCGATGCGGGAGGGCATAAGCCCAGCCTTGAGCGCCGCGGAGAAGGCCAGGTCGCCGGCCTCGGCCTCAGAGGTGGCGCAGATGCGCACAGTCTTCAGGAAGCCCTGACTGCCATGGGTGCCTTCGACCATCACATCGTAGAAAAATCGCTCCATGGCGACCTCCAGGGCTTAATGCCGATCAGCATCCCACCACTTCGCTGTACCAGGTGCGGGCCTTTTCCGGGGTCACCTCACCGTGGATGAGCGCGCGACCATCCCGGAAGAGCATGACCCGCCAGGTGCCTTCGATGCCCGAAAGGGCCAAGGAACTGAGCTTCCAGGGATTGCCGGTGCGGACTTCCAGGCGAGCGCGGAGGGTCTCAAGGTCGAGGTTGCCGGGGGGATTCACGCGGATCTGCACGCCCTCGAGGCCGCACAGGCGAGACGCCCGCAAGCTCCAGCGGGCATCCAGGAACTCCGTGATCTTCTCCGTGCAGAAGCGGCACCGGGACTTGGGCGGATGGATGAACTGCCGTTCGTTGCGCCAGAAATCGAAGCGGGCCAGTTCGCGATGGGGCTCCTTGCCCGTGAGGACCTTGATCGCCTCCAGGGCCGCCCAGCTCCCCACGATGCCCACCGCCGGCCCCAGCACACCAGCGCTGTCGCAGGTGTCCACGTCGCCAGAGGCGGGTGGTTCTTCCATCAGGCACCGCAGGCAAGGCGTGCGGGGCGGATGGATGGGCCACACCATGCCCTCGGCTCCAAGGGCGCCCGCATAGATCCACGGCGTACCCGTGAGGATCGACACATCGTTGATGAGGTAGCGGGCCTCGAAGTTGTCCGTACCATCCATGATCAGATCGAAGCCCGACAGCAGTTCCCGGGCGTTGCCGCTGGTGAGGTCGCCGATGACGGCGTTGATCTCGATCTCCGAATTGGCCTCGCGGAGCCGAGCCGCAGCGGCTTCGGCCTTGGGCCGCAGGAGATCATGCTCACCGTAGAGGAGCTGTCGCTGGAGATTGCTCTGCTCCACGATATCGCGGTCGAGAATCGTGAGGTGCCCCACTCCCGCCCGCGCCAGCCAGGGCGCGATGACAGATCCCGTGGCGCCCAGCCCCACCAGCACGACCCGGGCGGTGCGCAGCTGGACGTCGGCCTCGGGGCCGAGAAAAATACGCTGCTTGGAGTACCTATCGATCATCAAATTCCAGTTTCGCCGGGGGGGCGAACGGATGGGCTGGTTCAGGGAAAGGTGAGGGTGACCGTTGTGGTCGCGCCAGCCCCTACGCTACTTGCTCCGGGGGCATTGGTGGTGAGGATCGGCGTTAAAATTCGTGTGGCGTTGGCCCCGAAGGGAAGACCGATAGGCAGACCGGTAAAGAGTCGCTGATCCTCGGCGGCCCCAGTTGCCACCTGGCCTTCCCGCACAATCAAGGGCATCGAACTGGCCCCCACTTGAAGGCTCTGGCGCAGGTCGGCATAGGTGATGGTGCCTCTAGGGCTGGCGGGTGTGAGGGCCAGTTGAAGAGCGCCCGTTTCGACCGAACTTCCCGATGCAAACACAAAATCCTGTCCATTTAGACTGCCGCCCGCCGCAGGCGTGAGCGGTCCCAGAGCTTTGGCGGGAAATGCCGTGGTGGCGGTGGGCCCCGTGGGCATGCACACGAGGTAATACTGGAAGGTAACTCCGCTCTGGCTCTGCGGCAGGGCACGGAGTACGAAATTTCCATTGGCATCCGTCAAGGTTCGCCGTTTAACGAGAGGCGTCAGGGCTCCCGTCAAGACTTCCGCCAACACTTCCTGGTTTGCACCTACGAGACCACCAGAGGTCACCCGACCTCGGATATCTGCACTGATGGCAGCAGGCACGAGCTCTGGGTGCGGCAGAAACAGAATTTCATTTCCACCCCCCACCTTTGGGTACGACTGAACGGCCCGTCCCGCATCAACCATCAGGAAGCCCACAGATTCTTGAGAGCTGTTCACCTGAATGGAGCCCTGGAAGGTGGTCGACGAGGGCATTGTGAGATTGGCACCAACTGCGCCAACAGCAGGAAACACATAGGCTGCGCTGCGGGTGGGATCATTGAAATTGACTGTGGCCCAGGTAAGGCGAACGGAGTAGGTGCCGCTGGCAATGGGAGCCTTGCTGACCAGTGTTGTCTCAAACCCGTTCTGCAGGGTCATCAAATCCTTGGTCACCTGGGGTGTGGCGAGGGTGGCCCAGGTGCTGCCATTCGTGCTGATCTCCACCTTTTCAACACCGACGACGATCTGGGACCAGTCGTTTTGGGAATCCGATCCCATAACCAGGGTCAGCGCGCCCTTGGCAGGGGTGCCAGATCCATTTGAGCCCCCTCCCCCGCAGCCTATCGCGAACAGCAGGGGCAAGAGGGGCAAGGCTTTCAATGGGTTCATGCCAGTCTCCGTGAGCATTTGGGGCGATTCCAGAAAAGGATAGCCTGCCTTGATCCATGGGCAGGCTAGGGAAGGACGCACCCCTCCCGCCGTATTCAAGACTCCCATCCCATTACGGGGTTCGGGAAGACGTCCCAATCCGTGCGACGGAGTGCCATCAGGCGATCGTGCAGCTCCTGGAGATAAAAGAAAGGGACGGGCCTAGGCCCGTCCCTTTCGGATTGAGGGAAAAACTACTGCTGGGCGCCCTGCTCGGCCATGGCCTTCTCGTACTCGGCCTGAAGGCGGCTGGCATCGGAGATGGCGAATTTATAGACGTACTCGAAGCGGTCGGCGCCCTTGGTGAGGCCGATGATCACTTCGTAGACGCCCTCGGCGCTCACCTCGAAGGGGCTGGCGATGACGTTGAAGGTGCCTTCCTTGGCGCCGTCGGGGATCTGCACATCGCTGTCGCGGATGATGTCCTTGCGCTCGCCACCGGGGCTCACGATGGAGAAGCTGAACTTGAACTGTCCGTCCATGCGGCTGAACCGGGTGTAGAAGCACACCTTGGGGAGGACGAAGGGAACCTGCGGCACCACGATGTGGTGGTCGTAGATGCCCATGAGCGAGGTCTTGCCGCCCATCTCCTGGCGGATGTCATCGCAGAGCAACGTGAATTCGTGCTTGGGGGCCTTGATCTGAACGGCCGGCATGGAAGCGCCTGAGTGCAGGATCAGTTTACCGTCCGGGGGGGGCCTTTCCAAACGAAAGCCTGAAGGCCCAGCCCAGATGGCCTTCCAGAGTATCTTGGGGGAGTCCCCTGGAGGCACCCGTGATCCGTTGGATCTGCATCCTGCTCGTTGCCATGTCTCTTTCCGCCCAGGAATTGCGGCTCCAGGTCCTTTCCACCACCGATATGCACGCGGCGGTGATGCCCGAGGACCCCTACACTTTGGCGCCGGTCGCCCGGGGCTGGGCCAAGGTGGCCACCCTCATCCGAGAGCACAAGGCCAAGCAACCCAATACTTTGCTGGTGGACTGCGGCGACACCCTGCAGGGCGAACCCCTGGCCTACGTTCGGGCCCGGTTGCACTCCGAGATGGGGGACCCCTCTGTAGCCATCATGAACGCCCTGGGCTATCACGCCATGGCGGTGGGCAACCACGACTTCGACTGGGGGCAGGCGGTGCTCCGCAAGGCCGAAGAACAAGCCGTGTTTCCCTGGCTGGGGGCCAATATCGCTCTGACCGCCACGGGCAAGAGTGCCTTCACCCCTTATGCCCTGGTTGAAATGGGGGGGGCCCGGGTGGCCATTCTGGGACTTACCACCTCCGGTCTGGCCCGGATTGCGGATCCTGCCCAGCTGGACGGTCTGCGGGTTCTGGATGCCGTGGAGACGGCCCGGACCCTGATCCCCGTGCTCCGGGAGAAGGAAAAGGCCGATGTGGTGATCGTGGCGTTCCATTCGGGTCAAGGCGCCACCGGGGCCGGACCCTTCGAAGATGATCAGGTGCTGGCCCTCATCGAGCGGGTGCCGGGCATCGATCTCGTGCTGGCGGGCCACACCCACCAGGCCATCACCACCCGCCATAAGGGTGTGCCCATCCTCCAGAGCCTCTCGAAGGGCGAGGCGCTGGGTATTTCCGACCTCCTGCTCAGGAAGGAGAAGAATCGGTGGAGGCTGGTCGCCGTCGAAACCCGCCTGGAGCGGCCCACTCTGGAGACCCCCAATGATCCTCAAGTGCTGGAACTCACGGCACCCCTGATGGTGCACACCAATCAGTACCTCGACACCTTCGCGACGAACCTTGTGGTCGACCTGGATGGGCGCTGGTCCCGGATGGAGGATTCGGCCCTGGTGCAGCTCCTCCACACGGTGCAGAAGCGGGCCGTGGGGGCACAGCTCTCGGCGGCCTTCAGTCCGTCCACCCGCTACTTCGTGCCCAAGGGCCCCACCTCCATCCGGCAGTTCTGGGCCCTAATGCCCTATGAGAACAAGGTGGCTCGCATCCGGTTGACGGGTCTGCAGGTCAAACTTTGGCTGGAGCACGCGGCCCGATACTACAACTTCAGCCATCTTTCGGAGCTCTTCAACCGCGAGGTGCCGGGCTTCGACTTCGACATGATCGAGGGGGTCACCTACGGCCTTGATCTCAGCAAGCCCGTAGGTCAGCGGGTGGTGGATCTCAGGTTCCAGGGCCAGCCCGTGAAGGAGAACCAGGCCTTCACCCTGGCGGTCACCAGCTACCGATTGAGCGGCGAGGGCGGGTACTTGGAGGCCGTCCACTTCAAGGGCAAGGCCGAAGTGGTGAACCCGGTTTCCCTGCGGAACCTGCTCTTCGAGCACGTGCTGAGTCAGCCCACCCTGGGCATTCCCGAGACCAACTACTGGCGGATCATTCCGGCCCTGGATCGGGAGCGCGTGCTGGCGCAATCACGGTAGAGTCTGTTTTCAATGTGGATGCGAGCCGCGACGGGTCCAGCCGCGTGATCCAGCATCAGTCTGTTCGTCTCGCGTATCGCCGTAGGCGATACCGAGAGGGAGGTGGCCGCAGACGCCGCTGGGCGCACCCCACGCTGAAAACAGACCCTAATGACAGGTGTTTTCGCCTGAGCCGCACTCGTGCGGGCAGCCGTCGCGCCCTCTGTTTTCAGAAGTTGTGACCCCGAAGGCTGCCGGCCCCAGGAGTCCATCGGCGGTGGCCTTGAGGGGATCGAAGCAATCCAGTTGGGCCAGAGTGATGGAGCCCATCTTCACCCGGAAGCACTCGATCTGCTCGAGCCAGAACTCGTGAATGGGGCAGTGGCCCTCGGGCACGCCGCACTTGCGGAGCCCCAGAAAGCAGCCCTTGTCCCAGTCCTCGCCATCCACGGCCCGCACGATATCCACCAGGGTGATCTGAGCGGCGGGTCGGGCCAGCACCACGCCCCCATTGCGCCCCCGGCGAGTCTTTACCAGGCCCTGCGTGGCCAGACGATTCACGATCTTGGAGAGAAAAGGGCCCGGAAGTCCGGTGGCCGTGGCGACAGAGGCTACCTGCACGGGGTCGCCCCCGGGCGTCTTCATGCAATTGAGAGCCAGCACCGCATAGCCGGTGGTGAGAGAAAGGGGAAACATGGGCAACCTCCTGTTTCCAGCCCCGTAATTAATGAATGTCAGTGTGACCTGAATAGGGTCACGGCTTCGTAAAATCATTGGATAAGGGCCGTGGGGCGCGGGTTGAGGCATGATTGGAGACATGGAGCCCATGATCATCCTGGCCGTTTCCCCCGGTGTGGGCTTCGAAGAAGCCTCCTGGCGCCGCGTAACGGCCTCGGGAATCGACGCCGTGATGATCCGGGAAAAGGGGCTGGGCATTCGGGCGCTGCTGGATCTGACGCGATGGGTGCAGGATCGGGCGCCAGGACTGAAGATCTGGGTGAACGGTCGATTGGAGGTGGCCCTCGCCGCAGGATGTGGGCTGCACGCCCCCGAGGCGTATCCCGAGGTTCCCGAAACGCTGCTGCCTGTGTCGCGCCCGCTGCACGAGCCCTCACAATTCGGTTCGCGCCGAGGGGCCCGGCAGTTGATCCTCTCTCCGGTCTTCGAGACTCCAGGCAAGGGCCCCGCGCTGGGAGTCGACCAACTGCATCGGCGACTGGAGGCCCTGCCACCCTTCGGCGGAGACTTCCTGGCCCTGGGGGGTATCACGCCGGAGAACTGCGGGCGAGTGCGCCATCCGCGCCTGGCCGGCGTAGCCATGATCCGGTCCCTCTGGCTGGCGGCCGATCCTCTCGGCGTGGTGGGAAGATTGCGGGAGGCCTGGGGGTAGTATCCTTCGGGCATGTTCCGCGATCTCCGAACCCGCGTCACCTCCGGTCGCCGCACCCTGGCCTGGATCCTCTTCCTAGGGCTGCTGGGCGTCGCGGCGAGTCTATTGCTCCACGATCGCCTTCATCCCGAAGTGGAGCGGTGGAGCCGGGTCCTGGTGCAGCTGGCCGCAGCCTATGGCTTCATCCGCCTGCTGGCCTTCCTGCTGCTGGATCCGCTTCTTCGGGAGCGGAGGACCGCCACGCCGGGCTTCGCGCGGGATCTCATCGTGGTACTTCTCTACGGCATCGCCGGCTGGTTCATCCTCAAGAATGGTCTGGGGGTCAGTGTCGGCCAACTGCTGGGCACGGGCGCCATCGCGGCGGCGGTGATCGGTCTTTCCCTCCAGGAAACTCTGGGCAACCTCTTTGCCGGGATCTCCATGCGCCTGGATCCCGCCTTCGAGGTGGGGGACTGGATCGAGGTGTCGGGCAACCTGCGCGGAGGCCCCGGTCGGGAGACCTTCATCGGCGAAGTGACTTCCATGACCTGGCGCACGGTGCAGCTGCGCACGGAGAACGGCGACACGGACATCTTTCCCAACCGCGCCATCGCCCAATCGGTTGTCACCAATCTCTACGTGCCCTCGGGTCTGCATCGCCGCACGGCCAAGGTGGTAACGGAGCCCAATGCCGAGCTTCATGTGGCCGTGGAGAAGCTCACCATCGCCCTGGCGGGGATTCCCCACTACCCCCACCATCGCCCCGAGGTCGTGGTGTGGGGCGCCGATATGGGCGGCGCCGTGCTGGAGCTGCGCTGGTGGGCCCTCGGCTATCGCCATGGGCGGGCGGGGAATTTCCTGGCCATGCGCTTGGCCAACACCGTGCTGCCCAGGGAAGGTTTCCCCCTGCTCGGTCCCCACGGCGCGACCACGCTGCATCCCCGGGAAAAGGCGATGAGCGAAGCCGCCCTGAAAGAACTCCTGGCCAAGCTGCAGCTGCCCGTGGACTGGGCCTCTGAGCTTCGGGGCCTCATCCAGGTGCGGCATGTGGCCCCGGAGGAAGGATTGATTCGCGAGGGCGATCCCGGCGAGAGCCTCTTCTATGTCCTGAAGGGACGCCTTCGGGTGGTGCGGCCCGTGGAGCGCACCGAACCGCATACAGGGCTCTACTGGGAGGCGGTCGCGGACCTCGACGCCGGGGCCTGGTTCGGCGAGGCGTCACTGCTCACCGGCGCGCGGCGGAACGCCACCGTGGTGGCCACCACGGCCTGCGAACTGGTGGAAGTGCCCAAGGAGGCCTTCGAGACCTGCATCCGGCGAGAGCCCCAGATCCTCGATCGCCTCGTGGACCTGATGGAGGCGCGCCTGCAGGTTCCCGGTGATGCCGAGGGCGGATCCCACCCCGGGCGCCGGGAACAGTGGCTGGCCCAGATCCGGGGCTGGTTCGGAGTGTAGAATTGTCCTGGAGGCCGCGATGGAGATCCCCGAGCACTTGCACGAGCTGGTGGATCGCCTCGGCCATGCACTCGTACAGGCCCTGGCTGCCGATCCCGCCAGCCGCGCCCTGGCCAGGGAAATCCAGGGGGAAGGCTTCGAAGTGACCTTGCTTCTGGAAGCCACCGTAGCTCTTCACAAGCGCGAAGAAACGAGCGAAACCCCGGAAGAAGAAGCCCTCCAGAGCAGAGATGAGTCTCGCTTTGCCTCGATGGAATCAACCTTCCCCTCCGAAGCCGAACGCACGTCCCCCCAGTGGTCCGAGGAGGATCGCGCTTTCCTGAGAACCTTCAAGATCGCGTTGGATTGAATTGCGGGAGGAATTCGGAATGACCGAACGCCCGTCAAGTCCTGCGGCGCAGCCCCTGTGGGCATCCCCTGCGCCTGAACAGGAAGGAACATTGCGACCCAATGCGGCCGGAATGGCCCTGGCGACCCTGAAGGGTCTCCTGGCCGCGCTGGGCGAGCCGGCCTTTCGGGCCACCCAGGTCTTCGAGGGCCTCTTCAAGCACCGCTACACACGTTGGGACGCCTTCACCAATCTGCCCCAGGCGCTGCGGGAGCGCCTCGAGGCGGAGGTGGACCTGGCCTGGCCCGAGATCGTGGAATCCCACACCAGCGAAGACGGCAGCGCCAAGCACGTGTTCCGCCTGGGTGACGGGAAGCAGATCGAGGGCGTCCACATGCCCTACGAGGCTCGGCGGACGCTGTGTCTGTCCAGTCAGGTGGGCTGCGCCATGGGCTGCACCTTTTGCGCTACAGGGCAGATGGGCATCGTACGGAATCTGTCCTCGACAGAAATCGTGGGTCAGGTGATGGCCATGCTGAACGCCCACGACCACCGCGCGCCGGAGCCGGTGAACCTTGTCTTCATGGGCATGGGCGAGCCCATGCACAATCTGGATCACGTGATGGAGGCCTTCGCCATCCTCACAGATCCCAAGGGGCTGGCCATCCCGCCCCGGCGCATCACCCTCAGCACTTCCGGGCTCGTCAGTGGCATCGCTCGCCTTGGTAATTACTCGAAACGTCCCCGCCTCGCCCTTTCCCTCAATGCCACCACCGACGACTACCGTTCGCGCATCATGCCCGTGAACCGGGTATGGAACCTGGAGGCCCTGGCCCGGGCCCTTCAGGTCTTTCCCTTGGAGAACGGCGAGCGCATCACCCTGGAGTACGTGCTGCTGAAGGGCGTGACCGACAGCCTGGAAGACGCCCACCGCCTCGTTCGTTTTGCCCGGCGCTTCCCCAGCAAGATCAACCTGATCCCCTTCAACGCCCACGAGGGCGCGGGTTTCGAGCCGCCCACGGAAGAACGCATCCACGAGATCGGCCGCCTGCTTTCCGAGGCCGGTCTCACCCTCAGTGTGCGCCGAAGCCGCGGCCAGGATGTGGCGGGTGCCTGTGGACAGCTGGTACGGGAAGGGCGGAAGAAGGCCGAGGCGCATTGACGCGGGCGGATCATCCCAACGTTCTTTTGCGATCTTTGCGTTCTTGTGGCCATAGAGCATAAGGGTTGGGTTGGGCCGCAAATTTGGCAGAAAGCGGGCCGTCTGCATCAAGGCGAAGGGCCACCAATGCGGAAAGCAATTGGCCACAAAGAACGCAAATAGCGCACCTGATTACCAACCATTCTCAGCCTCATCTCTTGATAGCAGATGATCCACATCCAATCGTTCGCCGGGTGATTGGGAAGACATCCTACGAGCCAGAACAAGAATTAACCGCCAAACGTCCTTCGGGCGCGCGAAAGAGAATCGGTACGGCGGCCGCCTCTTCGCGGGCGGCTGGGAGCCTTCGACCCAGGCGGCTCTCTGCGCCGTATTTTGCGCATTTCGCGACTTTCGCGGTTCCCTTTTGTTGGCTGAGTCTCGTTGAAAATCAGGAGAGCGCAAAAAGTGTCGTTCCAACCCGCTATCAGATTAGCGGCCACCCTCGGCCCCCTGGATGGATTCGCCCTTCTGCCCAAGCCTTCAGACCCGCTTGAAGGATCCGATCAGCAGGTTGGGCCCATGCTCGACCACGCCGGCTTCCAGGGTCTCGGTGCCCCAGAAGAACTGGTTGTGCCGATAGGACAGAGTATGTGTTGCAAGCTCGGGGAAGGTGCGCAACACCGCGAACACTAGATGCACGAGGGCCTCGGTGGTTTGGTACTGAAGTGTGACCACGCGATCCAACAGAAGATGGTCCTCGTGGCGGTTGGAGGGGCGGGAGTAGAAGACGGTCTTGCCCTCGAAGGTAATGTGCTCACCATTCGTGGCGATGGTGAGGGTCTTCTCCTTCACGGTCACATCGAACTTGAACGCGGTGCCTTTCTTGAACGCAGCCATGAGGGCCTGGAACTTGGGATGGTCGAGGTAGGCGGCCCCGTAGTTGACCTTCTTGGCCGGTGCCCGGAATTCCCCCGCCGTGGGGCCGTACATCATGTGGTTGTAGCGCAGCGCGGCCTGACGTTCCTCCGGCGTCTGCTTCTTGATCTTTTCCTTCTTGGGGGCTTTGGCGGAGGCGGTCATGAGAGTCCTTGTCGTACGTAGAGACTGTGGACATTGTTGCATGCGGCCTTGGGGTCTCTCCTCTTGTGGCATCCCTGGGTCTGTACCCGCCTGAAACCCCTCGCGAGTCCCGCTCAAGACCCGCTGATGAGACTCCGGTTATGAAACCGCAGCACAGCTCGGTTGGGGGCATAGACCTCGAGTTTGGTGAGGCCGTACGTCTGCCAAGCCAAGTCCAGAGCGCGCTCCAGGGGCAGGCCCAAGAAGTGCGCCAGGATGGCCCTAAGGGAGCCGCCGTGGGCGAGCACCAGGGTGGGCAGTTCCCCCTCCAGGGCGCCCTGGAGAGCCAGCAGGGAGCGGCTGGCGCAGCGGGCGAAGGACTCGCCACCGGGCGGAGCGGTCAGAGCGGGGTTGGCGAAGAAGGTCTCGGCTCCCACCACTTGTTCCCAGGGCAGGCCATCCCAGTCGCCGAAGGCCTGCTCGCCCAGATCCGGCAGCACCAGGCAGGGCAGACCCAGATCCAGGGCGTGGTTCCGGGCCCGCTGGAGGTCCGAGGTGAGCACCCGCTGGATGCCGAAACCGAGCAGTTCCTGTTTGACCAGGGGCCAGAGCGCCTCGCCCTCCGGCAGCACCGGCAGATCCAGGCGGCCCAGGGGGGCACCGGCCTGGGAGGCGGCCGTGGGGCCGTGGCGCAGAAGGTAAAGGGGCGTCATTTCGTCATCAGGGCCAACAGCGCCGCGGCCTCGACGATCTGATTCCCGGCGCCCAGAAGATCTCCGCTGTGGCCTCCCAGCCGACGGCGCAGGTAGAGGCTCCAGAGCAGGGCGAAGGCGGCGGCGGCAAAGGCGGCCCGCAGCACATGGGGCAGGCTCAGATGCCAGGCGACCAGGCAGAAGCTCCCGGCGAGCGCCGTGGAGGCGAGGTAGGCGCCCCAGCCCAGGCCCTTGTGGACTTCCTTGGCCAACCCCTGGCCGATGGGCGGCAGCAGGCGCAGCACGAAGGCGATGGACCAGCGCCCCAGGACCATGGCCAGAGGCAAGGCCAGGATGGCCCGACGCTCGAAGGCCACCAGGGACGCCCAGCGCAGCATCAGCAGGCACCACAGCGCCATGGCGCCGTAGGCTCCGATGCGGCTGTCCTTCATGATTTCCAGCACCCGCTCCCGGGTCCAGCCGCCCCCCAGCCCATCGGTGGCATCCGTGGCGCCGTCCTCGTGAAAGCCCCCGGTGAGCAGCAGACCCGCGGCCACGGCGAGCACCGCAGCCACCGGGGCCGACCAGAAGCGTAGGGCGAGGAGGAAGATTCCCGCCGTAATCCCGCCCACCAGGGCGCCCACTAGGGGGAACCAGCCCACTGCCCCCGAGATGTCCTCGGCCCGGGTATCGGGGCCGGGCATGGGAATGCGGGTCAGAAAACGAATGGCAGCAACGAAGGAACGCATGAAATCCCGCCCCACCCTCAAGGCATCCCCAGCCAGCTCTGCATCAATCCCAGCCGGTTGATGAGCTCCGCGAAACGTTCCACGGGAAAGCCCATCACCGTGGGAAAGCTGCCCTCGATGCGCTCGATGAAAAGGGCGGCGATGCCCTGGGCGGCGTAGCCCCCGGCCTTGTCCATGGGCTCGCCGGTAGTGGCGTACCACCGGGCCCGGGCCTCGCTCACGGGGCGGAGATAGACTTCCGCCGTGTCCACCAGGCTGTGAATCTCCCGATCCCGGCGCAGGCAGAGGCCCGTGTGCACCTCGTGGCGGCGCCCCTGGATGAGCCCCAGCATGCGAACGGCGTCGTCCTCGTCCACGGGCTTGCCCAGCACATGATGATCCACTGCCACGGTGGTATCCGCCGCGATCACCCAGCGCCCGGGATTCACCTGGGAAACGATCTCCGCCTTGGCGCGAGCCAGGCGCTCCACCATGACCGCGGGCTCCTCGCCCGGCAGCGGCATCTCGTCCACCTCCGGTGCCCAGATCTCGAAAGGGATCTCCATGGCCTCCAGCCACTGGCGCCGCCTGGGCGAGGCCGAGGCCAGGATGGGCGGCGGCAGGTAGAGGGTCTGATCTTCACGACTCATTTCACGATTTCCTTCTTGCGGGTCAGGAGCAGAGCGGCGATCCCCAGCCCAATCAGCATGCCCCAGATCATCCAGGGACTGCGCGCCGGGGTCAGGCGCGGACGCCAGGCGAGGGAGAAAGCATACGCCCCCTCGGTGCGGGATTCCCCCCAGAGCACCCAGGTGCCGTCCTCCCGGAAGACTCCGGATTTTCCCGTGAGGGTGGCCCGCAGCAGGGGCACCCCGGCCTCCACGGCACGCAGGCGGATCTGCGCGGCGTGCAGGTCGGTGGCGACGCTTCGCTCGAACCAGCCATCGTTGGTGTGATTGGTCAGCAGCTCGGCCCCCGCGAGGTGCACTCCCTGGGCTACTCGCATAGGGATCAACGCCTCGCTGCAAATGAGGGGATGCACCCGCAGATCGCCCTGGGGCGTGGGACAGACAAAGCTGCTTTCCGACCCCAACTGGCCCGGCTCCTGAGAGATCAGGTTCAGGCTCCGCTCCAGCGTCCGGCGCAGCGGTTCCGGCCCCGGCATGCGCTCCCCGAAGGGCATGGGCTCGGTCTTGGCCTGCAGGAAGGAGGCCCTCCCGCCCGCCTCGCCTCGCACCAGGTTGTAAAGCCCGCCTTCGGTGCCAAAGAGCCAGGCGATGCCCCGCCCCTGGGCCTCGGCCTGCAGCCGCCCGTTCGGCGGAAGATCATTCCGCCCCAGCACCGAACTCTCGGGCCAGAGCACCAGGGTGGTCGTTCCGGTCCTGGGCAGCTGTTCCCGCGCGAGCATCGCGTCCGTGCGCCGCCACATCTCCGCCTCCATGCCAGGCATGCGATGACCCGGCTCAAAGTTGGGCTGAATCATCACCACATCCAGGCGCCGCTCGACGCCCCGGGGCAGGACAAACCACACCCCGGAGAGCGCCGCAAGAAGGACCGCCCAGGCCAAGGGCACCCGCAGGGCGCGGCCCGTGTGGCCCGAGGCCAGCCAGGCCGCAAAGAGGGCGCCGCAGCCCCAACACCAGGCCGAGAGCCCCGGTGCCCCTAGGAAGGCCGCGCTGCGGGCCAGCCAGGGCAATCCGCCCAGGGCGGCACCCCAGTTCCAGGGATAGACGTGGAAACCCAGCACTTCCCAGGCTGCAATCCCGAAGGCCGCTGTCAGGGCCGCCGCCCAGGGGCCGGAGCGCCGGTTAGCGAGGCGCGACGCCACAAGCACCAGCAGGAAGCCCAGGGATTCCCAGGCGGCCAGCAGCAGCGAGGCCACCAGAGCCACGGCATAGGGCATGGGCCCCTTTAACTCCAAGGTGGCGGGCACCCACGCGAAGAGGAAGGCGAAGCCCGCCATCAGCGCAAGGTAGAGCCAGCCCAGGCTCCGCCCCTTGAAGAGGGCGTCGAAGAGCAGCACCGGGAACAGAAAGGCCAGGGCGGCCTCCAGGTAGCCCCAGCCGGAGGTCGCAGGAAACCGGAAGGTGAGCGCGAAGAGGCCACCCAGAATCAGCGCCTCCAGGAGGCGACGCAGGAACTTCGGGATCATCCGGGGAGCCTCCCACTGCGAAACAGCTTCATTCGCTCATCACCACAGGCTTGAGCCCAAGGGCCTGGACCCCTGCGCGAAGCGCCCGAAGTCGAAGATGAGCGGCCTTCCGGGTGGGGAAGGGGCCCATGCGAATCCGGTGGAGCGTCAAGCCGGGGCGAGCGGGAAACTCCACCTTGGACAGACGCACGGGCTGACCCGTAGCCGCCCCCAACTCCCCCTGAATCTCCTGAGCCCGCACCTCGTTGGCCAGGGCGGCGAACTGGATCCAGAAACCCGGCACCGCAGGTGGGGGGGGTTCTGGCTTAGGCCTTGGTTCAGATTCCACCGCGACAGCCACGGGTACACTCTGCCCGCCTCCAACGTTGGTGGCATGCAGCCAGTAGACGGTGGATTCACCAGGGGCCACCTCCCTGCGCCCCACCGGGGCCACCTCCTCGCCCGGAGGTTCCAGGACAACCCTCGTCGCATCCTGGGTCGCCCAGGCCAGCTCTACCGGGCTCCCGGGCTTGACCGTGCGGGGCCGAGCCTCGAAAAGCAGCACCCGCGCGGATTTGGGCGAGCCCTGGCCCCACAGCAGAGTCGGCAGGACGAGACACATCCAGGCCTTCATCATTTCCTCTCCCGGGTCGCCTCGAAACAGGCGATGCCCGCCGCCACCGCGGCATTGAGACTCTCCACGCCCTGGGTGGGAATGGCCAGGAATTTCACCACCTCCGGCAGCTCCGTCTCGCGCCACCCATGGCCCTCATTGCCCACCAGGATCCGCAGAGGACTGCGCAGATCGGTCTCACCGATGAGCTCCGACCCAGGTCCGCCCTGCAGGGCGTACCACTTGGCGCTGTCCAGGGGCAACTGCGCACAGCGCCTCAGCGGCATCAGGAAGGCGGCCCCCATGGAGCCCCGCAGGGCCTTGGGACTGAAAGGGTCCGTGCAGCCGGGGCCCAGCAGTGCCTCCTGGAAACCGAAGGCCGCAGCGCTCCGCAGCACGGCTCCCAGATTGCCGGGATCCTGGATGCCCCAGGGCACGATGACCCGCTCCGCGAGAGGGCCTGCGGATTCGGGCCCCAGTTCCATGAAGAGGGCGTGAGCGGGTGGGCTTCCGGCCTCGCCCAGATCTCGGAGAAGCGATTCTCCGAGCAAGTACACCTCTGCGCCCAGCTCCTTCTCCAGCGGGTGAGGCTTCGCACTTTCAAGTCGCAGCCAGATGGCGGGACGCAAACGCGCTGCGGCGGGACTGCGGCGGACGGCGGCCCAGGCCTCGATGAGCTTCTCCCCAAGCAGAAGGGTGTGCGTTCGCCGTGCGCCTCCGGCGGAGGCCTGGGCACGGAGCACCTTGAAGCGGGGGTTGGCCCGACTGGTGAGGAGAAGGGGTGAATGCATAGGACCAGGGTACGCGGGCAAAAGGCTTTTGAAAGTCAAAGCTCTGGGGTGACAATGGAATACTGCCTGAATTCAGCTCGGCCCGATGAGGGTCATTGTTTTCTGTGCCATTTACATTTTCGGGGGATCTCCATGCAGCCATTCGTTCCCAGTGACCAGAACTTGAAAGAGTTCACCCTCAAGGCCGTGGTCATCGGCTTGGCGATGTCCATCATCCTGGGCGCCGCCAATGCCTACCTCGGCCTGAAGGCGGGCATGACCATTGCCGCGACCTACCCGGCGGCGGTCATTGGCATGGCCCTGATCAAGGCCCTCAAGGGCAACATCCTGGAAGAAAATCTCGCCCGAACCGTGGGCAGCATTGGCGAGTCCGTGGCCGCCGGCGCCATTTTCACCCTGCCGGCCTTCGTCATCAGCGGCATCTGGCCCAAGTTCTTCACCGCCGGAAACTACATGACTTCCGCCTTCATCATGTTCAGCGGCGGCCTGCTCGGGATCATGTTCGTGGCCCTTCTGCGCCGCGTGATGGTGGAAGACGCCGATCTGCCCTATCCCGAATCCCTCGCTGCGGCCGAAATCCACAAGGCCGGTCAGGGCGGCGCTTCGGGCACGGGCTTCCTCTTCAACGCCATGGGCGTGGGTGCGGCCATCCAGATCCTGAACTCCCTGAGCCTCTACGCCACCACCTGGACCAAGTGGGTCACCTTCAAGTTTGCCGAATTCAAGGTTGTCAAGGGTGCCGCCGCCATTAAGGCCCAGGGTGGCCTGGTGCTCACCAACCCCGGCATCAGCCCAGCCTTCATGGGTGTGGGCTACATCATCGGCCCCAAGCTCGGCAGCCTCACCTTCGCGGGCGGCGTCATCGCCTGGGGTCTGCTGGTGCCCATCATCACCTACTTCGTGGCCCCCGCCGTGCTGCCCCAGAATGCGGCCTCCGCTGACTGGATTGCTCTCTCCAAGGCCGTGTTCGGCAATATCGTCAAGCCCATCGCCATCGGCGGCATGCTCGTGGGCTCCTGCTTCACCCTCTTCAAGATGCGCAATAGCCTCATCACAGGTCTGAAGCGCTCCATCGCCGATGTCAAGAAGGCCGCCTCGGGCGACCACACCGTGGATCGCATCGACCAGGACCTCAAGTTCACCTGGATCCTTGTGGGCATCGGCTTTGCCGCCCTCTGCACCTTCCTGATCGCCGCCTTCATCTTCAAGACCAGTGTCCTGGTGGCCTTCGTCGCCGCTCTCCTGGCGGTGATCCTGGGCTTCTTCTTCGCCGCGGTGTCCGGCTACCTGGTGGGCATCATCGGCTCCAGCAACAACCCGATGTCCGGCCTCACCCTGACGGCCCTGGTGGTGACTGCCCTCGTGATGGTGATGCTGGGCGTCAGGGGCAATCCCGGCATCGCCGCCGTGCTGGGTGTCGCGGCCATCGTCTGCGTCTCCAGCGGCGTCGCGGGCGAGATGCTGCAGGATCTCAAGGCCGGTCACATCCTGGGGGGCACGCCCTGGCGCATGGAAGTGGGCGATATCCTGGGCGTGATCCTCAGCGCCGGACTCCTCTTCCTGCCCCTGGTGGTTCTCCACGAGGGCTCTATCAAGAAGGCCGCCACCGAAGAGCTTGGCAAGCGTCAGGCCAGCCAGGTGCAGGTCGTACACTACGAGGGGGAGCGCCGCCCCGATCTGAAGGGCGATCACACCCTGACCCAGATCCAGGCCATGGATCCCGATAGCCAGAAGGAAGTGCTGGGCCTCGATGCTGGTTTCGGCAGCACGGAGCTGTCGGCACCCCAGGCCGGCCTCATGGCCGATCTCAGCCGCGGCATCGTGGAAGGCAAGATGCAGTGGGCCCTCATCGTCGTCGGAATGCTCATGGGCCTTGGCCTCGTGCTCATGCAGGTGCGCAGCCCCATGATCGTGAGCGTGGGCATGTATCTGCCCTTCGGCACCACCTTCGCCATCTGCCTGGGCGGCCTGATCAAGGGTGTGGTGGAGAAGCTCGGAGAGAAGAAGGGCTTCAATGACGCCCAGAAGACCCGGGTGGAGAACGTGGGTGTGCTGGTGGCCGCGGGCCTCATCGCCGGCGAGGCTCTGGTGGGCCTGCTCTTCGCCACCTTCGCCTTCTTCGATGTGAAGTACCAGCTCAACGCCCTGGTCTGGGGACGGGATGCCCTGGGCAATGCCCTTCCTCCTGGCGCCTTCTGGATCAGCCTGCTGATCCTCGCCCTCGTGGCCGCCGTGTTGATCCGGGTGCCCATGAAGAACCCCGGCAGTCCCGACCAGCCCGCGCCGCCCAAGGCGTAGCGCCTTCCAGAACAAGGGCCCCGATCGGGGCCCTTGTTCTGAGTATCGAGGAAAAGAAAAATGACGAAGCCGCCCCGGACCCTCAATGAAATGCTGGCCGCTGTGCCCGAGCACGCCGTGGAGCACCTAGTGCGCGAAGACGGCCTCTTCACGCTCCTGCGCCCCAAGTTCATGAGCCCCCGCCTTCAGTGGCTGCAGCGCCTCATTCAGCGCCGCCACTTCAAGGTGCGGCTGGATGCCATCGGCACCTGCCTCTGGGCCCACATGGATGGGGAACGCACCGGCTATGAGCTCGTGGAGATTCTCCGCCTGGCCTTCGGTGAAAAGGTCGAACCCGCCGACGAGCGCACGGCGAAGTTCCTGCTGCAACTTGCGGAAGGACAGTTCGTGCGGATGAAGGACCAAGTCCACGGATGAACACGGATACACACGGATAAAAGCAAAAACCCCGGAGGTGGATTTCCCCTCCGGGGTTTTTCCATCCGTGTTCATCTGTGTCCATCCGTGGATGTTTTTTTCTTCCCCGGATCCCCGTAGCTACTCGATTCCCAGTCTCCCCTGAGTCATGCGGATGATGGCGGGCACGTGGAGATCGTCGCCCATGCCCATCACTTCGCCGCTGGGCGTGGGGCCCTGGGGCAGGAGGCGGGTGGGCGTAGCGGGCACGGGCATTTCCGTAGAGGCAGCGGAGGGAATATCCCCGTACACATGGCCCGTGTTCACCTTGGGCGTGGGGGCGGGGGCCGCGAGCATGACCTCCTGGCGGGGCGTTGGCACGAACTGGGGCTCGACGACCAGATCGAAGCCCGAGGCGAGCACGGTGATGAGGGCCTTGTCCTCCAGTTCCGGGGCTTCCACTTGGCAGATCTTGATATCGGCCTGGCCCTGGTAGTGCTCCTGCAGATAGCGCATGGCCGTCTCCACGGCGGATAGCTCCACGCGATCCCAGTCGGCGGTGACAGAAACGATGACCTGGGTAGCGATGCCGGAGGCGGAACGCTCGAGCAGTGGGCAGTCCAGGGCCTTCTGGAGGGCGTCCAGGATGGCATCCTCCCCCCGGCCCTGGCCGGTGCCGATGAGGGCCTCCCGGCCATTGCGCAGCACGGCTTCCACATCGGCGAAGTCGCCGTTGAGGGTGCCGGGGCGCAGGATGAGATCGGTGATGCCGCGCACGCCCTGGATGAGCACCCCATCGGCCACCCGGAAGGCCTCCTTGGTCTTCACGTTGCGGTCGCAGAGGGCCAGGAGCTTGTCGTTGGACACGGCGATCAGGGTGTCGGCGGTGTCCCGAAGATTCTCCATGCCCGCCGCGGCCTTGGCGGCCTTGCCGGGGCCTTCCCAGCGGAAGGGCGTGAGCACCACGGCCACCGTGAGGGCGCCGATTTCGCGGGCGCAGCCCGCGATGATGGGCGCCGCGCCCGTGCCGGTGCCGCCGCCCATGCCTGCGGTGATGAACACCATGTCCGCGCCCTGGAGGCTGGCCAGGATCTCGTCCCGACTCTCCTCGGCGGCGAGGCTTCCGCGTTCGGCGTTGCCACCTGCGCCGAGGCCGCGCATGCTCATGGGCCCCAGGGGTATCTTGATGTGGGCCTGGCTGGTGGCGAGGCTCTGCTGGTCCGTATTCATGGCGATGAGCTGCACGCCGGCGACATTGCTCTGGACCATGCGATCCAGGGCATTGCAGCCCGCGCCGCCCACGCCCACCACCTTGATGTTGGCGCCAGGGAGATGCACGGGACTGGGGAGGAAGGGGACCTCGGCCATGGA
>JAYREN010000018.1:23480-28483 GCA_041908845.1 Holophaga sp. | reverse complement strand
TCAGGACCCCGCCCTTCCTGAAGCCCGCGGCGATAACGGCATCAACGGTTTCCCGCAGTAACTGCTTCTGCGGGATCTTTCCCGATTTCGCCATCGTTCGTTCGCGGTTGGTTTTTCGCTCGACCCTTGGAACCCGCCCATGGGGTGTTCGAGGACTGGCCGGGGATTCAACGCGCCTGAGCCGGTATTCGACCTCTAGTTTGCGCAGGCACTTCATGATCAGCCGCTGGTCCCGCAATTGCTCGGGGTAAACACGGCCTTCGGACAGGCGAGTGCCGACGATGTGAATGTGCTCCTGATTTGTGTCGCCATGGCCGACTACCGCGTAATGTCCCCACCTCATGGTTTCTGCGATGCGCTCGGCTACACGGAGCCAATTCAGAATCGGAAGGGTCTCACCGGGTGCCAGAGAAATGTGGACGTGGTGAACAGGGTTGATCACATCAGGCCGAAGCCGCTGCAGGGCCTCGAAATGGGCGGTCAAATCATCGGGGCCTCCAGCCAGAATGGTTCCCCCCAGCAAGTGCCCGCGGATTCCAGCTTTTCCGTATTTCCCGTGGAATAGGTAACGGACCAGGCCGCCGAAGTCACTCCCTTTGACCAGACCGGCAATCATAGGGCCCTCAACTGATCCTGAACCTGCGCGACCGCGCGAAGCGTGTCTTCCACCGCCATTGCCGAAGCCGTGGCTCCATCCCGTAGGAGAGCGCGGGTTGCGAGATTGAGGTTCACGCCGATTCGTTGAAGTTCCTTCGCCACGGCAAGGTGCCCTTCGGAAGGCATCGGCCTCCCCGCCTGGGCCCGAAGCCAAATCACCTTGGAAAGGCTCACCCCCATTCGGTTTGCCTCGTTTCTCCATTCGACAAGATCGCGTCCCCGAATGGTGATCGAGACTTGAATGTTCCGAACCGATACCGGATCGTTGTGTCTGGGCATACCCCCTCCTATCTCGTCCAGAACCCCGTGTGAGTGAGGAGGAGTTCGAGGACAATAACGAAAAAATGACCTTCTAAACCCAGCCTGGCGACGCCACCGGAGAACGTCCAGGCCTTTTTTGGATGCATGAAATTGCGCCAACCCGTGTGCTGGTGCAGGCTCGCGAGGACTTAACACTCACCCGGGGCAATCCCAGGGACGAACACTGCAAGCAAGCAAGGCAAACCCACTACATGACGCCCCCGAGGTGGGCATCATGTCCATGGGTTTGCGGTCGATCAGGTGTCCTTCGGAACCTTCTTTTCGACGTGAAGCCGCCTCGGCTCATTTAGTAGATTTGCCGGGTGTACATTTCGGCGCCGTGATGTCTCAGAGGGTTGTTGGATAGATCCTGGCGATGAATTTGCGGCCTACGGGATCGCCCGATTTCCCATCAGCCCTTCCCCAGCGTGCTTACGGATGATGTCCTGCATTTCGTGGGGGGCATAGGCAATGTCCGAACACCACAGACCGAAGCCGCCTTTGGTGTTCACGGCCTGGATCCAGGCTTGCAGGGCCGCGTGCTTGGCCTTGGTCTGGTCGGACTTCTCGCCCTTGATTTCCAGGATCAGTGTTTTTCCGTTGGCCAGTCTGATCAGGAAGTCCGGCACGTAGCGCCGCTTGGCCCCGTTCCACAGGTAGTGGATCTGGAATCCCAAATGATCGTTCTTCGCGTAGGCGGCCACCAGATGACGGACGCCTTGGGCCTCGGACTCGAAGACATTCGCCGCGTGAGCCTCCCAGGCGCTGTCGGCCACCAAATGGCTGATCTGGCTGCGCTGGGTCGCCTGGCAAGGCTTTGTCGTATACCAAGTCCGCATGTACCGCGTGGAACCGATAGGCGATTCGGAGTCGAAGACCGGTTCGATCCGTTCCTGGTTCTGCTGGTGGATGTATTGCATCAGGTGCTGGACGATACGGTCCATGCACAGCGCGAACAGGATGCGCCGCCGCAGAGGATCCTGGTGAAACAGGGACGGGATGTCGATCTTCCCGGATTCAAGGAACTGTTCCACCAACCGGATGAGCTGTACCACCAGGTACTCGCGGCTTCCCTTCCAGCCATGCTGAAGCTGGTCGAAGGCCTTTCTTGCCGCCAGGAAGATCAGGCGTTGCTGGCGGAACGACTCGGGCAGAAGTTCCAGGTCGATGGTCTGGATCTTCCCCCAGTCCGTGGCGCCGCCGACGGCCGGGGCAAGGTCGGCACTGAGGGGCACCGTGGACGGATCAATGGTGATCCGTTCGACCTTGTCCCAGTCCAGGTGCAGATGGGGGCGCACAACGATGTCGACTCGTAGCACGTTCGGCCAGCGGATCTCGAATTCGCTGCGCTCCACCAGGGATTCGATCTGCGTGCTGGGCTTCGGGGGTGGTGGGGCGTCGCCGCCTTCGCCCACATCCTGGAAGATGGACAGGGGCACGCCGAAGACATTCACATACTCGGGCTTGAAGAGGTGGCGGGTGATGCCATCCTCACCGACCACCTCCTCGGTCTCGTAGCCCACGCGTCGCAGGCCACGCCCGATCACCTGTTCACATAGAAGCTGGCTGGTGAAGGCCCTGAGCCCCATGATATGCGTGACATTCTTGGCGTCCCAGCCTTCGGAAAGCATGGCCACGCTGATGACGTTCTGCAGGTCTTGTCCGGCCTGCCCGCGTTTACCGACCGTGTCCACGATGGCCCGCAGCAGTTCTTCCTTCTTGAAGTCGGCCAGCCGGTCCTTACGGTCCTGGGGGATCCTGGCGGCCTCCAGGATGGCTTGCAGGCGGGCCCCGTAGTCCTTGTCCACGGTGACCGACTCACCCATTTCGGCCTTTTCCAGCACCTTGCTGTTCACCTGCAGGGTGCGGTTGGGCGCGTGCAGTTCCGACCAGTGGGCGTCGCCCCGGTTGAAGTAGTCCTCGATGCGGGCAGCCGTCTCGATGCGGTTGCAGACCGTGAGCATGACGGGTGGGCTGGTGTGGCCCGCGACCTTCCAATCCTCAAAGGCGGCCTTCCAGTCGGCCCCCAACAGTGTGTAGGCCTGCTGCACCAGCAGAGGCAGCGGTTCGTGTTTCTGGGCCCCCTTGCGGTTCAGGTCTTCCGCCACCTCGGCCTCGCGGTAGAGGTGATACAGCTTGGACTTCAGGGTGTGGGCATCGGGGATGGCCGTGTCCCGAACGACCACCCGGGGGGTCTTCACCAGTCCGGCTTCGATGGCGTCGTTCAGGCCGAAGTCCGAAATCACCCAGTCGAAGAGGCCGGCTTCGGTGTTCGTCTTGCCGGTAGGGGCGAAGGGTGTGGCGGACAAATCGAAGCAGCGACGGATGCGAAGCTGCTTGTGGATCCGGTCCAGGCCCTCGATCCAACGAGTGGCCTCGTCCACATCCAGCCCCTGTTCCTCCGCCTGCTTTTTACTGATCTTCACGTCCGCGGGGATGCGGTATGCGTGGTGGGCTTCGTCGTTGATCACCACCAGGTCCTTGCACATGGACAGCTTGTCCAGCACGCGGCGCACGAAAGCCTTGTCACTTTCGGCTCCCTTCTTTACCACGGAGCGATCCGTCTGCTTCAAGGGCATCAACGTGTGCCAGTTCTCCACCAGAATGTCCGCCTGGTTCAACTTGCGGCGCGACGGTTCATCAGGGCAGAGCCCCATGGCGTCGTATTCGTTCTTCTCGTTCCCGGGGTAGAGCACCTGCAGGCGGTCCTTCACCGTGATGCCCGGAGCCACGATGAAAATGGCCTTGCTAAAGCGGTGAGTCTCTTTCGGGTAGGTCGTCGCGTTGAGCACCTGCCACGTGATGACCATGGCCATCACGGTGGTCTTGCCGCTGCCGGTGGCCATCTTGCTACACAAACGCTCCCAAGCACCACCATCGCCGGGTATGTGGATGCCCTGCTTGAAATCCGCCGGTGCCTCCACATTCCAGATCAGAGTTTCCATGGCTTCGATCTGGCAGAAGTACAGCGGGAACTGCCGGACCGAGGAATCTCGCCAGTGTTCCAGCAACCGCCGGGTGACGGTGGTGATGCCCGGATAGTCGGCAGCACGCCATTGGTCTACGCGTTCGCGAATGCGATTGACCAGTTCCAACTCAGCGGTGCGTTTGGTGTTGTTCCGGGTGTCGAAGATCTCGTAGCCCGCAGGGCGGCGGCCTTCCACCAGGGCTAGGCTCCCCCCGGCGCCCTGCGCCCAGTAGCGCGTAGGGCGTTCGTAAGGAGAGTTGATGATCAGGGATTTGGGGGCAGCCATATCGGACCCCTAGTCCAGCACGATGATCTTCAGGGACTCGATGCCCCGATCATCCACGATCTTCACCGCGACCTGGCCGTTGTCGCCGGCGGCGAAGGGCAGGCTGACGGTGCCGTGGAAAGCCGAGAGCAGGCTGTCGTCCAGTTCGGCGCGGATGTCGCGGCGCAGCTTGTTCCATCCGTCATTGTCGCCCGCCATGGGGAAGAAGACCTGCCGTGGGAAGAGGCTGCGGTTGTCGTAGTCCGTGTCCAACAGCCAGGCGGCGATCTTGCCCTTGCCGCCGCTGACCAGCTCGCCCTTCACGGTGTCGAAGTAGTCGAAGCCGTGGACCTCCACCTGATATTGGCCATCCTCCAGCTTCTTCAATTCCACGTCCGGCTGACCCATAAGCCAGAAGCTCTGGTTGTTGCTGCGCGCCTTCTTCAGGTCCTCCGTCAGCAGATCCGTGTTCATCTGCACCTTGAGCAGATTCACGCCGGCCCAGTTGGTCTCGTCGATGTCCTTGGCGGCCTCGGGATCGAAGGTGAAGGCGCAGAACACGATGTAGCGGGCTGCAGGACGCACCTTTTCGGCCTCGTGGAGCGCCAAGGCCACCTGTTTCTGTTCCATGGCCGCGTGCTCGGGACCGAAGGACACCAGCACCCGGTCGCCGCTGTCTGCGAGTGTCCCTAAGGCCTGAAGATGTTTGGTGCCCGGCAAGGGCTCCAGGCTGGCGAACTTCATCATCTGGCCGCCCTTGCCCCGGATGCCGGTCTTCAGCAGTTCGTCCATCCAGTCGTGGGCGCGGGCGCT
>JAYREN010000018.1:0-23470 GCA_041908845.1 Holophaga sp. | reverse complement strand
CTGAGCGGGCAATTGCCTGGTCCGCCTCCCCGGAAACGTTTTCGTCGCCGAGGCTGATGACGGTGGGGGATGGCACCGCCTCCACCGTGAAGGGGCCCGTGATGCGGCGCTTGGATTTGTCCACCTGGGGCTTGTCGAAGAGCTGTTCCCGGTCCGCGTGGGCCGCGATGCTGGCGTCCATGGCCTTCTGCATGGCCTGACGCGCTGCATGAAAGGCAGCGAAGGGCACCTCGGGCCAGGCTTCCGGGAGATCGAAGGGCACTTCCCATTCCAGCAGGGCGCCCGCCGGGGCATCCTCGCCTGAGGGCAGCTTGACTGTCTTCCCTTCCGGGGTCCTAAAGTCCACCTTCTGCCCCTTGCGGCCGCCTTCCACCACCGTGTAGGCTGCGGGTGGGTGGGCGCGCAGGGTCGTGTTCAAGGCAGCCAGTGCCGCCCCAATCTTCGGGTGGTGGGCCTCAAAGATCGTGTCGATTTCAGGGTTGTTGGCGATGGATTTCAGGGTGACGTGAGGCACCGTCTCGTAGACGAAGCCACCCTTCAGACCTTCGTGGGGATATTTCAACTCGAAGTAGTCGTAGCCAGCCGTCATCAAACGCGCTTTTGCAAGGGTCACCGCAACGCGGCTGGTGTCGCAGGTGATCCAACGGCGGCCCCAGGCTTCTGCAATGATTGCTGTAGTCCCAGATCCACAAGTAGGATCTAAAACCAGATCTCCGGGGTCGGTCGTCATCAACATGCAACGCTGCACAATTCTCGTATTGGTTTGGACGACATAGATTCTGTCGGAAAACCCACTGCTTGCAGTGTCTGTCCACATGTCTGTTAGTGGATATACCGGGAAATCGTCAATATTTCGCCTATACCTCAATGAGTTCCCAAGACCTGCCAGGCGTTTTGAAATAGTAAGATTGCCGAGCCCTTTTAATGTTGTTTTCCAATGAAGATTTGAACCTAGTTTAAAATCAGCACCGTTGTATGTAAAACAAGACGACAATACTTCTGACCAACCACTTGATGTAAGGTTGTCAAACATAAATACTCTTGAAGCATCTGGAAGTCTGCTCAAACCGTTCATTTCATCGTTTGTTAACTGACGGATGCGGCCATCATTTAGTTCGACATATTTATAATTACCTCCAGCGCTAAATCCAGACTCTTTTGGGAGGTATAGCTGATTGTATTTAAGTGATTGTTTGCATTTTGAATACCACAACACAAAATCACATGTCGTTGCGATTGAATTCAGTTTTGCAGAAGGACTGCTTACAGCAGATGTTTTCCTTACCATGATGACGGATATAAAATTATCTACACCAAATATGTCATCAAGCAAATTCCGAACAAGGTGCAGATTTTCATCTGAAATTTGTACAAAAACACTTCCGGATTCATTTAACAATTCTTTTGAAGCAATCAAACGATCGCGAAGGTAGGTCAAATAAGAATGAATGCCAAGTTCCCAAGTATCACGAAATGCTTTGATCATCTCTGGTTCTTGAGTGAGGTCCTCGTCTTTCCTGTCTGCAACCTCTCTTTTTCCAACGAACGGCTGGAAATTTGACCCGTATTTAACCCCGTAGGGCGGATCGATATAGACCATCTGCACTTGCCCAGCCATGTTCTCCTTCTGAAGCAGGCTGTTCATCACCAGTAGGCTGTCGCCGGCCACGAGACGATTGGCCCAGCCGCGGTCATGGCGGTAGAAGTCGATGGCTTCCCGCAGGGGCACCTGTTCCCAAACCGGCTCGAAGAGGCTCGGCTGGATGTATTGGGCTTTTTTGTGTTCTTCGGACACTTTCTGGCCTTTGCGCACGGCCGACAGGATGCTGGAGGGGTCCACCCGCTCGTGGACATGGAGGCTGACCGTGTCCACCTCGAAGCTGGTGCGCTCGGCCTTGCCGGTCCAGGTCAGGTAGGGCGCCTGGAGGCGCTTCAGTTCCAGCAGGGCGGCCCGCAGCACCTGGGGATCGTCGCTGGCCAGAGCCTCGTCGATGACCCCTTCCACCTGGGACCGCCCGATGTCGAAGCGCAATTCCGGGTCCAGATGTGGATCGAAGCGCCATTCGGTCTTGGGCTGGTCTGGGTCGTTCTCCGGCTTCACCAGCCCCACTTCGGGATTGTTGGCCCGCCGGTCCTGGTGTCGGTAGGACCGGATGGGCACCTCTTCCGTCAGGGGCGCTTCCGGCTCGGCCTTGGCCTTTCGCGGCGCACGGGGCTTGGGTTCGGGTATGACAGTCTCGACTGTTTCCATATCCAGCAAGGTCGAAGCTCCCTCCACCCTTCGCACGGAGCCGCCTTGCCCCTTGCCCTTGGCGAGTTGCCCCGCAGAAACCAAGGCATCGCGGACCCGCTCATACGCTCCTAAGGCCTCCACGGCTTCCATGTCGGTGCCGCCGTTGGCCTTGACCCACTCCACCAGCCGACCCTTCAAAGTTGTGTTCCCGGCCGTGCTGCCATCGATCGGCACCAGGGACATCAGGGCATCCATGAGTTCTTGAGTATTCATGCGGACTCCCAGAGCGGAACAATCGATCGCCAGATGCTGCATTCAGATGACATCGTGGTTTCAATAGCCATCATGAGACCGCGCCAGATGAGGGTCCAGCCGGATTCCTACGGGAAGTGCAATGGATCACCTTGGAACGGTCAAGCGTTCGCCGAGAGGGTGGCAGAGCAAACGCGTCAATGAGTGTCCATTAATATCTCTATACTGAGGATCCACGTCCCGATCAGCCTCGATCTTTAGTCTGTTGGTCGGATCCCATCCGGAGGCCCCATGGCCCTTCCAACCTTCTACGATCGACTAAAGTCGGCCCGTGCAGGCGTTGGCCAGGAAGAATCCCATGAGCTGGAAGAGGTCGTCCGCACGACGGTGGAGGCCTTGGAGACTCTTCGCACAGACACGCTGCGACCGGTCATGCTCCTGGGCAAGATCCAATCCGGCAAAACCAAGGCCTTCTTGGGGATTACGGCTGCCGCCTTTGATGCCGGTTTCGACGTGGCTGTGGTTCTGACCAAGGGGACCCGAACCCTGGCCAAGCAGACTGTCAATCGCATCCGCAGGGAATTCACCGTGTTCCGGGACGCTGAAGAATTAGAGGTCCACGACATCATGTCCGTGCCGAACCTCTCCGATTGGGAGATTGAGGAACAGCGCTTAGTCCTGGTGGCCAAGAAGGAAAAGAACAACCTCCGCCGCCTCTTAGAACTATTCACGGATAAACATCCCTCCCTGCTGACGAAACGCGTGCTGATCGTGGATGACGAGGCCGACTTTGCATCCATCCGCTTTACAAAGAAAAAGGGCAGTGACGACATCGAACAGGGGCGCATCGCCGACCAGATCGATGAACTGCGGCGCCGTCTCCCCAATTCTGCGGTGCTGCAGGTGACGGCCACTCCATATTCCCTGTATCTGCAACCCGATGACTACGAAGGGGTGGCAGATGCGGTCTACACCTTTGAACCGAAGCGACCGGCCTTCACCAGCCTGGTTCCCATCCATGGTGGCTACGTGGGTGGCGATCACTATTTCGGGGACCATGACGAAGACCGACCGGAGTTCTACCTTTGGCATGAGGTGGCGCCGGAAGAACTCGAAGCGCTCAAACGCGAGGATCGGCGTCGCATCAAAACCGAGCAGGCCCTGACCAGTAGCCGCAGCCAGGCTCTGCGAAAGGCCATCATCACCTTCGTCGTGGGAGCCTGCACGCGCCGCTTGCAGCAGCAGGATGCCCAGGAACCCATAAAGCGATTTGCAATGATCGTGCATGTGGAAACGGCGAAGTCAGCCCACAAGTGGCAGCACTTGGTTGCCAATGAGATCGCCGATGCCATGAAGCAGGCCGCCCAGGCCGGAGACCCGGCCTTTGATCGGCTTGTAGACGAGGCACTCGCTGACCTATCGCGGTCGGTGGCAGCCGAAGGGCTTTCGATGCCGGATGCCCGGCGCATCCATGACGAGGTTCGCCGATCCTTCGCGAAAGGCGCAGTGGTATTGGAGAAGGTGAACTCTGATGTGGAGGTGGAAGCCCTGCTCGACGAGAACGCCGAACTGCGCTTGCGCACACCCTTCAACATCTTCATCGGCGGGCAGATTCTCGACCGAGGAATCACCGTGCCGAACCTCATCGGGTTCTATTACGGCCGCTCCCCCAAGCGGATGCAGCAGGACACGGTGCTTCAACATGCCCGGATGTATGGCAACCGGCCTCGCCCAGACCTGGCCGTTACCCGGTTCTACACCACTCCCGACAACTACAACGCCCTGAAGACAATCCATGCCTTTGATTCGGCCTTGCGCCACGCCTTCGAGACCGGCGCCCACGAACGCGGCGTGGCCTTCGTGCTGAAGGAGGCCGGAAGTCGCGTCACACCATGCGCCCCGAACAAGATCATGGCTTCCAAGGTGGTTGCCCTAAAACCGGGCGGTGCCCATCTTCCCATTGGATTCCAGACCAAGTCCATGACCACTCTTCGTCCATTCATTACCAAGCTGGATGCGCATTTCCCGACAAAGGCCGTCGATGGAGAAACCCTGGTCAGGGTTCCCACGGAGCTGGTTATCCAGGCCCTGGATCTCCTCGAGCAGACTCTAGAATTCTCTGAGGGTTACAGCTTCGACTGGGAAGCCTGCCGCGCGGCAGTGGAGTATTACTCGAGAATCGCACCCGAAGGCCGGGACAAGGGCCAGTGCTGGGTGGCCGTGAAGACCGGACGCGCCTTGGCCCGAAAGCGCAGCGACGGCATTCGCTTCAGCAACGCGCCCCACACCTACCAGGACCGTGCGCTGGTCCATTCCGTGGATGGCGACCTACCCGTCCTGATGTTCTTCCGCCAGGAAGGCCGCGAAGAGGATGGCTGGCGCAACACGCCCTTCTATTGGCCCGTGCTGTTCGCGCCAGCGAATGCGATGCCGAGTGTGTTCACGTCCACCGTTCGCGAGGAATCCCCGGATGCGGAGGATGAGGAAGAAGGCGCGTAGGAATTCAGCAAATACCGGCAAAAAATTGCCGACGAAGTAGATCGCTCAGCCTTCCCCTGTCCAGATCATTGTTGTGAACCGGCTCTTTGCACCGGGATGAGCTTTGCTTCATTCCCTTGGCGCGCCTCCTTCCTGCCCACTCGGTCCACCGCTCGGCTACCCGCTGTGAGGTGGACCTCCACGCGTTTCGCTCGACGGTTCGGTACGTGGAACTCTGTTTGCCGGCCAGGGTCACAAACACACAGGGAATTCGCTATCGGGTGCCCCATCACCGGGGCCACAGGAGCGGAGGATCCATGCGTGAGTCGGACAGGAAAAATGTGGTCGAAGAATCAGACATTGTCGTTCCCGATGTCCACCGGGCATTGGCGCTGGGCCTGGATCCCCAGATCTGGGCCGATGCCCAGGCGTTGGCTACCTTACTGGACGGTAGGGATTTGGAGAATGCGCTTCGGTTGGTGGAAATCGTCCACGGACTGGGCTACCTCCTGATGGGGGCGGCGGGGCCGGAAGCACTGGGACTCAGCCAAGCGGAGTGCGCACGGATCCTTGCGTTGCTGGAAGGCTAACCCCGCAGGAAATCCACCAGACTGCCAGAAGGTTCGTTTCCCACCGAGAACTGGAGCGGCTTCACCTCCCAGGAGCAGTCACCCACAAGTGCTAGCAAAGCGTTTTTGATGATAAATCGCAGGCAAGAATAGGCCAGAACCGCTGAAAACCCGTTTATACGGAAAAAACAAAATCACAAAAACTCCTTCAAAAATAAGCTAAAGTTCTAAAAATAGATCGCCGATAACCATGAGGCACGGGCAATCACCTGCGCACATCCACAGGCAGATATCGACGGCTGAGCGCGAACCTCCAATCCCATCCTCTGGGAGGCATCACCATGAATCACCCCCAGGTACTCCTTACCATCCGGCAGTGGTGCCAGGCAACGCAGTGTTGTAGGGCCCAGTATTACGCGGAGGTTCGCCATGGGCGGCTGCGGCCGGTGCATGTAGGTAATCGCGCAGTGCGGATCCCGGTGGAAGAGCTTCAGGCTTGGCTGCAGGCCCTCCGGCAGACTGCTCCCGAAGGGGGTGGCTAGATTCGGGGGCCTATTAAGCCAAGGCGGAATGTAGTTAGCCATTTCCCTGCGCACAGCAGGTGGCCGCTTGGCGAGACGTAAATACCTGATCGTCCAGATGGAAGTGAACTCATACCTGGAAACAGTGCACCCCCTGTTCAAGGTAATGCTGGGCTCAACGGCCCAAATGTCTGTCCTGACCGGTGGATCAGGCTATGCAGTTGTGTCTTCTTTTTAGGGAGGGGAAAATGATCCAGAATCTGAAAACGTCCACCTGGGTGCCCCTCACGCCCCTGCCTCTGAGCCTGGAACTTCCCCGGTTTGACTTGCTTGCGCGCCGCATGGATGAACGGTCCGAGGACGGGACCGTGATCCGGGCCAAGGCGGTTTATCAGCAGCACTGGATCTACCGGAATACGGAAGGTGCCAAGCTGTTCTACGTGATGCGTATCGGATGGGAAAATAGGGATGGAAAAAAGGCTGATATTCCTGTTTCCTGGTGCGAAGAACAGGAGACTGGTCGATTTTCATGGTGCTTGAAGGCGCCCCTGCGACCTCGCCCCCTGTATTGCCTGGACCGTCTGGCTGCATCCCCGGAGGCTCAGGTGCTGGTGGTGGAGGGTCAGAAAAGTGCCGACGGTGCTTGCAACTTTCTGCCCGACGGCTGGGTTGCGGTCGCCTCCTACGGAGGTGCACAGGGCGCCAAGGCGGCCGATTGGTCTGCGCTCGCAGATCGATGCGTTGCGATCTGGCCCGATAACGATTTGGCCGGGCTTGGCTACGCCGAGGCCGTCGCATCGTTTGCGCTTTCTGCTGGCGCCCGTGTGGTGAGGGTGATTCCGCTGCCTTCGGGACTGCCGCCGAAATGGGATTTGGGGGATCCGCTGCCTTCCGGCCTATCGGTGGAGGAGGTCAGGGCGAGGATTGATGGCACGTTCCCCGAACCACTGGCTGTGAAGGCCGAGGCCAGTGGGGATACTCGGTCCATTTCGGATGGCGATATCCCGATCTCTCCGGCGACCGGCCCAGATCACCCCTATTTCTTCGGCCCCAATGGCACTTACATGACCAAGTTGGTGAAAGATGAGCATGTTCAGGTGCGCCTCGGCAATTTCCAAGCCAGGATCAGGGAGGAACACATTCTTGATGATGGAGCCGAGCGTCATCGCGTGTATGCCATCGATGGAACACTGGCTGGCGGTGCCCACCTCCCGATTCTGCGGGTTCGGGCGGACCATTTCCCCGCGATGGCCTGGATCAACGGTTGGGGGAGTGGCGCCGTAGTGGGAGCTGGAATGGCCATCCGGGACCACTTTCGCGCGGCGATTCAACACTTGTCGGAAGGGGTTGAGGTCCGCACCGTGTTCAGCCACACAGGGTGGCATAACCTAGAAAATCGTTGGATTTATCTTCATGCAGCAGGTGCCATTGATGCCAGCGGCGTAGTGCCTGACATCGAGGTAAATCTGCCCGGAACTCTGGCGGGGTATTGCCTGGAGGCCCCCCTGGAAGGACAGGATCTGGTGGCCGGTATCCGAGAGAGCGTGAGATTACTCGATATCGATGCTGATGCGGTTACCATCCCGCTGTTCGCCTCAGTATTTCGGGCTCCCCTGGGGTACGCGAAATATTCTCTGCACCTCACAGGGAAAACGGGAGCAATGAAAAGTACAAAAGCCGCCCTTTTTCTGTCCTTTTTTGGGCGAAGGTGGAGTGCCTCTGAGCTTCCCGCAGCTTGGATGGACACGGCCAACAGTCTTTTCCATCGGCAATTCCGCCTAAAAGATATGCCTCTGCTCGTCGACGAGGCCGTGCCCGAAGGCGGGGCAAGGGGGCAATCTGAGCTAGCAAGGACCATGGCTGCAGTGCTGCGGTCCCAGGGAAACGGCCATGCGCGGGATCGGTTAGACCGGGACGCGGAACTTCGTCCGAGCAGAAATCCTCGGGGCAGTCTGTGGTCCACGGGAGAGGATTTGCCACAGGGCCACAGCCTCTGCGCCAGGACCTGGATCATGTACGTCCTGGCGGGAAGTGGCGATTTAGCCTCAATCACGCGGGCTCAGGCTATCGGGCAGGCGGGACTCTTTGCCCGGGTGATGGCCTCGTATGTCCAATGGCTGGCGCCCAGGATGAATGGCATGGATGACCGGGTCCATGATCGAACGATTGAGTTGCGGCGCAGGTTTCGCGGAGCACACCTGCGAACTCCTGAGATCGCGGCTGATCTCCTGGTCGGCGTCGAACATTTCCTTTCTTTCGCACGGGAGGAAAAGACGATGACGCAACAGGAGGCTGAAGAGATCCTTGACCGTGCCGTGGCCGCTCTGTCTGCGGAGTGCCGATCTCAGACCAGAACCCAGCAGGAATCGGACCCAGTTTCTAGGTTCCTTGCCCTTTTGGAAGGTGCGCTAGCGATGGGTAAATGCCATCTGGAGGGATTTGAACGCCATTTGCCTTCTGGGCCAGAACGTTGGGGTTGGCGCACAGACCCTGTGCAGGGCATCCATCGGCCCCAGGGAAATACCGTCGGATTCGTGGCAGAAGATGGTCGGATGTACCTTCTCCCGGAGGCCGTGTACACGGTCGTGCGGAAAATGTCCGAGGAGCAGGGCGCCCCGATCAATATGTCGCAACGCGTCCTCTGGGCGCGCATGGCCGACGCGGGCATCCTGTATTCGCCAGAAAGGGATCGGACGGTGCACAATTCCCCCACCATCCGGGGGCGACGATCCAAAGTAATCTATCTGCCGCAGGGCGTGGCAAGGCTGTCTGAGAGCGGGACAGACGGGACAGCGTGCGTCCCGGGAACCGCACCGCAGCAAAAAGAGAGAAATCTTTGTCCCGAATCCCCCGATGGCCATACGGGCGGGCTGCGGGACAACCTGAACGGGGAAAGTGAAGGCCATGGGGGTCCTGGGGTTTGTGGTGCTGTCCCGTCTGTCCCGAATTTGTTGCTGAGGTGCAGCCAATCGCCAGATGCCATCCGAGCAAATGGTGGAGGAGGGCCTCGTGGACCAGATCATTTCCGTGCAGCCATCGTCTACCTCCAAGGCTTGCGGGCCAGGGGTGAAGAGTTAGTCCGGGAAGGTGCTGCCCTACGGTGTCCGGCCAATGCGACTCCGGGGGAAGTGGAGATGGTGAAAATTCTCCAGGGCGATCTGGTCCGGCTGCTGGAACTGGCCCCTGAGGAACTCGAAGCGATCCTGAGATAGGGCCCCTGGATGTGTGGTGGGGAAAATCGTTTACCGAACCTGGAGGCTCCATGACCGGACTGACCGAGCAGGAACAATCTGTGCTGGGGACACTTCGCGTCTTCCAGGCGACTGGGATGACTGCGTCATCCCAGGACGAAATCATCAGGGTCCTGCAAGACATGACCGCGCTTTTGGCAGACCAGGATGTAGCGGGATGGAGCCAAGTATTTTCCTGGTTGAGCGAGATGCATCCAGGGATCTGCCGATTCAATGTCATTAGGGCAATCCTGCTCTTTTTGCAAGAAACGGCCGGGATTCAGCGGTGGGGGGCAACCTGGATGGCCGCCATGGAAGCTGGCGGGATCCACCCCGTGTCTTTGTCCCTGTGTGCTGGCAGGGCGCCAGACACTTTTCTCGCTGCGATAACAACTGAATACGAGCGAAATTTCCCCGCATCGCGGTACCCAAGGGTCACTGGGTTCGTCGAGGCTAGGCAAAACGGGAACGGCGATAATCCCAGGATATGGGCGTGGAGAATCCAGATGCCTTCGGATTCGCCCGTGAAGAATCTCCTGTCATCGCTGTATGTCAAAGTTTTGGAACCCCCGGGGGCCAGCATGGTTTCCCTTGGTGAGGGCTGGTGCGTAAGAGCACTGACCTGTGGCCAGATGCCTGCTTTATCGAGCCTTGGGCCGAACCTGGTCGTGATAACCGATTTAGACGCACGTCTAGCGCCGAACCTTAAGACCATCATGAAGGGCAGTCGAGTCGGGGGTACCACTTGGGTTTGGAAGGCCCTATGTCCGACTGGCACCACGCAGCGGCGGGCAGGACCCAAGGGGAAATGGGACAACCATGCAGGATGGATAGAGGCGGGATCCCACTGGAAGTCGGACCGTTGGGGCAAAATCCTGGTCCTCAATGATTCGGAATGGTCCGGCGATCCGATTTTGGTCCCGGAAAGTTGTTCTTCCCTGACAAACGGTCATTGGGAAATCTAGCAATTTGGTTCGGGAACAATTCTCGGAAACTGTTCCTCTGACTTTAAATTGCTATGCATTCCAATGGATCCGGCAATCCCAGAAACTGGACTTAAGGGGATACATGGGAATCTTTTCACGTGACGAAGGAATCCTTCCATCCCCATCGCGGCCCTTCCTGCGCCGATAGTCCTGGCGTCCGGCGGCCCTCCCCGTGCGGTTCCCCGGTAGACGCGAGGGGCTCGCTACCGGTCCACTTCGGTCCAGGCCTGGGAAGCCGGGCGGCTTGGTTCCTATGCCCCCGATGGGGCTTTGGAAGGATCCACATGCCTACCACCGAATTTCAACATTCCGTGTCCCTGGACCAAGTTTGCGATCCGGATGCCTTCCGGGACCTGGCCACGGCCGTTGACCGCCAATGGATGGGGGAAACTTGCCCCATCCTGGAACCCGTGCCTCTGACGCAGAGCGAGCGCTAATCAGGCGAACGCAACCGACCTCCGGGTATCGCCCGGTCGTCCAGCCAGCAGTAACGGGGCTTCGGGCGGTCGGGCGATTCGGGCGATTCCACCGCGCCCCAATTTCCTGGACCACCAGGAGGGGGTAATCGATGGCAAGGATCTGTGAGGGTCTGAGGGTTTTCCAGACCCAGGCTTTCCCGTCATGGCGGCGCATTGGAGCCTTCGGGCGGGGGGCGCAAAGCGGAGCGGCCCTTGCGGCTTGCGGCCGCCGCCCGAAGGCGGACGGTTGCAAGGCTGACGGGAAAGCCGTCGTTCGGGACGGCATGCTGGTGTGGGGAGGTGGCGATGTCCTCTGATATCCAGCGTTGGAGCAAGCGACGGAAGGCGGAGGTTGTGATGCGTCTGATCCGGGGCGAGTCCCTGGATGACGTGTCGCGGGCAGTCGGTGTGGAGATCAGTCGCCTGGAACGCTGGCGTGACAGGGCCATGCAAGGGCTCGAGGAGGGCCTGCGTGAGCGGGAGGGAGATCCGATCCAGGCAGCACTGGACGAGGCCAACCGCCGCATTGGCGAGCTCTCGATGGAGGTCGAGTTGCTGAGGGAGAAGGCCCGGAGGTCAGGGGCTTTCTGGCCGGGGAGGTCGAGGAAATGAGCGCGACGATCTCCCCGAGCACCGGCCGACCCTACGGCATGCGCTTGGTCTGCCGAACGTGGGAAGCCCCGCGCTCCAGCGTCTTCCACCGTCGAAAGCCGAAGGCGGAGCCTCGCAGGCGAGGTCCCAAGCCCGTCATTCCTGACGAGGCGCTGATTCCTATGATCCGGGAGGATCTGGCGAGCTCCCCTTTCCGCGAGGAAGGTCACCGGAAGGTCTATTACCGGCTGAAGTTCGAGAAGCAGATCAAGGTCGCCGCCAAGCGCATCCTGCGCCTGATGCGGGAGCACGCCCTGCTCTCGCCGCAGCGGGCACCCAAGGGAGACGCCAAGACCCATCACGGCACCATCTGCACCGAGAAGCCCAACGAGCTCTGGGGCACCGACGGCACGCAGGTTCAGACCGTGGCGGAGGGTACCGTCTGGATCTTTGCCGCCATCGAGCACTGGAATGCCGAGTGCGTGGGCATTCACGCCGTGAAGGACGGCACCCGGTTCAACGCCATGGAGCCGGTGAAGCAGGGGATCCGGAAGCACTTCGGCGGCATCGCCAAGGGCATCGCTGCGGGCCTGGCCCTGCGCTGCGACCACGGATGCCAGTACACCAGCGGGCACTTCCAGGATGAGCTGAGGCACCTCGGCGTCCGTCAAAGCCTCGCCTACCTGGGAGAGCCCGAGACCAACGGCGTGGTAGAGCGTTTCTGGAAGACCCTCAAGAAGCAGGTGATCGAAGGTCGCATCTACCAGAATCTGGATGACCTACGGAAGGCGCTCCTAGACTTCGTGGACCTCTATAACCACCGCTGGCGCCTTGAAAAGCTCAAGGGCAAAACACCCGATGAAGTCCGTCAGGCTTGGCTCACCAGGGAGGCTGCCTGATGCTTAAGCCTGGTCCAAACAACCGGGCGCGGTACAGCGATTCGGGCGATCCCCCATTCCCCCTGAATGAATATAGGGAGCTATAGGCTTGCGATCCACGCAGGGATCACTTTATCCGAAGGGCACTCAACGCATCGATGGGCATTTCGGATTTCAGGTCTTCTCCGCCGCCGACTCTGTTTTGGGGTGGTCACCAAGAGCGGTCAACACTCCACGAAAGCCTTCGGGAGTGCGAATCAGGAGCACACCTGGCATGAGGCTGGCCAATCCAATCAACGATGCTGTCTTCCGGTCCGTCGTAGAAGGTCCGGAAGGACGAAGGTGGCTGTGCCATGTCCCGATGCAATAAAGCGTGTCCCCGCATGATCGACCAAAGTTCCGAAGTTTGGCCCGAATCCCTTTGGTCCCGAGCACAAATTCATAGCTAGCCCTTTTGCTGTCCTCAGGGGCAGGTATCACATCGATGACGTGCAATGTGTTGGCAGCAACAGATGTTCGACCCATCAGGATTCCTCCGGTCTCAACACCAGGCCAACGCAGGATTTCATCATCGATCGACTGCTGGACCCTTTTCGCGATGCGAATTTCCCAGGACGGCGCATTGTCGGGACAGATAACGGTCGGCGCCAGAATGGCATGCGATTTCCAGTTGAGGCTCATCCCGTCGATCCCGATTCCGCCGACAACAATCCGCCCGCCATCCGGGGGGAGTCCAGAGTCTTGCCATGAACTTATCGCCTCGGCCACGGGGGCAGCGAACATTGAAACCCTTGCGTCCGACATCACCATGGTCTCCGACCCACAGCCTTCCCCGATCGATTCAATCCTGTGCCCATCAGGCTCGCCGAAGAGGAGAGGACCAAGGCCACTGTCCTGCCTGATCATCTCGTAGGTTTCGGCGATGAGGTCCAAGGTGTTGGGGCTTCGGTTTGGTCCCTCGACAGTGAGAAGACCGATCCTCCCGCCGCTCAGGAGCGAGGTCTCGATGACGCGAGGGCAACCCGGTTCCTTTTTGATGGCTCCCAATGCCTCGCGAACGGCAAGTGAAGCAGTTGAATTGACGATCGCCCAACTTGAGGGAGGAAATAACCTATCCAGTGGCTCCCCAGATGAAACCTCCAACACAATGTCCTTTGTCAGGGCGATGGATCTCTGCCCCAGCCCTGCAATGGTCCTGGACAACCGATCTGCCTTCTGATCGGGCCAAAACCCTTGGTAGTCGAAGAGGGCATGCCGCGCCATGTTGTGGGGGCTCATGGTTGCTGAATCAATGACGTGACCAGGTGCCCTTCCCGCCCTCGCCATGTGAATGGCGATCTTGGATCCCAGGCTTCCGCATCCGAGCTGAACCCACGGTGGGGAACCCCCATCCACTTCACCGCCTGAAAGCCGCCTCAGGAGGTCGGCAGTGATGGTCTGCCGGTGGCCCGCCGGTTTGACGGGGCAAGGTTGCTTATCGGTCGGAAATAGGCGCGGGGCCCATATGTCCACCAAGTAGGGGCACAACTCAAGATCACTCGTGGAATCAATCAAGGGTACTGGTCTGCGCGCGGCAAGCACCACCGCAATCGGCGTAGGGGTGTTCCATCGACCGTCCACAAGGGTTTTCTCGAGCCAACCAAGTGCATCTTTCAGCGAATCGACGCAGCCATATTCTCCGGCGCGATTGAACAACCCATCCATGTCAGTGACGGTTTCCGGTCGGTACCGATCGGTCACGACCAGCCTCCCATCAGGGGCCTTGCCCGGCCAGACCAACAAGGCCAATGATCGACCGCGTCCGAAGCTGATCCCCGGTATAGGCTTCGATTCGCCGAAACAAGTCCGGATTGTGGTGCGATTTATCACCACCGGGTCCGGGCCGATTACCCCATGTAACTGAGAGGGCCTGCAGGCTTCCTCAAGACTGATCCAGTATTCCATTCCGAACCAGGCATGGCCCCGATCCTTCTTGACCATACTTCGAAACCGGTCGGCATCGAAGACAAGGAAGTCCATTAGAGTGTCTCTGCGCACAGGTTCCCAGCCCTGCTCGAAATCAATCAGGCGATCCATGGCGGCGTGCTCAAGCCAGAGCACCAACTGATCAAGGATGCCGGGCAATCCATCCCGTTGGTGGAACTCGGAAAGCTTCCCGTACACAAGGCAAGGTTCCGGATTCTCCTCCACGGAACCTGGTTGCACATGCGCCACACTACGATCGAAATCGGCCCGAAGGCGGATTTCGGGAGGCCTGAGAGGGTAGGAGGCCGGGAAGGTCATCCGCACGGGTTCGTCGGCAAGCACCCCGTTTGGGCTTTGGCCTTCTGCCATCCAAGACAATGGCAAACCTAGGTGTACCCGCATGTCCACGACCATGTCCCCGGCTACGCGCGCGTCCGGTTCCATCGAAACGATGGTGAAGGCAGGATGGGCCTCAATGATCTTCAATGCCCAGCGGAGCGCATCTCGCAGTTCAACCGTCCCCATGTTCATCCCTGATGGGATCATCCGTGTGGCAGGGGCTGGCGACCGACGGCGCCGGCACCAAGGATTGCGGGCGCACCGAACTTTGTGCTCGACCGTCGAGGGCCGTCCTTGCCAATCTCGTATTCCAGAACTTGAGGATCCTTTTCGGATGGGTGCTCGCCCACGCACTTGAACGTTCCCTTTGTGGGCTCAAGGATCGCTTCGTATTCCCGCTTCGCGCGAATGCAGGGAGGGTCGTTGTCATCATCCTTGATTGGCAAGCTGCTGGCGATGATCACGCTGCCATTTCCGCGTGTCTGGGAAAGGGCATTCCGAGCGTCCTGCGAGACCTCAGCCTTCTCCTTCTTCTCACTCCAACTATCGTAGGAGAGGGAATGCCAGGAACAATGGTGGGGCGCCTCAAGGATGTCATAGCTCAGCCAATCCTTTCGCCCGGAATGCCTCTTCCACAAGCGTTCCCAGATTGCCACTTCGGCATCGCCGCTGGCCATGAAGCGGCAGGCATCCGTATTGCCGTCCGCAGCGATCCGGATGTTCAGGACCGTGCTGGAATGATTCTTGGAACTGGTTTCCTCATCCGCTTCATCCTCGCTCTTGGGATGCGGGGCCAGCAACCGGGCTACGAAGGAAGAATCGTTCTGGCCGTTGATCTTGGAGAAGGTGTCGTCCACCTTGACGAGGATGGCCGTAAGGTCATCAGTTTTCCCGTCCTGATCTTCTCCAAGGATCAGAATCCGGTTCCCATCGATAACAGGGCTGCCCGACTCTCGGAACAGCTTCACCCGGCGTCTTGCCTCACTGTTGAATGCCTTCGCATCCTCGCACAAGGTGTGGTTATTGGATGCGCGCCGGAAGACCATCGGAGAGGACCAGAGTTCTCGGATGAGGATCTTGTCTGCAGACTTGGACCATTCGTCCGGAGGGCCAAAGTGGAAATGGGTCTGAAGCCCCCTGCAATGGTCCTGGTCAGGATGGCTCAGGAGGAAGGCATCCACAAAACGTCGCCCCTTATCATCACGCGTCAGCCGCGCCTTCAACCATTCCGCAACATCAGGAGTGTCGTCGTCTGGGTCATCAGCCGCTTTGCGGATGTTGATGTCGATGAGCACGCGCCGCCCGCTCTCGAATTCGAGAAGGGTCATTGCACCATTCCCGACGGGGAAAAAAGACAACTTGGCGGTCATGATTCATTTCTCCACCTCTGAGTCTAGCCTTCCAGCACGGAAAGCGGATGCAAATCCCGGCAGCATTTTGGGTTGAGATCGTCATCTTCCGGATGGTTCACAACCTTCAACTGTCCAGGCACAACCTGCGATCCGGTCTGGTCGCAAGAAGAACACGGGCAGCCTAGGCCTCAAGGGCTAGATATACTCATCCGGGATTAAGCAACCAACAGTTCAACATTTTGATCGTATTTTGCCGCATTTTTTCGGAGTTTGCCGTGGGCGAGTCCAAGAATCTCAAGGAGGGCAACAAGTCCTTGCTGGCTGTTTACCTCGGGGCTCACGGATTCGCACTGGCCTTTTCCCTCTTGGGGTGGCCATCATCCATTGAACACCTCAAAACCATTGCCGTTTCAGACTGGGGGAAGGCCGTCGTTCCCCTGCTGATCTCACTTGTGATCACCTTTATGAACCGGATGGGGAAAGACGAGGTAAAACTTGCGCTGGTTTTCTGGCGAGTGAAACACGCCTTACCAGGATGTCGCGCGTTCTCCAAGTTTGCCATTGGGAATCCACGGATTGACCTTGGGCGACTCAAGGAGGCTGTGGGCGGAGAGTTCCCGACTGATCCAGAAGCACAAAACAGGGCCTGGTACCGGTTGTATCAGCAAGTACGGGATTCCGCCTCGATCGAGGATGCCCACAAGGAATACCTACTCTTCAGAGACATCATCTGGTTGACGATCCCTACAGCCTTTTTGTGTCTGACCTTTTTGCTATTCGTACGGCACTTCAGGATTGGCGCCTTCTACCTGTTGGCATGCGTCGGAATCTACCTTCTGGCGCGTGTGGCCGCGATTCTGGCTGCAAATTCACTCGTTCGTTCGGTCATGGCGGCAGCCAGTGCCGCACACGACCCGGCCAAAAGTCCGATCATTTCGGTTTAAAGCATAATCCGTGAGCCTTCACGGGCCGCTGGCGCCCTGCTTCCAGCGCCCCCCTGTTTCGCCTGACCCGGTGATGGGGCCTTCTGAAGCCATTCCCGGTCCCGAGGCTGGGGATGATGGGTGAGGATCCTTTCGCATGAATGATCCCGTAGCCTCAGACTTCCTCGCCGCCCATATCGGCGCTCAATTCCTCTTCGATGGCCTCGATGGTCGGAAGGGTCACATCAAGGGGCTCGGGAAGAGCGCGAAGAAGCTGATATTCCGCGACCCCCAAGGGCTTTTCGATACCGGACAGCGCGTATTCGGCAACGATGCGGTTCTTCGTCTTGCAGAGCAGAAGGCCAATGGTGGGGTGATCTTCCGGGGACTTCATCTGGGCATCCACTGCCGAAAGGTAGAAGTTGAGCTGGCCGGCATGTTCCGGCCTGAAAGCCGTAGCCTTCAGTTCCACGACGACATAACACTTCAGGCGCGTGTGGTAGAAGAGCAGGTCAATGAAAAACTCCTCGCCACCAACCTCCAGGCGATATTGCCGTCCCACGAAGGCAAAGCCGGCACCGAGTTCGAGTAGGAAGCGGGTGATATGGCGGACCAGCGCCGATTCGATATCCCGTTCCAGGGCCTCATCGCCCAGGCCAAGAAAGTCGAACAGGTAGGGATCCTTCAGTGATTCCTGCGCCAGGGCGGCCTGGGTGGCGGGAAGACGCGCGTCGAAGTTGGTGACAGCCTGTCCCTGGCGCTCGAAGAGTCGGTTTTTGATGTGGGTCTGTAGGGTGGCACGGGACCAGCCCTGTTGCGCAGCTTGAGAGGCGAGCCATTCGCGTTCCGTATCTACATCTACTTTCGTCAGCAAGGTGACCAAGTGGAACCACGGCAATTGGTCAGCAGGCTGCTGACCAATTCGGAATGCAGGGCAGCGCTCAGCAAAGAAGCGCATGTACTTGAGGTTGGAACTGGAAAACCCCTTCATGGTCGGAAAGGCTTCCTTGAGGTCTCCCGCAAGGCGGTCGACGACCTTGGTGCCCCACCCTTCGGTTTCCTGCCGCAGTAGGATCGTCCGCCCAATCTCCCAGTAGAGACGGACTAGCTCCGCATTGACCGCCAAGGCCGCCCGGGTCTGGGCCGCCTGGATTCGGCCCTTGAGCTCATTGAGAAGCCCGGAGTAGGTCATGGGTAGTTCGGTCATGGGATCTCCAGATGTCATTGTCCCTCCCGCCGTATTTCCAGGAAAGCAGCACATCGCTTTCCGCGCTTATCTATTTGGATCATTCTTCCGCTCCTGCCGGGCTTCCAACCCTCTTCTTGGTGGCAATCGTCTTGGCCCAGTCCCCGCGACCGGGCTTCACGATGCCGTGTTTTTTGCACTCCCTCGCCACGGCTGTGTCCGACACCCCGAGTTTCTTGGCGATGGCAGTGACGGGCATCTCGTTGACCATCCGCTGCAGCGTTTCCTTGTCAGGGTAGCGACTGGCACGCTGTGGCCTGTGCCCATTCAGCGCGCTGCCATGGGACGTGTGCCCGACCGCCTCCACGCCCTTCCCTTCCTTCATCGGCAGATGCGGTTCCTCCCCCCCCTTCAAGAGAATCCGGTTGGACAGCTTGGCCTGGGCCTTCTTGGCAACCTTGGCGCTCGTCACCTGGTAGAAGCGCTGCGTGATGATCTCTTCCGAATGCCCGGTGAGGTCCGAGGCGACTTTCGGCTGAATTCCAGCCTCCAATGCCTCGTTGGCATAGTGGTGGCGGAGGTCGTGCTTTCTGAGGTTCGAAAGGCCTGCGGTCTTGAGAAGGGCCGACCAGGGGCGTTTGATGTTCTCAAGGTGTCCGGACTTCGTTTCAGCCGGGAACACCCAAGGGCATTCTTCATCCCTGGTCTCCTGGAGGTGCTGCATGATTCTCAAGGTGACCCCTGTCAGCCGCCGGACATCCTTTTTGGGTGCGCGCCGACTGCGCTTCCGTCGGGTGTCCTTGGGCTTCAAATACATGATGCCTTCCACGAAATCTACGTGGTCCCACCGGAGCTGCTCAACTTGCCCCCGCCGGGCCCCAGTCAGCAACATCAGCCAGACGAGATAGTAGAAGTGCTTGCTGACAAGTCCATCGGTAAACAATGCGTTCAGGGCCCCCAGCATGCGCTGTAGCTCGTCGGGTGAAATCATGCGCTCCCGCACCTCTTCCGTGAAGTATTCAAGCCCTTCGGTGACGGAAGGCAGCCCCGCCGGACGGTAGCCCATCCGACGGCACCACCCGAGGAAGATCTTCAGGACAGTGACGACATTGTTGGCTTCACGGGGCGTGTCACGAAGGGAGATGTGCAGCTTCTCAACATGCTTGAAGGAAATGTCTGCGACATGGCGATCACCGAGGACCGGAACCACCTTCTTGTTCAGAATGCGGGTGTATTCGGCAACGGTCCCCGGGGCATGCTTGCCACCCGCAGCGATTTTGGCCGTGTATTCCTTCACAGCCTGGGCGACCATGCGAACATCCTCCTGAACCTTCTCCAGGACGGTCCGAGGATCCTTCCCCTGGCGGACGGCCGATCGCATCTCCATGGCCCGGAACCTGGCCTGCTTGCTGTCGCAGTCGGAGCCATGAATCCCGATGGTGATGGACCGGTTCCGTCCATCCAACCGCCAGCGGAAAACAAAGATCCGCGCCCCCTCGGGCTTCTCCCTGGCGTAAAACCCCCGAACTTCCAGGTCCTTGATCCAGACCTCATCCTCGCCGTCGCGGATGTAGCGCCTTTCAAGCGTCGTATCACAGATGGTCGCTCCGATGGTCCGGCCCATGATGCCTCCCCTGGGTAGGTGCACTTTCCACTGCGAAAGTCCTCTAAGGTCCCTCAAATCAGCCCAAGTAGTAGGTGCACTGTAGGTGCACCAGAGGGTCGTGATTCGCTTTTCTTTCCCTATCATAGCGTTAGGCGCAATCAGACGTCTAGTGTTGAATTCATTAGCTTTGAATTCAATTTTGGACTGGCTTTAAAAGCCATTCTGACAAGTCGAAAAAAACTACGAATCTGAGGGTCGGGCGTTCGAATCGCTCCGGGACCACCAATCAATACAACACAAAAGCGACCACCTCTTCGGTGGTCCTTTTTGTGTGCCATCGCGCCTGGAGACATGCGTCTCTTTCAATCGGCCTTCATTGCAATGAACGCTCGGTGCGAGGCGTGGCAATGGGGGCAGATCCACTCCTCTGAAAGCTGGTCGAAGGGCGTTCCCGGGGGAATCTGCTGGGTGTAGTCCCCCAACCTCGGGTCGTAGGTGTAGCCGCAGACCATGCATCCATAGCGCGTGGCCGCAGCACCTTCGAGATCCACGGGCGTGGCATGGGACGGAGGCTTGCCTTCCCTCGCGTCCATGAGGCCTTCGAAGTGGATGTTGAGGAGATTCCGGTCGAAGGCCGCTTCCTCTTCCAGAAGCCTCGCGCGTTCTTCTTCGGTGAAGTAGTCCATGCAGGGCAGGAAGAAGTCCCGGTCCTCCTTGTCGATGTGGGCGGGATAGAACTTCGCAAGGTCCTCCAGGAGCGCCGCAAGATCCCGAACGGCGGAGGCCTCGCCCTTGAGGACCCGCTCCCGAACCGCGGCCAGTCTCGCCACCGTCTTCCGCCCCTGGACGTGCTCCGCTTCCAGGTCTTCCAGCATGCGTCGGTGTTCCTGCGAGAGCGGTTTCATCTTCAGTTCCCGAAAGAGGATTTCCTCTTCCTTGCCGTGATGGCTGCGGTCGGCGTAGAGCCGGATGAACTCGATGCCCGTGAGCACGAAATCCGTATCGGCCTTGCCCGTGGTGCGGATCCGCTTGGCCTCCCGGCCCAGCAGGGCAATCATCCGCTCGATGAGGCGGTGCTCAACCATTAGGGGACCAACTGGCAACATGGGCGACTCCGTTTCCGAAAAGCCTATCTCAAGGCCAAAACAACCTGCTCCACCCGGGACGGGTCCACTCCTGTTTTTTGTTGAGACTTGATCTCCATCAAGGCATGTCGACCAATTTGGTCAGATATTCCTCCTGTGGAACCCCAGGAGGCCCCATGAGCGAGCTGATCAACAACCAGGAACACCGCATTCAAACCCTGAAGGAAGTGATCCTCCACTTGCATCGGGGCGAGGCGCCGGAGGATGTGCGCGGGCGGCTCAAGGATCTGATTTCCGAGGTGGATGCCAGCGAGATCGCAGCCATGGAGCAGCAATTGATGGCCGATGGCCTGTCCTCGGAAGAGGTGCGCTCCATGTGCGACCTTCACGCGGACGTGCTGAAGGAGGTCATGGCCAAGCCCTGCCCGTCCATGCCTCTCCCGGCCGGGCACCCCGTGCAGCACTTCAAGGCGGAGAACGCGGCGCTCCAGGCGGCCATCACCACCGCCCGCCTTCGCGTGATGAGCCTGGACTCTCTGGCGGACGCTATCACCCCCAGATCGGAGCGCCTGTCGGTGCTGGAGGCCTTCCAGCCCCTCATGGATGTGGAGAAGCACTACCGCCGCAAGGAACAGCTCGTCTTCAGCGTGCTGGAGCGCCATGGCACCACCGGACCCAGCAAGGTCATGTGGGGCAAGGACGACGAGGCGCGCGAGCTGCTCAAGGGCGCCACCCTCGCCCTGCGGGAGGAGACACTCAGTGGCGCAGAACTGAAAATTCTGAAGGACGCCGTGCTGATTCCGGCCCTCACAGCGCTGGAAGGCATGATCTACAAGGAAGAGCACATTCTCTTCCCCATGTGCCTCGGCATGTTCACCGAGGAGCAGTGGGGCGAGATCTGGCACCAAAGCCCCGAATACGGGTGGTGCCTGGTGGCCCCCGGCACCGAGTACCAGCCACCCCAGGCCCGGGTGGTGGAAGGCGCAATCCAGCTCCCGGCGACCCAGGCCGTGGTCTTTCCCAGCGGAACGCTCTCCTTTCAGCAGCTCCTGGGGATGTTCAGCGTACTCCCCGTGGACATTACCTTCGTCGATGCGGACGATCGGGTGGCCTACTTCAGCGAGGGCCCCGAGCGGGTCTTCGAGCGCAGCCGCGCCATCATCGGCCGCTCGGTGCAGAACTGCCATCCCCCCAAGAGCGTGCACATCGTGGATCGGATCCTGTCGGACTTCAAGGCGGGCCGCCAGAGCGTGGCCGAGTTCTGGATCCAAATGCAGGGGAAATTCGTCCACATCCGTTACTTCGCCATGCGGGATGAAGCAGGCGCCTACCTCGGCACCCTGGAAGTGACCCAGGATCTAACACGGCTGCGGGCCCTCGAAGGCGACCGCCGCCTACTCCAGTACGACGAGGTCTGAGATGGAGATCACACCCCACACCAAGGTCGGTGCGCTGCTGGATGCCCACCCCGAACTGGAAGACGTGCTGATCAAGGCCGTTCCCGCCTTCGTCAAGCTCAAGAACCCCATCCTCCGCGCCACCGTGGCCAAGCTCGCCACGCTAGAGCAGGCAGCCAAGGTCGGGAATCTGCCCCTGAACGAACTCATCGGCCTCATCCGAAGGGCACTGGGACAGGAAAATCCTGGGATGGCTGAGGTGGCGGCATCCGCGGTCGCGACCACCTGGCCGCCGTGGTTCCGCGAGGCTTCCGTGGTGACACGCCTGGATGTAACCAGCGTCCTCGCAGAAGGAGGGCACCCCCTCTCCAAGGTCAAGCAGGCCCTGAATGGCCACGCCCCTGGAGCCATCGTCGTGCTCACCTCGGATTTCGAACCCGCACCCCTGCTTGCCCAGGTGCAGCAGGAGGGTCTGCTCTCAGCCTGCATCAAGGAAGGCCCATCATTCCGCACAGCCTTGCGGCGGCCTTGATTCCATCATCCCAACCCTTTTTGGAGAATCCCATGTCATTCACACCCCAGACCAAGATCGGCGACGTCGTGCTTCACATGCCCGAAGCCATGCGGGTATTCGAACGATTGAACCTGGACTACTGCTGCGGCGGACACCGCACCATGAGCGAAGTCTGCTCGAAGGCAGGCCTGGATGCGACCCAAGTCCTCGTCGAACTCGACACGCTTTCGCGAGGATCCCAGAGACCTTCGGATCCAGGGCCCTGGGCCGCCGCACCACTGAAGGACCTCATCGCCCATATCGAGGCCAAGCACCACACCTTCACCCGGGATGAACTGCATCGGGTGGCACCCCTCATGGAGAAGGTGCTGCGCGTTCACGGTGACCACCATCCTGAACTGGCCGAGATCGCTCGCCTGTTCGGGGACCTCAAGGCCGACCTGATGCACCACCTGGAGAAGGAGGAGCAGATCCTGTTCCCCTACATCCGCAACCTGGAGGCGGGCGGCAGCCGCCCCGACGCCTGCTTCGGCAGCGTCCAGGGCCCCATCGGCGCGATGCAGGAAGAACACGAGCAGGCGGGCGAAATCCTCCGCAGCCTGAAGGCGCTCACCAGCGACTACACCCCACCCGAGGATGCCTGCGGCAGCTATCGCTCGCTGTACATGGGACTCCAGGCCCTGGAGGAGGATCTCCACCTCCACATCTACCTGGAAAGTCATCTGCTCTTCCCCCGGGCGATCGCCCTGGAGGCGGCCGTCCCCCAGAGCTGAGGCGTTCCCCCCTTCATCGCTGCTCGGGCCCTAGCCCGAGCAACGATGAAGGGGTTGACAGTGGCTGACGGATCGCTCGGGGTAGGATGGGATATTTCCCGGGTGTGCCTTGGCCTTTGCTCCGTTTGATGGTG
>JAYREN010000017.1:0-28623 GCA_041908845.1 Holophaga sp. | reverse complement strand
CCCAGGAAAAGGGCTTCAAGCAGGCCGCCGAGGCCGCCGAGCAGCGGCTCGCGGAGCGGGAAACCCGCACCAGCGAGGAGGGGCAAATCATCCAGGCGCGGCTGCCGCTCCTGCGGCTGCGGGCGGCGGAGAAGCGTCAGGCAGAGGCCACGGCCTCGCTCTCCCGGCTGGGTGGGCTGCTTCTGAAGGCTCCGGCGGAAATCCAGCTGGAGAAGGTGGAGGTCTTCGAGATCCCCGGGGACAAGGTGGGGCACCGCTTCATGGTTACCGGCCTCGCCTTCACGGAGAGCGGTTTTTCGGTGGGGCCTCTGGCCAAGTATCTCCAGGCCCTTGCTCGGGAGCCTGGAGTCGTCCTGGCGCCGGTCAGGGAGATCAGCGTTTCGGATCGCGTGGAGCAGGATTCGGACAAGCCTGCCCAGCGGGCCGTGACTCGCTTCACGCTGCAGGGGACCGCGCCATGAAGAAGAACAGCCGCTCCCGGGAATGGGCCATCCTCTTAGCGGTCTTCGGGGTGCTGCCCGCGCTCTTTGTGGTGTTTGTGCTCCTGCCCTGCTTCAAGCGGGATGAGGGCTATATTGAGCGCCAGCGGGTCGCGGACCAGCGCCTGTCCGAACTGCCCGCCGTGCAGCCTCTGAATGCTGAGGAACGCAAGGTTCTGGAGGTTCCCTCTGCCCCCTGGCGCCGTCGCATCCCCCTTGTCGCCAATGATGGTGAACGTCTCGGGCACTACCATCAGGTGGTGACTGAGCTTCAGCAGTCCTGCCGCCAATCGGGAATCGATCTGGCGAGCGTTCGTTCCACCTGGGATCCCATCCGGGGCAGCTTCACGCTGCCCACCACCCTGTCCCAGGGGCTGCCTCCGATTCAAGAGGCGGGCACCCTGGGGCAGCTCCAGGCCTGGGTGTTGGAGGCCCGCGTCGATGGGCCGACCCCCCAGCTCTTCCGAACCCTGGAAGGCCTGCCCCACATCGAGCCGCTGCTGGAGCCGGTGGGGTTCCGCTGGGAGGCCGACGAGAAGGGTCTGCGACAGTACCTCCTGCTAAGAAACCTGGTCCTCGTGCCCTGAGGTGAGCGTGTCCTTTGTGGAAAAAAACAAGGCCTGGCTGCTTCCCCTGCTCGCCGTGGGGGTGCTGGCCGTGGTCTACATGAATATCCGCACGATGTCGGCCTCGCCCACTCCACCCCCCCAGCCTTCGACCGATTCTGAGGCCCCGCCTGTGGCCGTTCCGGAGGTGCCACCGGGTCCAGAGACGCCGGTCGCCGCCCCGTCAGCGCCCCTGAGCCCAGGGGCCGATGCAGGCCCAGATCTGTGGGCGGATCTTCGGGGGATGGCGGTGCCGCCTCCCTATCTGGCCGATGAAAATACTTTCCGAGATCTGGCACGCCGATCGGCCCTGGAAGCGATCCAGGATCAGCCGAAACCCGCAAACCTGACCCTACCTGCCGGGGTGCGAGAGCCGCTGCCGCCGGTGGAGACCGCCGACAAGTCGGGTCCGAAGGGGAGCCTTCCATCATCCCAGATTCCCGAATTGGATTTCCTGATTCACAGCGCTTCGGGCTCCCGAGCTTGGCTCGAGGGAAGGGGCTATCGCTCCGGGCAGGTTCTGGAGGGGAACTCCCTCTCGGTGGGCCCCATCCGGTCCACGACTGTCGAGCTGAAGAGTCTCTCGGGTAAGACCCGCAGCATTCTTTCGACCAATTCGCTCCATTCTCCCGAGCCTTCGCCTCGGCCCGCCGTGGAGGCCCCGTGAAAGCATTCATCCCCGTCCTGTTCCCGCTCTTCTGTGTGGGGCCCTTGGTTTCCCAGTCGACTCCGCCTGTGGAAACACCACGGCGGATCTCCCTTTCGGTGCGGGATGCCGACTTGAAGGATCTCCTTCGTGCGGCGGCGGAAGACACGGATTTCAACATCACCTTCGAGGCGGATATCGAAACCCGCATCAAGGGCCTGGATCTCAAGGGCGTCACGCTCCAGGAGATCCTCGATCAGATCCTGCCGAACCTGGGCATGGGCTATGCCAAGACCGGGCGCACCATCCACATCCAGAAATCCGAAGGTGGCCTTCGCTTCTACCAGGTGGATCACCTGGCCATGCGGCGACTCGGCTCGAAGGCCTTCATGGTCAACGCCTCGGGCCAATTGATTCAATCCACGGGAGGAGGCAGCGGCGGAAGTGGTGGTGGTAGCGCTGGGGGGGACTCGGGAGGCGGGCAGGGCGGCACCGGAAGTTCCTCGGCATACACCTCCAGTCTGAGTACCGGCAATGGCTTTGATCCCTGGGATGAGATGCGCTCGGGCCTGACTACCCTCGTCTTTGGCGAGGCGATCAGCGGCGACAGCGCCTCCAGCGCCGGGGGCCAGGTTTCCGGGCCGACCTCCCTCTCCTTTGCCCGCAACGGCAAGACGCTGATGATTCATCCCGATTCCGGGCTGGTGGTGCTGGGAGCCGATCCGGGCACCCACAAGCGCGTGGATGCATACCTGCAGGAGCTTCGCCGACGCAATCGGCGCCAGGTGCTGCTCGAGGCGCGGATCGTGGAAGTGACCCTGGGCAATGACAGCCAGATCGGCGTGGACTGGAATGGATTGCTCAGTGCCGGAGCCGCATCGGGCAGCACGGGCACGGATATCCGGGGCACCTTCGCCACGGGGATGACCAGCAATACCAATCTGGATGCCGCCACCGAAGGGCTGGCCAAACTGGTGGTGCAGAACGCCCGCATCACGGCCACCCTCTCCGCCCTGGCCCGGGAAGGGCGCCTGCAGGTGCTCAGTTCTCCCCGGATCTCCACCCTGAACAACCAGAAGGCGATCCTCCGCGTGGTAAGGGAGGAAGCCTTTTTCCTCCAGAACAGTCAAACCACGGGTTCGGGCGGCATTGGCGGGTTTTCGACCACCGTCAACATCACGCCCATGGTGGTGCCCGTGGGCATCGTGCTGGATATCCTGCCCCAGGTGGCGGACGACAATACGGTCACCCTTGCTGTGAATCCGAGCATCTCCGAGATCGTGGCCGTGCGCAGTCTGGTGGTTCAGGGCGTCGGCAATTCCGGCGGCGCCTCCGCCACCCTGCCCGTGGTGGATCGCCGGGATCTGGATGCGGTGGTGCGGCTGAAGAGCGGCGAAACCCTGGTGCTCGCAGGCATCATCCGCAGCAAGGAAGGTGTGGATGATCGGGGCGTGCCTTGGATCCGCAAGATTCCCTTTCTGGGGAATTTCTTCACCAAGAAGGAAAAGACAAAGACCCACACCGAACTGGCGATCTTCATCACACCCACGCTGATCGACGACAGCGAGCAGATTGCCCTTCAGCGGGATTCCTCGGAAAAGCGTTTGGAGAAGGCCGGCGCCAATCTGAAGCCGGAACCCCAGACTTCATCCTCCATCAAGGAACCTTGAGCGCAGCGAGCGTTCTGCAGACATAGTCGAGCAGATCCTCGGCGCCCTGGACGCGCTGTTCGGCCACCCAGACTGGGATGCCCAATTCCTGGATCTTTCGAGGATTCAGCTTTACGGCGTCCTTTTCCGTGCAAACCAGGGCCGCCGCGCCCGCCTCCCGTGCTGCCCGGGCCAGGGCGCGCAGGTCGCCTTCGCCGATGACCTGGTGATCCCGGAAGCTGCGGTAGCCCACCCAGGGCAGGCCCGCCAGCATGAGATCGGCGTAGAAGGCCTCGGGATGTCCCAGGGCGCAGAAGGCGAAGAGAGGACCCGGAGCGGCCCCTGGAAGCGCGAGGCGCTCCGAGCCGTCCAGAGTGCGAAGGCCGCCAATGGTGAAGTCCACCCAGAAGATGGGGCCTCCCGATCCGTGGTGCGCCCACCAGGCCTGGATCTCCTCCCGGGGCGCTCGGGCCCCGCGGGTGACCACCAGGGCGTGAGCGCGGGCCGCCGAAGCCTCAGGTTCCCGAAGGTCGCCCAGGGGGAGCATGCGGCCCTTGCCCCAGCGGCGCACGCCATCCAGGAGCAGCAGATCCAGGTCGCGGGCCAGGGCACGGTGTTGGAAGCCATCGTCGAGGAGCAGCAGGCGAGGTTGGGGGACTCTGGATAGGGCCCGCAGGCCCGCCGAGATCCGTTTCCGCCCCACCACCACTCGGCCTGACCCCAGGCGCTGGGCCATCATCAGCGGCTCGTCTCCGGTCTGGGCCGGATCCGAATCCGGGTTCACATCCATGGGATCGACAGGGCGGCGGCCTCCGTAGCCCCGGGAGAGGATCGTGTTGGGCCAGCCCCGTTCCTGCAGCTTCTCCGCGAGGAACAGGGTCAATGGGGTCTTTCCGGTGCCGCCACTGGAGAGGTTGCCGATGGATACGACCGGCGCATCCAGGGCGGTCGCACGCTCCGGATGCTGGTCGAAGGCGCGGTTGCGGGCGCGCACGACCGCGCCGTAGAGCGGTGAAAGCGGGGAGAGCATCCAGCGGAGAAGGCGCATCCTCCGAGGATAGCCGGGGGACGAGGGTCGGGTTCAAGATGTGCCGCCATGATCCGGCGCGCAAAAAAGGCGCCCATCCCCACGTTTCTTCCCGGTGCGGTCCAGGGTATCGTTAAGACTAGATACGGATTCCCCCACATGACGGATTCGAGCTTCATCGAGCAGAGCAAACTTCGCTTCAACGAGGGCGAAGTGGTGTACCGCAAGGGGGACATGGCCCAGCAGATGTATATCATCCTGTCGGGCAAGGTCCGCCTCTATGTGGGTCACGAGCCCGTGGGCGACTGGTCGGAGGAACTGGCCAAGGGCGATTTCTTCGGCGAAGGAAGCCTGCTGGAGCCCATTCCCCGGGGCAACACGGTCGTGGCGCTGGAGGACACCGAACTCATTGCGATCTCCCGGGGCACCTTTCTGCGGATGATCCGCCAGAACCCCGAAGTCTCCGTGAAGATGATGCAGCGCCTGGCTCAGCGGAACCGGGAACTGGGTGGTCGTGTGGACAGCGAAGGCGGGCGCTCCCGCTCCCGCGCCGCCCAGCAGAATGCGGCCCTGGTCTCCGTCATTTCAGGGAAGAAATACACCATCACCTCCCATGGGGCGCTTGTGGGCCGCTTCGATCCCAACACCGGCATCCACCCGGACATCGACCTCACGGATGAGGATCCCCAACTGAGCGTCAGTCGCCGCCATGCTCGGGTGCTCTGCGAGCACAATCGGTACTTCCTGGTGGAAGAGCACGGCGTTGCCAATGGCACCTACATCAAGGGTGATCGACTGGCCCCTGGCGATGCGCGGGAACTGAAACCCGGCGACCGAGTGGGGTTCGGCATGGTGGTGCTCTTCTTCGAGAAGCCCAACTGACCTGGACGAGATGATCAGGTAATACCCGGCTATCACCCCTGATCGGCAGATCCAGCCCGCTGGTCCAGCGGTGAAGAAGGCTTAACTTCCCCTCGGGAGGCTCCCATGTCCAAGGTCCACATCGAAACCTGGCGCGATGAGCACGGCGTAACCTGGGAACTGGTGCAGCTTGGGCTCGATGAGATCGGTGGCTCCTGCATCATTCGCGAGGGCATCTCCAGCCTGGATGTGGCCGACGGCGATGCCCGGGAAGGCGTGGAGGTCATCGCCCGCTTCGGCGACCCCGAGGATGCCCGGGACTATCTGTACTCGGAGGGGTTCGAGCCGATGTAGTTCGGCAGGTACAAAACGAGTCCCGGCCAAGCCGGGACTCGTTTTGTACGGGGATGACTACTTGGAAAGTCCGAGGGCCTCGGCGGCCTTCTCGGCATCCCCTGCGGGGATACGCGAGACCTCTTCCAGCGATCGGACAGAGTGTGGGTGAATGCGGCTTAGTTCTTGGCAATTCCCATTGTTTTTGCCGCCTTGGTTAATGCGGGCACGACCTCGAAGAGATCGCCCACGATCCCGTAGTTCGCCAGCTTGAAGATCGGCGCTTCGGGGTCCTTGTTGACGGCCACGATGACCTTGGAGCCGCTCATGCCGGCCACGTGCTGGATGGCGCCGCTGATGCCGCAGGCGATGTAGAGGGTGGGGCTCACGACTTTGCCGGTCTGGCCCACCTGCATGCTGTGGGGGATGCCCCAGCCCGCGTCTACGGCGGCACGGGAGGCGCCCACCACGCCGCCGATGGCCTCGGCAAGGTCTTCGAGCAGCTTGAAGTTGGCGCCTTCCTTCAGGCCGCGGCCACCGGCCACGATGACATCGGCTTCGGTCAGGTCCTGCTTGCCGCCGCCCTTGGCCAGGATTTCCTTGACGATGGCCTTGAAATCCAGGGCAGGGGCCGGGAGGGCTTCCACGGCGCCGCCCTTGGGGCACTCGGTGGCGGCAAAGACATTGGGTCGGGTGCTGGTCACTTGGACCGCGCTGCTGAAGTCCACGGTGGCGAAGGCCTTGCCCGCGTAGACGGGGCGAATGGCCTGGAGCTTGCCGCCGTTCATGGAGAGACCCGTCACTTCGGCGGCGTAGCCCGCGCCGAGCTTGGCGGCCACGCGGGGCAGCACGTCCTTGCCTAGCGGAGTCGCGGCACCCAGCAGGGCCGTGGCGCCCTTGGCCTTCACGGCATCGGCCAGGACTGTCGCGAAGAGATCGCTGGAATAGGCGCCCAGGGCAGGGGCCTCGGCCTTGAGGATCACATCGGCGCCGAATCGGGCGGCCTCTTCGGCACCGGCGCAGGATGCGCCCGCGAAGAGGGCACCCACGGGATTGTCGCCCGCCAGCCGACGGGCCTCGGAGAGGGCCTCCAGGCTCGCCTTGCGGATCTTGCCATCTTTCAATTCACAAAAAACCAGAATCATCGTCATCCCCTCAGTTCAAGTTGGCCTTGGTCGAAAACTACAGCACCTTTGCTTCGTCGCGGAGCAGCCCGAGCAGTGCGGAGGCCTGGGCCGCCGCATCGCCCTCGAGCCTGCGGCCCTCGGGGCGCGCGGGGGGCAGGGCCAGGGTGCTCACGGCTATGGCGGGGGTGACCGAGGGGCCATCCACTTCTTCGATGGTTTTCTTCTTGGCGGCCATGATGCCCTTCAGGCTGGCGTAGCGGGGTTCGTTGAGACCGCGCTGGGCGGTGATCACGGCGGGTAGGCTGCCCTCGACCACCTCGGTGCCGCCATCGCCCTCACGTTCGGCGCGGAAGGTGCCCTCGCCCAGCTCGAGCTTGGTGACGAGGTTGGCCTGGGAGAGGTTCAGCAGCTCGGCGACCATGGCGCCCACGGCGCCATTGTCGCTGCCGAAGCCCTTGTTGCCGAAGAGGAACAGCTCGAAGCCCTTGCCCTCGGCATAGGCGGCCAGGACCCTGGCCACGGCCAGAGGATCGCCAGTCTCTGAGGACTTCAGCAGTACGGCCGCATCGGCGCCCAGGGCCAGGGCATTGCGCAGCACGTCCTTGGCCTTCTCCTCGCCTACGGAAACAGCAGTCACCTCGGCGCCCTTGGCTTCTTTGAGGCGAAGCGCTTCCTCGAGGCCGTACTCGTCGTAGGGGCTGGTGATCCACTTCACATCCGCAGGGTCCAGGCTGCGGCCATCGGGGCCGACCTTGATCTTGGTCTCGGTGTCGGGCACCTGCTTGAGGGCGACGAGAATCTTCATGGTCACTCCAATTCGGGACCGCCCTTGGGGGCGGGGTAGCCGAGGATTCTATCGCAGCAGTGCCGGAGTCCGAAGTGCGGATTCCGCCCGAAGGGCGTGGGGAGTAGCCTGGAGGCATGGGCACTATCGATCCGGAATTCTCGAACGCCGTTGTATTCACCGGAGGTGGCACCGGTGGCCATTTCTTTCCCGCCGTGGCGTTGGCGGAAGGAGTGCGCGCCCGCTGGCCCCAGGTGCCCGTTGTTTTTGTCGGCGCGAAGCGCGGCATCGAAGCGAGACTCCTGCCTGAAAGCCCGTGGCCTCATCTGCTCCTGGATGTGGAAGGCCTCGTGGGCCGTTCGCCCTTCAGGCTCGCGGGCAGCGTGTGGAAACTGTTCCGGGCCTGGCGGATCCTCAAGGCCCGTTGGAAGCAGCATCGGCCAAAGGTCGTCGTGGCCACGGGAGGCTATGGGGCGGCTCCCGCCCTCTTCGCGGCCCGCTCCCTGGGCATCCCCTATTTCCTGCACGAATCCAACGCCGAGCCTGGTCGCCTCATTCGCCTCCTCGCTCTGGGGGCCGACACTGTGTGGTGCGGCATGCGAGCCGTCGAGGCGAGGTTGCCCAATGCGAACTGCCGATTGGTCGGTACGCCGGTACGGGAGGCCTTCCTGAGGCCTTTCGAGGCGCCCGAAGCCCTTCGACCACCCCATTGCCTCCTGGTGTTAGGTGGCAGCGGCGGCGCACGGGCACTGAATGAGGCCATCCTGTCCATGGCCCCGAGTCTGCTGGAGCTGTTCCCGGACTGGGAGATCCTGCATCAGGTGGGCGGAAGAGACTCCGAGGAACTGGCCCGCCAGAATCGCCATCCCCGCCACCGTCTGGTGCCCTTCATCGAGGCGGTGGATCGGGCGCTGGAATCGGCAAGCCTGGTGATTTCTCGCTCGGGCGCCAGCACCTGTGCCGAGCTCAAGGTCTGCGGGCGGCCCGCCATTCTAGTACCCTTTCCCGCCAGCGCCGGAGACCATCAGCGCCTGAACGCCCGGGCCATGGCGGCTGAGGGGCAGGCCGTCGTGGTCGAGCAGGGAGCGGCCTTTGCCGAGCGCCTGCTGGGGGAGGCGGCGCGGCTGATGGGCAGCCCGATCCCTCGCCAGGCCATTTCCAGGGCCGAACCCAATCGTGCCATAGAGCTCTGCTTGGGGGATCTTGCACGCCGGATCGGCTGAGGGTCACCGGCTTCGCGTACACTGGTCCCATGCACCAGCGCACCTGGCTCTCCCTCATCACATTTCCCCTGGTTGCCACCTTCACCTACCCGGTGCTGGTGCGCCGCACGGAACCTCCTCGGACCGAGACGCGCCCGGCCACTCAGGATCCCCTCGCGGGACTCTCGGATATTCAGGATGTCCTGGCCTTGGTGCGGGACAACTATGTGGATCCACCCAACATGGAGAAGGTGCTCTCCGGCGGGATTCAAGGCGCGCTGGAGCGGGTGCATCCCCTCAATGCCTTCATCAGCCCCGAGGAATTGCGCCTTCCGGATCCCGGGCCCGCCGATCCTGGGCTTTCTCTGCGAAAGAGTCAGATCTACGCCCAGGTCATCGCTGTGGCGGCCAACGGTCCCGCCGAAAAGGCGGGCATCCACGTGGGGGATGTGATCCGGAAGGTGGACGGTCAGAGCATCGGCGCCATGAGCTCCTGGTCGCTGGATCGACACTTGCGGGGGACCGAAGGCAGCGAGGTGAGCTTTCTCTGGTACGACGGTTCGGTGGGCACCACCAAGAAGATCACGGTCAAGCGGGAGAAGCCCCAGCGCCAAGCCATTTCCGTCCGCAAGGATCCCAAAGCCACCGTTCTGGGGCTGACGGACCTGAAGGCCGGCCGGGCCGCCGAGATCCTTGCGCTGCTGGGTGCCTGTGATCCCAAGCTGCCCCTGGTTCTGGATTTGCGACGCTGCGCGGGCGGGGACTTGGCGGAGTCGGCCAAGGTCGCCGGGTTCTTCCTGGGCAAGGCCCCCTTTATCACGCTACAGGAAGCGGGCAAGACCGATCTCGCGTTGGAAACGGGGAGCGACAAGGGGCCCAGTTTCGTGAAGGTGGCCATGCTCACGGGGCTCGGCACCGTGGGGCCCGCCGAGGCTCTGACGGCGGCCCTCAAGAAACAATCCCTGCCTGTTTTCGGCGAACGCACGGCCGGAATGGGTGTAGAGCGCACCCGCTTCGCCCTACGCCAGGGCGGCGCCGCCGAGATCGTGAACAAGCGCTGGCTGGGGGCCGGGGGTGAAAAACTGGACCGCCAGGGCCTGGCTCCCGATTTCATTCTCCGCAGTCCACGTCCGGAGCGAGGTGCGGCGGTGGCTGAGGATGATCCGCTGCCCAAGATCCTCGAACAGTTGGACAAGAAACCCGAGCCAAAGGTTGAAACCAAGGCTCTTCTGAAGGCAGGCTTGGCACCGCGGCCTTCCCCGGGCCATCGCCCCGAAGCGGCAGGTCGGGAGACCACCTAACCTCATGGCGCGCAAGCGCGGCGGTGGCCGCCTTTCCACGCCCATGTTGGCCTTCTGGGGAGCGGCCATGCTGCTCCTGGGACTGGGCCTCGGCCTACTCCTGAGCAATCAAGGCTGCGGCAGGAGTCGGTCCAGGTCCATCGAGAAGCAAGCGCCCAAGGCCGAGCCCTCCCCCCGGAATGAGCGGAAGGCCACTCGCCCCGCGCCAATGGAATCGACTCCAGCCGAGGGCAAGGTGAAGCCAGAGCCAGATAAGGTCGAGCCCAAGAGCGATCTCCCCCGCATGGCCATCGTCATCGATGATTTCGGCTACGCGCCCACGGAGCTGGTGCGGCGCCTCTGTGCCCAGTCCATCCCCTTTTCAGCGGCGGTATTGCCCTTCCAAGAATACACCCAGCAGAGTGCCCAAATTCTCCACGACGCCCGCAAGGAGATCATGCTGCACCTGCCCATGGAACCCGTGGGCTATCCAGGGCCAGGCAAGGATCCAGGCCCCCGGGCCGTGATGTACGACCTGTCTGAGGCGGAAGTCCGGGCAAGGGTGCGCAAGGCCTTGCTCGAGGTGCCTTGGCGCAAGGGAGTGAACAACCACATGGGCAGTCGCATCACGCCGGACAGAAAACGCATGACCTGGATCCTCCAGGAGATCAAGCGCTCCGGCTGCTTTTTCGTGGACAGCCGCACCGAGAAGGACTCGGTGGCCTTCGATGTGGCGGTCTCGCTGGAAATCCCTTCCGTGCAACGCAAGGTCTTCCTGGATGACGACAAGTCCTTTGAGGAAATGGCCAAGCAGTGGCAGCGGGCCCTGGCTATTGCCCATAAGGAAGGGCAGGTGCTCGTTATCGGCCACATCTACCCTGAAACAGTCGAGGCGCTGGAGAAGCTGGTCCCCCGCAGCCGGGGCGAAGTGCGGTTCGTGAAGGCCTCGGAGTTGGCCCGCTGACTGCATGGAATCTTCCTGAAGGGCGGATACCCTCGTCACATGAACGGCACGGGCCGAATGTAGCATTCACGCCTCTTTAGGACGTGACCAAGTCCACGACTTGAACCTTCGTCACAGAAACGACACGCGACTGCCCCATAATCGATAAAGACGATTTCTGCCCCTTGGAGGCCGTATGTCCCTGAATTCCCTCATTCGATGGCTTAAGCCCCGCGAGCTGGTTTTCTTCGATCTGCTCGAATCTTCGGCCCAGAACGTGCTGGAGGCCGCGCGGTATTTTGATCACGAGATGGGTGCCAAGCGTACCGAGTGGAATGATTTCCGACTAAAGATGAAGGTCCTCGAACACAAGGGTGACGAGATTACTCACGAGATCATCGAGCGGCTGGACAAGACTTTTGTGACGCCCCTGGAGCGGGAGGACATCCTGTCCCTGGCTCATGCACTGGACGATGTGCTGGATGATCTCGATGCCATCGCCGATCGCATGATCCTATACTCCGTGAAGGAAATTCGCCCGGCCTTCAAGGAGATCGCCTCGCTCACCGTGCTGGGTTCCGAGGAACTGCTCTTCCTGGTCAGGGCCCTTCGCAACATGTCAAACCCCGATGACATCCGCCAGCACATCCGGGTCATCAACGAGTTGGAGAACAAGGTAGATTCGGTCTATCACTCCGAGTTGGCGGGTCTTTTCGGGGAGCTGAAGGATCCCATCGAGCTCATCAAGTGGAAGGAACTGCTGGACACCTTGGAGGCAGCCGTGGACCGCATCGATCACGCCGCCAAGGTGGTGGGTTCTACCGTAATGAAGAATGCCTGAGGACCCGGGACCATGCTTGAATACGTCCCACTTGCACTCATAGCTATTGTTCTCTTCTCTTGGTGCATCGATTACATCAACGGCTTCCACGACACGGCCAATGCCATCGCCACTGTAGTCTCCACCGGAGTGCTGCCAGCCAAGTACGCAATCGTGATGGCCGCGATCCTCAATTTTGCCGGTGCCCTCGTCGGTACCTCCGTGGCCACCACCATTGCCAAGGGGCTGGCAGATGGCGCCCAGATGGTGCCCGCAGTGATCATCGCCGCTTTGCTAGCTGCCATTCTCTGGGATCTGCTCACCTGGTGGTTCGGGATTCCCAGCAGCACCAGTCACACCATCATGGGGGGCCTGGCCGGTGCCGTCATCGCCCATGCGGGCACCCAGGCGCTCCACTGGAAGAAACTGCGGGAAATCGCCGCCTTCATCGTCATCTCGCCTGCGCTGGGCTTCATCGTGTCGGCCGTTCTCATCATTGCGATTCTGTGGATCGTGCGGCGCATGAGCGTGCGCAAGGTGAATTTCGCCTTCCGCAAGCTGCAGCTCCTCTCTGCGGGCGCCATGGCCTTTACCCATGGCCAGAATGACGCACAGAAGGCCATGGGCATCATCTGTCTGGGGCTGATCACGTACGGATTCCTCCACTCCGTGCCCGGCACCAATGTGGCCGTTCCCATGTGGGTCAAGATCGGCAGCGCCCTCATGATGGCTGCGGGCACGGCCGGAGGCGGCTGGAAGATCATTAAGACCCTGGGGCACAAGATCGCCAAGCTCAAGCCCATTCACGGATTTGCCGCGGAAACCGCAGCCGCTATCGTGCTCTTCACCACCGCGCACTTCGGCATCCCCGTTTCCACCACCCACTCCATCAGCGGCGCGATCATGGGCGTGGGCACGAGCATGAATCCCAGCGCGGTGCGGTGGGGCCTGGCGGGCAACATCTTCGTGGCCTGGCTCCTCACTATTCCCGTGAGCGCCCTGCTGGCGGCGGGCTTCTACAAGGGCATCGTGTACTTCTCTCCGAGTCTCAAGACGAATCCGAGAATCGTGCAGGCCCAGATGCCCCCCGCACCTCCGAGCCTGCACCCCTAGCCTGATTCATTCCTTGCCATGACGCCTGTCCGCCTGGACAGGCGTTTGTTTTTCGTGACTGTCACCGGGTCGAAACAATGGGGCCGTATCTTGTGTTCGGACAACTCCAGGGGGGAGCCATGGGCAGCCACATTTCCCTGATACAGTCTCTGGGTTCGGACCACGACGGATTCCGGCGAGCCTCGCGGGTGCTGGACCTGCTGCTGATTTTGCTGGGAGCATTCCTGGGCCTGCTCCTGTTCCCCGGCAGCGCGGAGTAGCTTTTCCCAGAAACGTCGTGCCTCCGTCACGCGAGCGACACATGGGGCCTCTAGTGTAAGGTTGGGGGCTTGGCAGGCTTCGGCCTGGGCCGCTTATACTGAGGACGGGACGACATGACCTTGCATACTGACCGGGAATTCGATAACGAGCTGGCCAGGCTTCGGGAGAAGATCCTGCTCATGGGCGCCAAGGTGGAAACCATGGTGGCCACTAGCGTGCGGGCCTTCGACACGAACGACAATGAGTTGGCCCACCGCACCATCGAGTTCGATCACGACATCAATCGGTTGGAGGTTGAAATCGATGGTTTCTGCCTGAGCATTCTGGCTCGGCGGCAGCCGGTGGCATCGGATCTGCGTTTCATCACTACGGCCTTAAAACTGGTGACCGATCTCGAGCGCATCGGGGATCTGGCGGTGAATATCAGCGAGCGGGTGCTGGACATGTCCATGGATCCGCCGCGTCGCCCCTGGCCCGATATCCTCAAGATGGCGGACACTGTGCAGAGCATGGTGCGGGATGCCCTCGATGCCTTCGTGGCGGCGGATTCCGCCAAGGCCCAGTGGGTCATCGAGCGGGACCGCAGTGTGGATGCCAACTACGCCGAGCTTTTTCATCAGGTGCTGCTGGTCATGATGGAGGATCGCACCGCCATCCAGCGGGGCATGGGCGTACAGGCCATCGCGAAGTACCTGGAGCGCATCGGCGACCACGCCACTAACCTGGCCGAGATGGTCGTGTTCTTGGCCAAGGGCAGGGATATCCGGCATCCGGAGAGCCAGGGCGTGGAGCCTGGAGACGCGAACTAGCCGATCAACGCAGAAGCCGACAGGCGGAGGCCGTTTCCCGTGCGGCCTCCGCCTGTTGGTCTGTTTCGGGTGACCGCCGTCCTGCCTGGAAAGGCACCGAAGCGCAGGTTGCGGGTGGATGCCACGGAACCGACACGAAAGCGTTCCGAACATGATCCGGAACTTCCATGCGGTTTTCACACGGGCTCGAGAGGATAGGCCTGCGGCATCCGAAGGTTGTAGTCCCAGGAACTCATCTCATCCCTAACCGAAATACCCATTCCGGCAACATCCGGAATTTTCACGGAGGACACATGTCCCGTAGTCTTCGTCTGCTCGCCGGCACCGCCATCGCGCTGGCCGGCCTCTCCACCGCCCAGGCCCAGGCCCCCAAGCTGAGTGGCCTCGCCCAGGCCTGGTACACCCAGATGCTGGATAACAACCTGCGCCTGAACAGCACCAGCACCTCGAGCCCCAAGTACTACAATCTCCGCAGCGAGTTCCAGGAAAACAGCTTCACCATTCGCCGGGTGGAGCTCAAGGTCGATGGCAAGATCACGGATGAAGTCTCCTACGAGGCGATGATCGACCCGACCATCAGTTCCGGAAGCATCCTGCAGGATGCCGCCATCAAGTACAAACTCCCCTTCAATGCCGAGATCAAGGTGGGGCAGTTCAAGAACCTCCAGACCCTGGAGGGCAGCACATCATCCTCCGAGCTCATGTTGGCCGAGCGCTCTCAGCTTGGTCGCACCTTCGGCGATGACCGAAACCGCGGCGGCGTGATCAGCTTGGGCTTCGGCGATCCCAAGGAATTCGGCGCCAAGCTCCACCTGGGTGTCTTCAATGGCAGCGGCAAGGCCAACGATGGCAACGCCCAGAAGGACATCGTGGCCCGCCTCGACATGAACGTGGGTAAGGCGCACACCTTCGGGGTCTACACCTTGCAGGGCACCACCAGCGCCAAGGACACCACGGGTATCACCAGCGCTCCCGTGCCCCCCGCCGGCTGGCCCACTCAGGCCGAGATCTACGACAACAAGGACAAGACGAGCAACATCGGTGCCTTCTACAAGTTCAGCAACTCGGAGTGGCATGCCTCCTTCGAAGCCATCACGGGCCTGCTGGGCCGCCGTTTCCCGAATCTTGGCGTGGCCGCTGTGGGCCGTCAGCACCTGGACCAGAAGTTCATGGGTTATGTGGGCACCCTCGGTTACACCGTGGCCAAACACACCTTCGTGGCCCGCTATGACATGATGAACTACAACCAGGGCGACGACTGGTACACGCCCTACAACCCCTACACCCAGACTGCCGTGGGCACTCCCCGGCTCGTGAATGGGGCCCCCGTGGACTACACTCCCGAGTTCACGGAGATCTCCCTGGGCTACACCTATGCCTTCAAGCCCGAGAGCGTGAAGGCCGCCAATATCAAGGTGAACTACGTAATGCGCAGCAAGAACTTCCTGACCCCCCGGTCTGCGCCCACCGTCCAGACCGGTGAGCAGGGCGGCGACAGCCTGGTGGTGGCTTTCCAGGTCGCCTTCTGATTTCTTCCGGTTTCAATGAAGAAGCGCCCGTCGGGGCGCTTCTTCATTGATGGGGACTACTGGGCGCCAGAGGCGTAGTCGTAGAACCCTCGGCCCGAGCGCCTGCCCAGCCAGCCTGCAGCCACGTAGCGGCCCAGCAGCGGGCAGGGGCGGTACTTGGGATCGCCGAATTCCTGATGGAGCATTTGCAGGTTGGCCAGGCAGGCGTCCAGGCCCAGGAGGTCGGCCAGGGCCAGGGGGCCCATGGGATGGTTCATGCCCAGCTTCATGATCTCGTCGATAGCCTGGACCTCGGCCACGCCTTCCTGAAGGGCGAAGATGGCCTCGTTGATCATGGGTAGGATCAGGCGATTGCTGATGAAACCTGGGCTGTCGTTGCACTGCACGGGGGTCTTGTCCAGGCGCTCGGAGAGAAAGCTCACCCGCTCGCAAGTCTCATCGGTGGTGGCTAGGCCTCGCACCACTTCCACCAGGGGCATCACCGGCACCGGATGCATGAAGTGCATGCCGATGACGAGGCCAGGGCGTTTGGTGAGAGAAGCCAGACGGGTGACGGAGAGGGTGCCTGTGCTGGTGGCGAGGATGATGCCCGGGGGGCAGAGCACATCCAGAGTCTCGAAGATCTGTTTCTTGATTTCCCAGTGCTCCGGCCCGGCCTCGACCACGAAATCAGCCTCCTTGAAATCGCCCAAAGACACAGTGGTGTGGATGCGGGCGAGGGTGGCCGACTTTTCTTCCGGGCTGAGCTTGCCCTTTTCGACGCCCCGCTGAAGGCTGTGATCGATGGAAACCTGAGCTTTGGCCAGGGAATCCTGGGCGAGATCCTGGAGGAGCACCTGGAATCCAGCTAGGGCGAACACATGCGCGATGCCGCAGCCCATCTGCCCGGTACCGGCCACGCCGATGGTGCGAATGTTCATGGTTCCTCCGGAGGGAAGGACCATTCTACGCTGGAGCTTCACCATCACTTTTCCGGAGTCCCCATGGCCGCTTCCAAGAACCGTATCGACTGGGCTCTGCTGCTTTTGAGAGCGGGAGTCGGCGGCCTGGCCATCCACCACGGGCTGCAGCCCCTGCTGCACGCCAGGGGCGCCGTGACCCTGGGCAACGCCCTCCAACTCGGCTACGCGCTGCTGGAGGTCTTGTGCGGCGCCCTGATCCTGGTGGGGCTCTGGATGATTCCCGCGGTGCTGGGCGTCCTGGCGCTGGTGAGCTGGCCCCTCATCCACGGCTGGCTCCACGGCGCTCCCGTGCTGGGGCAGCCCAACGCGCTCTTCCGCTTGCTGGCCACCCTAGCCTGTGGCCTGGGCGGCGCGGGGAAATGGGGTGTCGGGAAGGACTAACCTTGTTTTGATTTGGGCTCCGCCAGCCAGGCCACGAGCACCGATACGAAATAGAGCGCCAGCAGGATCGCGCTGAAGAACACGGTGGTAACCACCACATCGCCCGGGGTCAGGAAGGCCGCCACCACGAAGATCAGGATGGACGCATGGCGCCAGAACTTGAGCATCCAGCGGGAGGTCACCACCCGGAAGCGGGCCAGGAAATAGAAGAGCACCGGCAGTTCGAACATGATGCCCGTGAGCAGTAGCGTGTAGAGAAAGAGATCCAGGTAGCTGTCGATGTGGAGGTTGGCGCGCAACCCCGCATCCCGGGCCTCCTGGAACAGGATGTCCCCCAGGATCTTGAAGGCCTGGAAGTAGGCGAAGAGGGCACCGCCGATGAACATGCCGCTGGTGATGCCGACGAAGGGCAGCACGAGGCGCCGTTCGCGTTCGTACAGTCCCGGCCGGATGAAGGCCCAGAGCTGGTAGAAGAGGAAGGGTGCCGCCAGGAAGGCTGCGGCCCAGAAGCTCAGCCGCATGAGGCTGAAGAAGGGTTCGGAGAGATCCGTGAAGGCCCAGGGCTGGAGCTCCGCGATGGGTTTGTGGGTCTGCCTGGCCATGGCCTCCAAGAAGGGCCTCTGCACCCAGTCCCAGATCTGGAAGCGCATGGCGGGCATGCCATTCAAGAAGCTGAACTTGTCCTGCAACCCGAAGGGAAAACTGTAGGTGAAGAGGAAGGCCCCCACCACGATCAGGATCGAACGTACTAACCGCACCCGCAGCTCCTGCAGGTGCTCCCAGAAGGTCATCTGGTTGGGAGGCGTGTCGGGTGTGCTCACTTCTTCTCGGCGCTGACATCCTCTTTGACCGAGTCCGTGATCTCCTTGCTGGCCTTCTTGAATTCCTGGATGCCCTTGCCGAGGGCCTTGCCCAGCTCGGGCAGCCGCGAGGGGCCGAAGAAGATCAGCAGCGCGATGCCGATCAGCAGCATTTCAGTGAGGCCAAGATTTCCCATGGTGTTGCTCCGCAGAGGTCGAATCAGTCTCTGAGTATGACGCCGAAAAGGGGCAGGGGGTTCCAGTTCACCCGGCCACGGGCAGGCGGCCGATGGAATGGTAGGTCCAGCCAAGGGCCTTCATGGCTTCGGGGCGGAACAGATTGCGCCCGTCGAAGATGACCTTGGCCTTGAGTCGGCCCGCGATCTCCGCCAGGTCTGTCTCGGTGTATTGGGGCCACTCAGTGGCGATGATGAGGGCGTCGGCGCCTTCGCAGGCGGCGAGGGGATCCTCCGCGTAGCGAACCCGATCCCCGATCTTGGCCTTCACGTTGGGCATGGCCTCGAAGTCGTGCACCACGATCTCCGCCCCTTGGCCCGTGAGGTTGTCGATGAGTTCCAGGGCCATGGCATCGCGGATGTCATCGGTGTGGGCCTTGAAGGCCAGGCCCCACAGGGCGAAGCGACGACCCGCGAGCGGCGCGGGAATGCTGCCCTCGCAGCCGTAGTGGGCCCGCACCTTGCGGGCGAGCACCTGCTTTTGGTGGCGGTTGGCTTCCACCGTGGCCTCCAGGCAGCGCAGGGGCTGGCCGTTCTCCCGGCCCACCTTCAGCAGGGCCTGAAGATCCTTGGGGAAGCAGGAACCGCCAAAGCCGGGGCCGGGGTTCAGGAAATACTTCCCGATGCGGTGATCGCTGCCGATGCCCACCTTCACGAAATCCACATCGGCCCCGACCTTTTCGCACAGGGCGGCGATTTCGTTCATGAAGCTGATGCGGGTGGCCAGCATGGCGTTGGCGGCGTACTTGGTCATCTCGGCGCTGGGGGGATCCATGCGGAACCACTGACCGCCCTCGGGGTTGCGGGCCTTGGCTGCGGCGAGCTTCTTCGCGTAGAGGCCCTTCATCACGCTCTCGGCGAAATCCGAGCGGCAGCCAATGACCACGCGATCGGGGAAGAGAAAATCATCGATGGCGCAGCCCTCCCGCAGGAATTCGGGATTGCTCACCACCTCGAAGGCTCGGTCGGTCTGGGCGGCGATGGCGGCATGCACCCGGGCCGCCGTGCCCACGGGCACCGTGCTCTTGTCCACCACAATCAGGGGCTTGGCGTCCTGGGCGCGACAGGCCATGGCCTTGCCGAGTTCTCGGGCCACGGTGAGCACGAATTGGAGATCGGCGCTGCCGTCCTCGCTCTGGGGCGTGCCCACGCAGATGAAGGCGGCATCGGCCTCGGCGATGCCTTCCATCAGATCCAGCGTGAAGGAGAGGGAACCGGTGTCCTGGTATTTCTTCAGGAGCTGATCCAGGCCGGGTTCGTAGATGGGACTGATGCCCTTGCGCAGCTTCTCGATCTTGACTGCATCCACATCCACACCGATCACGCGATGACCGGAATCGGCGAAACCAGCGGCGGCCACGAGCCCCACGTATCCCGAACCGATGACCAGCACCTGCATAGAGACTCCCCCGCTGCGCGGCCCTGCGAGGAAAATTCCAGGGCGCGCTGTTGGAGGCCAGTGTACCCGGGCGCCTCGGGGGGCGCGACCCTTGCTAAGATCAAGGGGTTGGAGGGCTCATGCTCGCAGTGATGATGGAGGGCCAGGGGGTCAGTCTCTGGGAAGTGGTGCGCCACGGCGGCACGGTGGCGAAGGTCGTGATGGTGCTGCTGGGGGTCTTCAGCATCCTGAGCTGGGTGATCATCCTGCAGAAGGGCGTCCTACTGCGCCGCAGTGGCAAGGTCACGGAGCATTTCCGGAACGCATTCCGCCGTTCCACGGACTGGCGCGAGCTCAAGCAGACGGCCACCAACTTCACCCTGAGCCCGCTCATGGGGCTCTTCAATGCGGGCTACACGGAAGTGACCTATCAGCTCCGTGCCAATCCGGCGGGCGGCAAGGCTCAGATCAAGAGCATGGAGGCCGTGGAACGCAGCCTTCAGCGGGCCTCGGTGGTGGAAATGGGCCGCATGGAGAATGGCCTGGGCATCCTGGCCACCATCGCTGCCGTGAGTCCCTTCGTGGGTCTCTTCGGCACGGTCTGGGGCATCATCGACGCTTTCCAGGGCATCGGTGCCACGGGCAATGCCAGCCTGGCCACCGTGGCCGTTCCCATTTCCGAGGCTCTGGTGGCCACGGCCCTGGGACTGGTGGCGGCCATCCCGGCGCTGATGGCCTACAACTTCTTCCAGGGGCAGCTCAAGCAGTGGCAGACCGAGCTGGATGATTTCTCGCTGGAGTTCATCAGCCTCTCCGAACGCAACTTCACCTGACATGGACGAGGGGGACCGCCCAGTCACTTCGCTCCTTCTGCGTCCCCCTCGTGCTCCCCACGTGGTGCCCGAGCCGAGCCCGGTCACCTCGTCTTACATGAACCAAGGGGGATCGCCCGTTCGCGGAGTTCCACGCCTTCCCCTTTCCTTCGACTGGGAGGACTGGTTTCAGCTCTGCTGCCCGCCCTTCGATGGGCCGGAGGCCCTGGACCGCTACGAGGATCGTCTGGAACGTGGGACCGAATTGGCCCTGGAGCTCTGCCGGGAGCTGGGCGCTCGGGGCACCTGGTTCTGTCTGGTGGATCAGGCCCAGCGGCACCCGGAGATGCTGCGGCGGATCTTGGACGAAGGGCACCGGATCGCCCTGCATGGCCTCGATCATCGGCGGGCCTTCACCCTGGACCGGGCCGCCTTCCGGGCCTGGGTGGCCGAAGGCAAGGCACGCCTCGAGGCCTTGGCGGGGGTGGAAGTTCAGGGTTTTCGCGCGCCCGAATGGAGCTTGAGACACGGCGCCGAAGACTACCTGCAAGAGGTGGCGGGTCTTGGATTCACCTTCGATTCCAGCCGCGCGCCGCTGGCGGTGTTGGGAGACCCGCACTGGCCGCAGCGGCCCTATCCAACGGCGAGTGGGCTCTGGGAATTCCCGCCCCCGGTGGCGGCCCTGGGGCTCTGGAGGGTGCCCCTCTGGGGCTGGGGGCTCCGGGTGCTGCCCGAGTTCTGGCTGGCGCGGCGCCTGCGCTGGCTGGCGGCCTTCGATGCCGGTTCGCCCCTGACGATCCACCCCTGGGAGCTGGACGCCGAGCAGCCTGCCCTCCAAGGTGTTTCTCGGGGGCACCGCTTCGCCCACCGCGCCGGGCTCAAGGGCTTCCAGGCCCGCCTGCAGCGCCTCCTGAAGGGCATCCAGCTGGTCCCCATCGAGGACTGGCTCAGCGCCAATGCGCAAATCCGGGCAGACTAGGGGCATGGGCACCGTGGAATCCTCCGAGCCGTTCGCGTTTCCCTCCGTGGAGCACCCATGACCTGCGCCACGGCACCGGCCTTCTGGGCGCGTCAGCAGCGACTGCACTATCCCCTCCAGCGCTTCGTGAGGGTTCGACTCGAAACTGCTCTGGACGATCCGATGGAGAGGCCCCTGCTGGTCTGGCCCACGATTCTCGGCGCGCCTCGGGTACGGGAAGCCCATCCGGAGGGAATTCCCGAGGACGTGCTGCTGGCCCAGGCGGGCCGGATGCTCGCGGCGCTGGGAGTGACCGATCCGCGAGAGGCCTGGAGGAAGGCCCTGGGGGGTTTTCCCGATACGGCAGACAAGGGCGCCACGGGCTGGCTGCCCCAGCGCATCTGGGATCCCCTCTCGGCCCAGCTCAGCCTGCGTTGCGGCGTGATCCTGCTAGCCCTCACGGGGCAGCCCGAGAATGAACGCTACCGCCTGGCCTCGGGAGTCACGCTGTTCAATTCGGCACTCTTCCACGAGTGCCACGACGCCCTGGAGAGCCACTGGATCCAGGCTTCCGGAGACCTCAAGAAGGGCCTCCAGGGCCTCATCCTCATGGCGGCGGGGTTCTACCATCAGCAGAACCACGATGCCCTGGGCATGATCAGCCTGTGGAAGGATGCCCTCGCAGCGCTGGAACCCTTCGAGGGCGAGCTAGCCACCCCCTGGGGCACCGTGGACTTCAGCGAGAGCCTGGACGCGATGGAACAGCGGATCACCTGGCTTCGCGCCCTGGATACTGAATCCGATCTTGATGGGCTCTGGGATCTTCCCAGGCCGGAATGGAAGCTCAAATGATCCAGTGTGATGTCCTCGTTCTGGGTGCTGGAATCGCAGGCTGCACGGCGGCCCTGCGCGCCGCTGATCTCGGTGCCGATGTGGTGTTGGTGGCCAAGGATGCTCTGGGCGAGTCGAACACCTCATGGGCCCAGGGGGGCATCGTGGGCCTTCCTCCGGAGTCTTTCGGCGATTCCCCGGCGCTGCTGGCGGCGGATATCGAGGCCGCCGGGGCCGGGCTCTGCCGACCCGAGGCCGTGCAGATGCTGGCCCAGCAGGGGCCAACCCTCTGTCTGGAGCTTCTCGCCAAGCGCCTGGGCGTGCCCTTCGATCTGGGGGCAGAAGGCGAACTGGAGCCTACGGCCGAGGCGGCCCATTCGGCCCGGCGTATCTACCATGTCAAGGACACCACGGGGCTGGCCATCCAATCTGCCCTCACGGCGGCGGTGCGCAATCATCCCCGCATCCGTGTCTTCGAAGGCCTGACCCTCGCGGATCTCCTTACCACGCCTCACCATGGCCGAGATCCTCGTGGGGTCTACGATCCCATCCACGTCTGGGGCGCCTATCTGCTTGAGGAGTCCTCCCGGCGCATGGAAATGGCCCTGGCCAAGCGTACGGTGCTGGCCACCGGAGGGCTCGGATACCTCTTCCTCCACACGAGCAACCCGCCCGGGGCCACGGGGGACGGACTCGCGGCGGCCTATCGCGCCACGGCCCGCATCGTGAACTGCGAGTACATCCAGTTTCATCCCACAACCCTGTACGTACCCCACAAGCCCCGTACCCTGCTCACAGAGGCCCTGCGAGGCGAAGGTGCCCACCTCCGCAATCGCAGGGGCGAGCGGTTCATGGCCAAGTACGCCCCGGCCCAGATGGAGTTGGCTCCCCGCGATGTGGTGAGTCGGGCGATCTTTCAGGAAATCGCCACCACCGGCGATGTGTGTGTCTTCCTGGATCTCGCCCCAGTCACGGCCCGTCTGGACCTGGAGGCCCGCTTTCCCAAGGTGCTGGCCGCCTGCCGGGCCGAGGGCATCGAACCTCTCCGCCAGCCCATTCCCGTGGTCCCTGCCGCCCACTATTTCTGTGGGGGCGTGGCTGTGGATCTCGATGGACGCACCAGCCTGCCGGGCCTCTTTGCCGGGGGGGAGGTGGCTTGTACGGGGCTGCATGGGGCGAATCGTCTGGCCTCCACCTCCCTGCTGGAGGGGCTCTTGTGGGGCTACCGCGCGGCAGAGGCGGCGGTGGCGGATTGCCCCCAGGCCGTGCCGCCCACGGTCGATTCGATCAAACCCTGGATTCCCGCCAGCGATCCGGCGGAAGCGGATCCCCTGCTCATCGAGCAGGACTGGACCAATATCCGCACCACGCTATGGAACTACGCCGGCATCGTGCGCACCAAGGAACGGCTCGAACGCGCCCGGGGTGACATGGGGCACCTCTACCATCGCCTGGAGGCCTTCTACCGCAAGGCGCCGCTCTCCCGCTCCATCCTGGAACTCCGCAGCGGCATCATCTGCGCCCGCCTGATCCTCAAAGCGGCCCTCCTGAATCCCGAGAGCCGAGGGTGTCACTACCGGGCGGATTGACGAACCCAGGTTGGGGTAGTCTCGTGTATCGCGTATGCGATACCGAGAAAGCGGCCCTACTGAATCCCGAGAGCCGAGGGTGTCACTACCGGGCGGATTGATTCCGGCTCGCTTGTTCAAAAGGATCCACCAGGGAGAACACTGAGGGCACGGAGAAAACACGGAGTTTAGAAATGAAAGCGTTCTGTTTTTATCTGTGCTCTCTCTTTATTCTCTGTGACCTCCGTGGTGAATCTTTTTTAGAGCGGCCACACTCCGGCGCCCTGGCGGAGCAGGACGGGTTCTTCCTTGGTCAGATCAACCACGGTGCTGGCGAGGCCTGCGGGGTCGCCGCAGTCCACGACTAGATCGAGCAAGTGGCCCAGTTCTTCCTGGATCTCCCAGGCGCTGGTCAGGGGCTCTTCACCGGCGCGATTGCAGCTGGTGGTGATGATGGGTTCGCCCACCAGGCGGGTGATGGCCATGCAGAAGGCGTGATCGGGGATGCGCAGGCCCACAGTCTGCTTGTTCTGCAGATGGCGCGGCACTTCGCGGCTGGCGGGGAGCACCGCGGTGTAGGGGCCGGGAAACATCTGCTTGAGGATTCGGAAAGTCGCCGTTTCCAGATGCTGCGTGTAGCGGCAGAGCATCGACAGATCAGCACAGAGAATGGACATGGGTTTCTTGGGGTCGCGTCCCTTGAGTTCCTGGATGCGGTCCACGGCTTTCTTGCGCGACACCAGGCAGCCCAGGCCGAAGAGGGTATCGGTCGGATAGGCGATGATGCCGTCCTTCTGGAGGACTTCGGCGATGCGCTCGAGGTGGCGCTGCTGGGGGGTCTCGGGATGCAAGGTGACGATCATGGCGTTTCCAGCTTACTCCAGCGGGCCCTCCCGGCGCTGGGCCGCTCGGCGGGACGCTGGAAGAACCGCTCGGTGAGCGCTGGGGCCAGGGGCTCGGAAAGGCTGCTGCGACGGGCCTGGAGGGCCAGGAGGGCGATGACTGTCAAGCCATCGGCGATCTCGCCCGCGAACACCCGGCGCAGGCAGGCCTCGAAGGGCTCGCGGTGCACGCAAAGCTCCTCTTCTTCGTCAGGCTCGTGGCCATGCGCCTCGGAGAGATCCGAGGCGAGGAAGAGGAAGGCCTCTTCATCCGTGGAGGAGTTGCTGAGGTTGCTGTAGGCCAGGGGCTCCCACAGGCCGGCCTTCAGGTTGGCCTCCTCGCCTAACTCCCGCTGGATGCACTCGAAGGGGGATTCCGTTTCCTCGCCGCCTCCTTCCACGATCTCCCAGGAATACTGCTCCAGCGGGTAGCGCCACTGGCCCACCAGCACTACGCGGTCCTGCTCGTCAAGGGCCAGTACACCGCAGGCGGTGCGTCGGAATCCGCAAATGGGATAGCGACCCTCGACGCCCTTGCGGTGGCGAAAGCGATCCTCTCGCAGTCGAATCCAGGGGGAGTCGAAGAGCAACTCGCGACGGGTGACAGTGTAGGGGTTGGGATGCTCGGGGGCGGGCCGGGGAGGCAGCGTGGACATGCTTTTACCCTAACGAAAAACGCCCGCGGATGCGGGCGTTTTGGAAGTAGAAAGGCGACTAGCGGCGCAGGCCGAGACGCTCGATGAGGGAGGCGTAGCGGGCCTTGTCCTTGCGCTTCAGGTAGTCCAGCAGACGGCGACGCTGACCCACCAGGATCATGAGGCCGCGACGGCTGTGGTAGTCCTTCGCGTGGACCTTGAAGTGCTCGGTGAGGTCGTTGATGCGCTTGGTGATCAGGGCCACCTGGACCTCGGGCGAACCCGTGTCCGTCGCGTGGGTCTTGTAGTCCTCGATGATGATGGTCTTCTGTTCGGTGTTCAGGGCCATGGTCGGCTCCTTTTCGGGTGTTCGCCCGTCACCCTCCGCGCAGCCCCGTGCCGCATGGTGGTCGTAGTCCGGAAGGGGCCGGACGCCCTTATCAAGTTCAAACGGCACCGAAGTGCCGTTTGAAGGTGGTGCGGATAGAGGGACTCGAACCCCCACGACCGTGAGATCACTAGTACCTGAAACTAGCGCGTCTACCAATTCCGCCATATCCGCAAAGAACCCTTGGATCCCTCAGGAAGCCAATCACGGGAAAAGAAAGACTAGCGCGGCGCGGCGCATCCATCAAGCGGAAAAAACGGGCGGACGCTCACCACTCTCGGTAGGGCACACCGTTGGAGCCGGTGCCGGTGGAATTGCTGTACACATCATAGACGTTGCCGCCGCCCCAGCTGGAACTATCGGGCTCATCAGAGATGGAGCGCAGGCCCCATTCGGCCTTGCCGGTGAAGGGATCGATGGGGATGCGGCGAAGGAAACGGATCTTCACCGAGGCCTTGTTTGTGGCAACCCCTTCCACCAGGATCTCCAGGGACTCGGGGTACCCGTTGTTTTCCGGGGGCGGCGCCTTGATCTTCTGCTGCTTGGCCATCTGTTCGTAGGAGTCGATGGCCATTCGCATTTCACGCAGGGAGCGGCGCAACTCCAACTCCTTCTGACGGCGCAGCCCGTTCTTCACCATGGGGATGGCGGCAGACGCAAGAATCAGGAGCACCGTTGCGGTGACCGCCATCTCGAGCAGGGTAAAGCCGCGCTGCGTGGATCCCATTGGTTATTCCACGGTAACCAATGAATTAACCACGCGGGCCGACGTTGGGTTGGCACCCATCAAATATTTTCCACCCTGGATGAGCACCGGGGCGTTGCCGGAAGTCACTCCCTCAAATTCCAGGGTGGCCAGAGTGCCGCTGTCGGAGGCACTGTTGCTGCGCTTGAAGGTCAGCTTCAGCACACCATCCTTGGGCGGAGCCTGCTCCAATGAGCCGGATTCATTGGTGAGGAAGTCTCCGGCCATCACCGACAGCAGTTTCAGCTTGGGATCGATGCGGACATCCATGGTGCCGCTGGTCAGGCCCTTGCCGTTGCTCACCAGGAGGTTGAGCTGCACCCGCTCGCCCTTGTTGAGAGGCGTGAAGACCGGGGCCAGGAAGAGCACCAGGCTGCTCTCTTCGGGATCCGGCGCAGCCTCGGCGGTCTCGATCTGGGGTTTACCCGCCTCGCCTTCTGTCTTGGGAAGGTTGCCTTTGGGGCCCTCCGATTGAGGCTGAACCCCGATTCCCTTGGCCTCAATTTTTCCTCCTGTAGGAGTCTGCGGGGTCGAAACCTGAGGCGCACTAGCCTTGGGAGTTGGTGCCTTTGGGGCGAAGTGACCGGTGGTCGTGGTGGCGAGATCGGGATCGAAGGCTTCCCAGTCTTCCGGCTGGATATCGGGTTTGCGTACCACGACGGCGCGGATGGTCAACAGCACATCGGTCTTGGCGCGCTGGCTCCGGTTGTTGCCCAGCAGTTTGCCAATCACGGGGATTTCGGAGAGGCCCCAGATGCCCTGCAGGCTCTTCTGTTCTTCTTCCTTAAGCAGTCCGGCAAATACCGCAGTCTCGCCATCCCTCAGGCGCGCCCAGGTCTTGATGATGCGCTGACCCAGATCCGGGCGGCCTTGCTGGGAACCGCTCTTGAGAGTCTTTACGTCGGACTCGATCTTGATCGTGATGTCGTCGTTGAAGTGGACCCTCGGCTCCACCGTGATCTTGACGCCCACATCCTCGTAGCTGTACTGAGTCTGGGAAGCCCCATTCAAATAGTTGCTGCCCAAGGCGCCCGCAGTGGTGCCGGTGGTCTGGCCCCCGAGTCCAGAAAGGCCGATGGAGGACTGGGTGGTGGAAATCTTCTCACCGATGTTGATCTCGCCTTTTTCGCCGGAAATGACCCGCACGTTCGGACTGGCCACCAACTTGGCGTCCCCGCTGCTCTTCAAGGCATCCAGGGCCAAGTTGGGAAAGAGAAATCGGACATCGGACTTGCTGATGCGGATGCCGCCCTTGTTCTGGTTGGGGCCGCCGGTGTTATCGATGGTCCCGCCGATGCGGTAGATGCCGGTGGTGTCCCCGGCGCCCAGCACCGGCAACAGACCCACCTGTTCCAGGTTGTTTTCAGTGACTTCCAACAGCTCCAGGTACACCATCACCTCGGGTTTGGCCTTGTCCAGCTGGCTCACGATGCGCCGGGCGATGGTCAGTTCCTGGGGCTTGGCCTTGATGGTGACAGCGTTCAGGCGCTTATCCGTGAACACTTTCAGCTGGGGCATGAGCTGCTGAAAGATGGAGCGCACATCATTGGGCTCGGCGTTGGAGAGATAGAAGGTCTTGATGCTCTGGTTCTCGAACTGTTCTTTGTTTTGCGGGCTGGATTTGAAAACCATGATGGTGTTCACGTCCAGCACTTTGTAGAACAGGTCGTTCTGGAGCATCAGCGTGTCCAGGATTCGTTGGAAGCCGAGGCCCCGGAGATCCGCCGAGATCTGTACATCCTGGTAGGAGGCATGGAGAATGATGTTCACGCCAGAGTTCTGGCTGAGGTTCGAGAAGATTTCCTTGAGCGAGGTCTTGCGCACGAAATTGAGATCCATGCCCTCGACAGAGCGGGGATTGAGCATCACCGCCGGGCGCGAATCCGCACGTTCTCGCTGGGTTTCAATGCTTTCTTCGGCATCCATCTGGAGCTTCTTGCGCTGGGCGGCGGTCTCCAGGTTGGCGATCCAATCGGCGGCCACAGCGTTGGATGGGTCGAGGACGGCGGCTTTGCGAACCTCCAGATACACCTGATCGTCCTGGCCACGCTTCTCGGCCTCCCGAGCCTTAACCAAGTGGGCCTCGGCGGCCCGGGCGGCAGCCCGGTGGTACCCCATCTTGGCGCTCACGTTGTTCGGAGAATTCTGGATGATCTCCCGGTAACTCTTGACGGCATCGTCGTAGCGACCTTCGTCAAAGGCCTTCCGGGCACGGTGAAGGCTGCAGCCGAGGGTCACCACAAGCAGGGCCGCCACCGCTACGGCGCGGATCAGCGGGTGAGGCATGGGGGCGTGTTTCATCATTGCGTCCATCCGATTCAGAATTCGTTCGTTGCGCCCGCACCGCGGGATCCGCCCGCGCCGTCGACCGCAGTGATGCGGTGGCGCAGCTCCGGGTATTTGAGGTTCTGGAATTCCGCGCTGGTGCTAGTGACTGTGACGAGTGTCCACTGGCCACCCAGGGTCTCACCCTGCCTGATGGGCACCGGGAGTTCTCCCTTCATGAAAGCGCCAATGCGCCCCACGGACTTGCGCTCCATGTACCCCAGGTAGCGGAGATCCTGGGGACGCGATGCAAAT
>JAYREN010000016.1:0-29022 GCA_041908845.1 Holophaga sp. | reverse complement strand
CCCTGGGCCCCAAAGGCCGCAACGTCCTGATCGAGAAGAAGTTCGGTTCTCCCCTGATGACCAAGGACGGCGTCACCGTCGCCAAGGAGATCGAACTCAAGGACAAACACGAGAACATGGGCGCCGCCCTGGTTCGCGAAGTGGCCTCCAAGACCAGTGACGTCGCCGGCGCCGGCACCACCACCGCCACCGTGCTGGCCCGCGCCATCTACAAGGAAGGCATCAAGGCCGTGGTCTCCGGCGCCAACACCATGGAGATCAAGAAGGGCATCGATCTGGCCGTGGCCGAGGTCGTGAAGGCCATCGACGAGATCAAGAAGCCCGTGGAAGGCAACGCCATCGCCCAGGTCGGCACCATCTCCGCCAACGGCGACGAAGAGATCGGCAAGACCATCGCCGACGCCATGGCCAAGGTCGGCAAGGACGGCGTCATCACCGTGGAAGAGGCCAAGGGCCGTGAAACCACCATGGACGTGGTCGAGGGCATGCAGTTCGACCGCGGCTACCTGAGCCCCTACTTCGTCACCAATCCCGACCAGATGAAGGTCGAGATGGACAGCCCTTACATCCTGGCCTACGAGAAGAAGATCTCCAACATGCGCGACCTCCTGCCCGTCCTGGAGCAGGTCGTGAACAGCCGCCGCCCCCTGGTGATCATCGCCGAGGATGTGGACGGTGAGGCGCTGGCTACCCTGGTGGTCAACAAGATCCGCGGCACCATCAACGTGGCCGCCGTGAAGGCCCCCGGCTTCGGCGACCGCCGCAAGGCCATGCTGGAAGACATCGCCATCCTGACGGGCGGCAAGGCCATCACCGAGGATCTCGGCCTCAAGCTCGAGAACCTCAAGCTCGAGGACCTGGGCACGGCCAAGAAGGTGGTCATCGACAAGGAGAACACCACCATCATTGAGGGCGCCGGCGCCCACGAAGCCATCCAGGGCCGCGTGAAGCAGATCCGCAACCAGATCGAGCAGAGCACCTCCGACTACGACAAGGAAAAGCTCCAGGAGCGTCTGGCCAAGCTCGTCGGCGGCGTCGCCGTCATCAAGGTGGGCGCGGCCTCCGAGACCGAGATGAAGGAGAAGAAGGCCCGCGTGGAAGATGCCATGCACGCCACCAAGGCGGCGGTTGAGGACGGCATCGTCCCCGGCGGCGGTGTGGCCCTGATCCGCGCCCTGGGCAAGCTGACGGCCCTCAAGCTCGCTGGCGACCAGATGACCGGCCTCGACATCGTGAAGAAGGCCTTGGCCGAGCCCCTGCGCCAGATCGCCAACAACGCCGGAGTCGAAGGCTCCGTGATCGTGAATCGCGTGGCCGAAGAGAAGGGCAACGTGGGTTACAACGCCGCCACCGGCGAGTTCGGCGACATGGTGAAGTTCGGTGTCATCGACCCCGCCAAGGTGACGAAGACCGCCCTCATGAACGCCGCTTCCGTGGCCGCCATGATGCTCACCACCGAGGCGATCATCACCGAGATCCCCGAGCCCAAGCCCGCAGCCCCCATGGGCGGCGCCCCCGGCATGGGCGGCATGGAAGACATGTACTAAGCCCCAGGCCGCTTCACAGCCTGGACTGGAAGAAAGGGGCCCCGCGCATGCGGGGCCCCTTTCTAGTCGTGACAGACAGGCATCTCAGTCAGTCCAAGTGATGACGATCTCTGGAGGTTCCATGGCACATGCGCAACAGGCAATTCTCGAAAGCCTGAGGGATCCTTCAGAAGAGATTCTTCTACAGGCCCTAGAATCGAGCACCCAACTCCAGAATCAAGGCCTACTCATGCTCAAGCCCGAGTGCTTCCTGGACGGCGAAGCCGCGGCCTCGGGCGTCCTGGAGATCGTGTTCCAAGGGCTCGAGGCCTTCGGCGCCCAGGTGGCCGGAGCCCTGAGCCTGGAAGGGCCCGCGCTGGGGCGCCTGGGCACCATCGACCGCCACTACCGGCAGGCCAGCGAGTTGTCCCGGAGCGCCTCGCGGCGGGTGAGTGGCGAGGACCTCCTGCGGGTGAAGACGCTGTGCGGCCTGGAAGGTGATGTACCTGTCCTGGGCGGGCACGAATGGCTGGCCCTGAATCCTGGCCTGACCCCGGAAGCCCTGGACGCGGCCTGGTTCGCCAGGGGCCCCAAGAAATTGCGGAGCGGGTTCTATGGCGTGCCCTTCGAGAGCCAGGGCCAGCCCAGCCTGCTGGTGAACGGCTTCTATCCGGCCCAGGCCCGGCATTTCACCGCCCCGGGACGCCGCGTGGTGCTGATGGTCCTGCATTCGGACCTGCCCTGGCGGGTGCTGCGCCGGGAGATGCTGGGAGATACCTACCCCGACAAGGCCCTGGCGGGTTCCATTCGGTGGCGGCTGCTGGAGCAGAAGGAAGCCCTGGGCCTGACTCGGGTGGATATCACCAGCAACTTCGTGCATCTCTCGGCGGGCCCCTTCGAGGGCGCTGGGGAACTGGTTAACTTTTTCCGTGGGCTCCAGCACGCGACCTTCACTCTGGAAGAGAGCCGCATGGCCGCGCACTGGCGAGAGGCGGGCCTCGAGTTGTCCCGATTGGCGGCTCTGTTGGATGGGGCACCCTGGACGCCTGGAGGCATCCCCCAGGATCTCTTTGGCGCCACCGAGGAGCTGGATGCCCGCTCCGCCGCCTTCTACGTGGCCCAGCGCGGCACCCGTTAGACTGAATGTCTCTCTGCGCGTTTTCGCGCAGGGAGCGAATCACGATCAAGGGAGTTGCAACGCATGAAGTTCCACATTCAGACATGGGGTCGCGACCGTGCGGGTCGCAAGCGAGGCTCCAGTGGAGCCTTGCGCGCGGGGTCCCCGCAGGGAGCGAATCAGGATCAAGGGAGTTGCAACGCATGAAGTTCCACATTCAGACATGGGGTTGCCAGATGAACGACCACGACAGCGAGAAGCTGTCGGGGCTGCTGTTACGGGAGGGCTTCGAGGCCGTGGCTTCCGTGGAGGAGGCCGAGCTGGTGCTGCTGAACACCTGCTCCATCCGTGAGAAGGCGGTCCACAAGGTCCACACGGAACTGGGGCGCTTGCGGGAGATCAAGGAACAGCGCCCCCTGCTCGTGGGCGTGGTGGGCTGTCTGGCCCAGCAGGAAAAGGAAGCCCTCTTCAAGCGAGCGCCCCACATCGATTTCGTGCTGGGCACCATGGCCCTCCAGCAGTTGCCGAGGCTCGTCCGGGAGGCCCAATCCGGCCAGGGGCGTGCCATCGATACCGAGGAATACCCGGACAACCACCTCTTTCCCCCGGAAGTGACCCAGCGGCGCAGTACGGCCAAGGCCCTGGTGACGATCATGGAGGGCTGCAACCACGCCTGCACCTACTGCGTGGTGCCCAATACCCGCGGGGCCGAGCGCAGTCGTCCCGTGGCCGATATCCTGGCGGAAGTACGCCTGATGGTGGAGCGGGGTTTCCGCGAGATCGAGCTGCTGGGACAGAACGTGAACAGCTACCACGGCGGCAGCAGTTTTGCCGAACTCCTGGAGCGGGTGGCCGAGGTGGATGGAGTCGAATGGATCCGCTTCACCACCAGCCATCCCATGAACTTCACTCCGGAGTTGGCCCGGGTGCTGGTCACCAATCCCAAGGTGGCGCCCTTCCTTCATCTCCCCTTGCAGAGCGGCAGCAATGCCGTGCTGCGCCGCATGCTGCGGGAATACACGGTGGAGCAGTACCTGGAGCGGCTGGGCTATTTGGGGGAGGGGCGCGCGCGCTTTGCCATTTCCACGGATTTCATCGTGGGGTTTCCGGGCGAAACCGAGGAGGATTTCGAGGCCACCATGCAGGCACTGGAGGCGGTGAAGTACGACACCTCCTTCAGCTTCCTCTACAGCCCGCGCCCCGGCACGCCTGCCCTGCGCCTGAAGGACGATATCCCGGCCTCGGTGAAGCTGGCGCGGCTGACCCGCCTGCAAAAACGCCAGACGGAGCTGACCCTCGAGAGCCATCGGCGCTGGCTGGGGCAGGAAGTGGATGTGCGCATCGAGAGTCAAGGCCCCGCGGACCACGGCCACTGGATGGCCCGTACGGGCCAGTGGCAGAACGTCCATTTGAGGGTGGGCGAGGGGCGGCAACTGCCCTTCGGCAGCCTGACCCGCGCCCGCATCACCCACGCCGGGCCCCATTTCCTGGGGGCGGAGCTGGTCTGAGGCTATTGCCCCGACGGGGCCCTAAACAGTTCGGCGATCACGGTTTGCCGATAGGCGAAGATCCCCTCTACATCGCGCCGGAGCACCAGGGCCGTGACCAGCCGTCCCAGGATGCCGAAGGGTGCGCGGTAGCGGACTCGGTCAATGATGCGCGTGCCGCCTCCCGGCAGTTCTTCGAAGATGTGCGTGTGATGCCACAGGGCGTAGGGGCCGAGCACCTGGCGGTCCACGAATCGTTCGCTCTCGCGCCATTCCTCGATGAGGGTGCGCCAGCGAAGGGATAGGCCGCGCACCCGCAGGCGATATTCGAAGAGGGCGCCTTCGCCTCGGGGCAGAGGCTCGGGAGTGATGATCCGGAAGCTCAGCCAGGGCGGTGTCAGGCGCTGGAGGTTGGCGGGATCGCTGAAGAAGGCGAAGACTTCGGGCCGAGGTGCGGGCACATCCTGGTGAGCCACAAAAATTTCTTCGCGCATCAGAGCAGATCCTCCAGGGCCTTTTCGGCATTGGGAAAGCGGAAGGTGAAGCCCCGTTCCAGGGCCTTGCATGGGCTTGCGAACACGCCGCCCAGCAACATGGGCTCCGCCATCTCTCCCACCAGCAGTTTCAAGGCGGCGCGTGTGACAAGGGTCGGCACGGGCCAGATGGGCCGGTGGAGCCGCTGGGCGAGCAGCCGCGTGAAGGCCCCATGGGTGCAGGGCAGGGGCGCGGTGGCGTTGAAGGCGCCTTCGAAGGCTGGATTCCTCAGGGCTTCCAGGATCAGGCGCACCAGGTCCTCGATGTGGATCCAGCTGAAGCCCTGACGCCCCGAACCTAGGATGGCGCCCGCGAAAAGTCTGACGGGCTGGGCGATCCGAGGCAGGGCGCCGCCGTCTCGGGCCAGTATTACACCGATGCGCAGCTTGACGACCCGCAAGCCCAGGTCTCCGGCCCGATCAGCGGCGGCTTCCCAATCCCGACAAAGCTCCGCCAGAAAGCCCTCTCCCGGTGGCTGGCTTTCGTCCAGGAGCTCCGCACGCTGATAGCCGTAGATGCCCACGGCGCTGGCGTTCACGAGCACGCTGGGGCATGCAGTGCAGGACGCGAGGGCCTTCAGGATGCGCTCGGTGGGTACGAGTCGACTCTGCCGCAGCACTTCCTTGCGGGCGGGATTCCACCGCTCATCGGCGATGCCTGCCCCCGCCAGGTTGATGATGGCGTGGCTGCCCTCCAGGAGCTCGGGCAGGGCCTCCCAGGCATAGGTTCCCGGGCCGTTGGCTTTCCGGCTCAGCACCTGAACCTCGGCGCCCGATTCGCGGAGGGCCTGGGTGAGGTGGGTTCCCACCAGCCCCGTACCGCCCGCGATGATGATGCGTTTTCCCGTCAGATCGTTCATGAGCCCTTCCATGCGAGCCCCCGAGAGGTTGGATGCTGAGGTTGAGGTTCCTGTCAGACGTCGGCCCAGCCTGTCACAAAACGGCGCCAGCCTCGAACAAAGCCTTTGGAGGAATTCATGGATGCCTTGAACGCCATCTTCACCCGCCGGAGCATCCGGGCCTTTCGCCCAGAGCCCGTGGATCCTGATGCCATCCGCACCGTTCTCGAAGGGGCCATGCATGCGGCCTCCGCGGGCAACCAGCAACCCTGGCGTTTCGTGGTGCTTCAGGATCGCCCGACGCTCCAGGCCATCGCCCAGGAGCACCCCTACGCGGGCGTGCTGGAGCAGGCTCCGCTCGCGATCCTGGTCTGCGGCGCCACCCGGGAACTTCCTCATCCTGATTTCTGGGCCGATGATTGCGCCGCTGCGACCCAGAATCTCATGCTCACGGCTCATGCACTGGGACTGGGCTCTGTATGGATCGGGCTCCATCCCCGCCCAGATCGTATGGAGTTGGCGAGGCGTCTGGTCCAGCTTCCCGAGATGGTGGAACCCTTCGCCCTGGTCCCCCTTGGGTACCCTGCGGAAAGACCCGGAAAGCCAGAACGCTACCATGCGGAATGGATCCGCTCGGAACACTGGTTCGAGCCCTGGAGTCATGGGAGGGAATAACCCGCCCTCGCGTTCCACCTGCTACGATTCCCGTGCAACTTCCCTGCTGATTTCTGGAGGCCCCATGGATGGAATGAAAGCACTCCTGACCCGCAGGAGTATCCGGCTGTTTCGCCCAGAGCCTGTAGAGCCCGAGATCATTCGATCCGTTGTTGAGGCTGCCATGCATGCGCCTTCGGCGGGCAACCAGCAGCCCTGGCGCTTCGTGCTGATCCAGGACCGGGCGGCCCTGCGGGGGATCTCCGAGGATCACCCCTACGCTTCCGCCGTGGACTCTTGCCCTCTGGCCATCCTGGTCTGCGCCGCAACCCGGGATCTGCCCCATCCCGATTTCTGGGCCGTGGATTGCGCGGCGGCCACCGAAAACCTAATGCTCGCTGCCCACATGCAGGGCCTCGGCTCCCTCTGGGTGGGGCTCTACCCCCGGCGGGACCGTATGGCCATTCTGTCGAAGGTGGTGCATCTGCCCGAGGATGTGGAACCCTTCGCCCTGGTCCCCGTCGGTTACCCTTTGGAGCGCCCCGAGCAGCCGGACCGCTATCGGCCCGAGTGGATCCGCTCGGAGCGCTGGTACGACGCCTGGCCCCTCGGGAGGCAGGAATTTGCCTCCCAGGCCGAGGAAGAAGAAGCCAAGCGCCGGAAGCTGGAAGGCCTCCGGCGGCCCGACGCTGGCTTGCACGACTGAGGCGCGACCTCGTCCCCTACATCGGAAGGGACTTCGGGTTGGCCAACCTTTCGAAATCGCGGTAGTGGACCTTCACCAGTTCCGTGTGGGAGCCCGCGTTGAAGGCGATCTCGTCATCCTCCGCCAGGTGGGGGTCGACGTAGACTTCCATGCCGTAGAGGTTTCCGAAGGGGGGCATGGCGCCCAGCTCGCAGTCCGGGAAATCCCCTTCAAAATCATGCTCACGGGCAATTTCCACCCGGGTGGCGCCGGTGGCCTTCCGCAGACGCCGGACGTGTACCCGCTGGGTGGCCGGCAGCACGGCCATGGCCAGCCTTCCATCGACCCTGATGACCACGGATTTGGCCATGTCCTTGCCCCTGATTCGGGCCGACTGGGCCACCTCCATGGCTGTATAAGCCGTGGGGTGATTGATGGTGGTGAACTCCACCCCCTGGTTGTTCAGGTAGGTTTTCAAATTCCCCGTCGCCATGAGACCTCCTGCGTGAGAGAACCCGACACAAGATCGGGCCTTTGCGGCGCGGGGACAATCGGCAAAAGGGGGTAGGGTGGGTGCCGTTCAGGCCAGTTCGAGAATGGGCAAGTCGTCCTGCCTGACGCTCCGCCCTTGCAGGGGGAGAATCTCGCCCACCTGGTAGGGACGACCGCGCTTGCGGAAGGCCTGGGGGAAGGCGACGGCTTCCGCCAGCCCCGTCTCGTCCTCCAGGGTGACGAACTGCATGCGGTCGCCCTTTTCCGTGGGAACAACCTTCTCGGCCACCACCAGGGCCCAGAACCGCAGAGAGCGTCCGGGTTTCTGGACATCGACCACCCGCTGGGGGCCGCCCCCGTGGCGGTACCGCTTGAGGGCCGCCGGGTGGATCTCCAGCGTGATGCCCATGGTTTCCATCTCCAGATCCGCCCGATCGAAGGGGTCCGTGGGGCGGGGTCGCACGCCAGGAGGAATGCCGCCGAGCCGCGTCCACAGCAGGCGGGTGCGGTCGCCGTCCGGGGCCCAGCGGTCGAAGGCCCCTGCGGCGCAGAGGGCCTCGACCGCAGGCAGGCTGAGCTTGACGCGATCCAGCAGATCATCCAGATCCGCGAAGGGGCCGTTCCGTTCGCGCTCGGCCACCAGGCTCTCGGTTTCTTTGATGGGGACGCCGCCCACCTGCATGAGGCCCACTCGCAGCCCCTGCTCTCCCTCGGCGGTGTAGTGCCGCTGCGAGACATTGGCATCGGGCCCACGCACCACGAGGCGGTGGCGACGGGCATCGCCGAGGTAGGCGATGGCCGGGTAGAAGCCGCCCTGGTTGGTGATGACGGAGGCGAAGAATACCGCCGGGTGATGGGTCTTGATCCAGGCGCTCTCGAAGCTCACCTGGGCGTAGCTGGCCGAGTGGGGCTTGCAGAAGGAATAGCCCTGGAAGGTGCGGATCATGTCCCAGGCCTCGTCCACCACGGTCTGCCGGACGCCCCTGGCGGTGCAGCCATGGCGGAAGCGCCCCTCGAAGATGGGCAGTTTGGTTTCGCAGTCGTTCTTGCCCAGGAGCTTGCGGAGCTGATCGGCCTCGAAGTGGCTCCAGCCCGCCAGTTCGACGCAGACCGTGATGACATCCTCCTGGTACACCAGCACGCCGAAGCTCTCGGAGAGCAGTCGTGCGAAGACGGGATCGGAAGGCTGGAAGGCCTCCTCCTTCCGAACACGCTTCACGTAGCGATCGATCCAGCGGGAGGCCGCCGGGCGGATGAGGCTGGAGTGGATCACCAGGGTTTCGAAATCGCCCTTGTGGACGCGCTGCTGGAGCTGGCGCGTGGCGGGGCTCTCCACGTAGAAGACGCCGATGCTGTCGCCCGCGGCCAGGAGTTGCTGGGTGGGAAGATCCTGGCGGGCATGGGTGCCGGGCTCCTTGGCCACGCGGTCCCCCAGCACCTCGTAGGCATCCCGGATCACCGCGAGGCTGCGGTTGCCCAGCAGATCGATCTTCACCAGACCGTAGTTCTCCACGCCATCCTTGTCCCACTGGGTGATGGAGACGCCCTCCTTGGCGGGGGCGGGCTGGAAGGCGGCGTGCTGCCAGAGCGGCCCCGGCGCGATGACCGTGCCGCCGGGATGCACGGAGAACTGGCAGAAGTGGCCCGTGAGGGCCGTGGACCAGCGCAGCACCTCGTCCCAGGCGGGATTCTGGGCCGCGCGTTCCAGGCCGCCGTCCCAGTGGCGCACGTAGCGGGCCAGTTGCTTCAGCTCGGTTTCCGGCCGCCCGAAGGCCATGGCCACGGCCCGCAGGGCGGCCCGGGGCTTGTAGTAGACATGGTTGGAGACCATGGCCACCCGGTCCCGTCCGTAGCGCTCGAAGGCTCTCTGGATGACCTCGTTGCGCTCGTCCCAGGCGAAGTCGATATCCATGTCCGGCGGATCGGTGCGCTCCTTGGTGAGGAAACGCTCGAACATCAGGTTCGTGGCCACGGGGTCCACATTGCTGAGTTCCAGCGCATAGCTCACCAGGGAGGCCGCCCCGCTGCCGCGCCCGCAGGTGCGCCTGGAACCGCCGGGGCGCACGAGGTCCTGCACCAGCAGGAAATACCCCGCGAAGTGCTTCTCGCGGATGAAGTCCAGTTCCTTCTCCATCCGGCTCTCCAGTTCGCCGGTGAGTGTGCTGAAGCGCTTTCGGATGCCCGCCCACACCCGCTCCCGGAGGATGGCATCCAGATCCTGACCCTCAAGCCCCAAGGGGCCCGTCTCCACCCATTTCCCCCAGTGGAGCGACCAGGCGGCGACCCGCTCCAGGATGGCGGCGGTCTCGCGCGCCACTGCCGGTTCGCCTGCGGGGAAGCGGCCTTCCCAGGCCGACCTGGATACGGCCCCATCCCGGCCATCCCACATGGGCTCGGCGCGGGCCACGGTGCTCTGGGTGTGGATGGCGCCTTTGAGGCGGTGCAGCTCCAGCCCTGCGGCCGTACGGAAGCGCAGCACCTGGGGGGCCGCCACGGGAAGGCCCCGCTCCAGGGCGCGGCGGCTCTCCTGGGCCTGGCGCGGATGGGCCAGGAGGGTCGCCTGGAGGCCTTCCCTCAGCAGAAGCTCCTGACCCGCCGGGCTCTCGGCCAGCAGTACGCAGTCCCGGGGCGGCTCGCCATCGCCCCGGCCGTGGGCCTGGTCCGTGAGCAGTTTGTTCAGGGCGGCGTAGCCCCCATCCGTGAAGGGCAGGGCGCCGTAGTCGTGGCCGTGCCAGGCAAAGCGGCAACCGAGGTGGATGCGGAAGTCGTCCGTGGGGTCCGGCGGTTCTCCAGCCAATTCTCGAGCCTTGCGAGGCCATTCCAGTTTCTCCCGCAGTTTCGGGTAACCAGCGAGGCTGCGATCCCAGAGCACGAGATCCCGGTAGCCCAGGGTGCGGGCCAGGCGCAGCAGCACCTCGGCAGGGTAGATGCCCTCGCCAAGGGAAAAATCAGAGATGCCGAGGGTGAACATTTAAGGGTTCGTCAAAGGCTAAAAAACAAAATATTCACCACGGAGAACAGGAGAACACGGAGAAAAAACACAAGAAAAACAGCGCCTGGTTATCGGCCAAACTCCGCCAAAAAGACTGAACCGCGAATTTCGCGAATACGCCCTTGCGGGCGCGCGAATGGCCTACAACCGCCGTCCCGCCTCCTTTCAATCGGCGTCTTGCCCAGCCATCGAAGGCCGGGCGATTCGCCGATTGAAAGGCCAGCCGCGCACGCGCGACTGGGGGCCGCAGGCCCAGGCGGGCCTGGATTGGGGCATTCGCGCCCATTCGCGTTCATTCGTGGTTTCAAAAGGCTTTTCCCTTTGTGGCTGAGTCAGACCGATGTTGGTTTGAATTCGCCCCTGCCTGTAATGCTTCTCTTCGTGTGCTCTGTGTCTCCGTGGTGCATCTTCTTTCGGCTCATACCGCTGCCACCCACCCTGGGAGCACGGGGCTCTCGGGATAGCGTTTGCGCAGGCTCGCCAGGGCGGGCTCGAGGCGGTCCAGCTTGGTGATCCGGGGTTCCAGGAAGAGGCTGCGGGGGCGGCCCAGGCCCCAGGCGATGCGCAGTTCCATCTGGCGCACCAGGATGCGGCGGGTGGCGTCCTTGCGGAAGGCGGCTTCCAGGGTGCGGGCCACATCCAGGGGGGGCGCGACCAAGGCCGTTTCTGGAGCCTTCCAGAAATGGGGCTCGCCGTCCACGTCCCACCAGCGCAGGGAGAGGCTGCGGGGGCTGCGGGGATCGGACCAGAGGCGGTTCAGGGTCCAGGCCGCCAGCTCGACTTCTTCGGGCAGGCGCGGGGGCTCTAGGCGCCAGCTGTGGCGGGAGCTTCCGGGGCGCTCGGTGAGGAGGGGCAGCTTGACGTGGTCCTCGCCTCGGGCCTGGGCGCGGAGCTTGGGCGCCAGGGGGGCCGGGACCAGTTCCTGCCAGGTCGTGAGGGGCAAGGGTTGGGCATCCCCGAAGGAGAGCAGGCCCAGGCGGCGAAAGCGGGTCTGGAGACGGGGAGCCAGGTCCGTGAGGCTCTTCAGGGGTTGGGGCGCCAGGAAGCCTGCCTCGGCCCCCTGGGGTACCAGCTCCAGCTCGTGTTCCTGGTGGGCAGCTAGCTGGGCCGCCGTGGCGCTTTCCGAGAGTCCGCCATGGCTCAGCCACCCGTGGACCCCCTGGAGTTCCCGGCGGATGCGCCATGCCGCATCCCGGGCGGGGCCGTAGAGCCCCTCGGTGCCGTGCAGTTCCACCAGGGCCTCCCCCATGCGGCCCAACTGCCCCTGGGGCGTCCAGCGCACCAGGAAATCCGCCATGCTGGCGTGGGCCTCCCACCAGGTCTGGGGCGCGGGGTCCAGCACCCGCAGGCCCGGCAGGCGCCGCAGGGCCTGGTCCATGGGGTCCCCAGCCTTCAGGCCCTCGGCCTTCGCCAGCCGGTTCACGAACCAGAGGGTGGGCGTGCGGGGCTGTTCGGGATTCAGGAAGGCCAGAGGCCGCCCCTCCAGCCCGCCCTCCCGCCTGCAGGCCAATTGGAAGGGCAGTTCGGGAACCCACATCGCCAGCACCGGACACCTCTTCAAGGGATCCAAAAATAGCGAAAAAAACACGAATAGTCAACCCTCGTTTACCGCAACATTCCTACGCAGGATTTGCGAATGACTCCTTGCATGCGTATGTAAAATACCGTCATGGATCCCATGAAACTGCACCGCGAACTGATGGCCCGGCTCCGGGACTCCTGGCGGGGATTGGCTGACAAGCCCGATGAAACCCCCGAGAGCACTCTGGAGGCGCTCTGGGTTTTGGCGGGCCTCCCTGCGCGGGATGGCTCCGCTGCTACGGTGGACGAGTCGAGCGTAGCGCGGTTGAGGGCCCTCCTGGATCGGCGGCTGGTGGGCGAGCCCCTCTCCTACTTGATCGGTCGGCAGACCTTCATGGGGATCGAATTCCTGTCCAGTCCTGAGGCCATGATTCCCCGCAAGGAATCGGAGATCCTGGGCTATGCGGCCCTGGAGATCCTCAAGGCGCTAGTGGCCGAGAAGGGGTCGGCCCGGGTGGTGGATCTTTGTTCGGGTTCGGGAAACATGGGGTTGGCCCTGGCCATCTGTGTTCCTGCCTGCCGGATCTTTGGCAGCGACATCTCTGCAGATGCGGTTCGATTGGCCGAGCGCAACGCCCAGTTCCTGGGGCTCGCGGATCGGGCAAGCTACCGGATCGGAGATTTCCTGGCGTCCTTTGAGACAGAGGAATTTCTGGGGGCCGTGGATCTGCTCACCTGCAATCCTCCCTACATCTCCTCGGCTCGAGTGGAAACCATGGCCCATGAGATCGTCGACTTCGAGCCGCGGGCAGCCTTCGACGGAGGCCCGCTGGGCATCAAACTCCTGGCGCGCCTGGTGAAGGAAGCTCCGCGCTTCGTGCGGCCCGGGGGCTGGGTGGTCTGCGAAACGGGTCTCGGCCAGGGCGAATCCATGAGCCGGATGTTCCAGAAATCCCCGGACTACCAGCAGGTCCGGAACTTCAACGATGCCGAGGGCCATGTGCGGGCCATCGCAGCTCAGGTGCGCGTCCGCTGATTCATACAGATTGGCGTTCAATAAAACTGATCCACCACCAAGGCTGCTTCGCGGCTGCGCCAAGGGCGCCAAGAAAGATGGCGCGCCAACAGTCCTTCGGTCGTCCTTGGTCGTGGGGGTAGACGTGGAAGAGCGCCTCGGTGCGCAAGCCCCCGTCTGCCCTCACGATGTGCTGGCGTGGCAGCGCAGGCCCGCCCTGCGGGCCCAGACGACCAGGTGTCGGCGCCCTTGGTGAATCTTGGTGTCCTTGGGGTGCTTGGTGGTGGATCATTCGCGTCGGGTAGTCACTCCGCATTCTTGCCGATAGAACGCAATTCCTTATCAGGACGGTTCCCTGCTGCGGGGATGCATACGATCGTAGAGAGATCTCAGGCGGGCCTGATGGACGTGGGTGTAGATCTGGGTGGTGCTGATGTCGGCATGCCCGAGCATGGCCTGGACGGCCCGCAGATCGGCTCCGTGATCCAGGAGGTGGGTGGCGAAGGCATGGCGCAGCACATGGGGGCTCACGGATTCGCGGCGGATGCCGGCCTTCACGGCGTAGCCCTTCAGGAGCCGCCAGAGATGCTGGCGGGTGAGGGGCTCACCGCCCCGTCCCACGAAAAGGGCATCGGTGTGGGGTTTGAAGCCAGAACGATGGGTGAGCCAGGCACGGATCCAGTGTTCGGCCCCCTCTCCGAATGGAATCAGGCGTTCCTTGCGACCCTTGCCCAGGACCTTGAGAAACCCTTCGTCCAGGAATACGGAAAGCGCTGGAATCAGGGCCAATTCCGATACCCGCAGGCCCGAGGCGTAGAGTAGTTCCATCCAGGCGCGGTCCCTCACGCCCAGGGGAGTCGCCACATCGGGGGCGGCCAGCAGGGCCTCGATCTGACCTTCCGTGAGGGTCTTGGGAAGGATGCGCGGGGGGCGAGGGGGACGCACGACGGCTTCGGGGCCTGCGGAGCCCTCACCCTCCATGCGAAGGAAGCCCAGGAACTGGCGGAGGGCGGAGGAAAGGCGGGCGATACTGCGGGCGGCCTTGCCCTCGGCGTGCTGAGCCACCAGGAAGGCCGTGATGTCCTCGCGATCCAAATTTGTGGGGCCGAGATCACGTTCCGTGGCCCAGGCCGCGACGAGGCGCAGATCAGAGCGATAACCGGCCGTGGTGTTTTGGGAGAGCCCTCGCTCCACCGCGAGGTGGGTCTCGAATTCCCTGAGGCAGCGAGTCCAGGCAGGTGATTCGGATGCGGCGAAGGGGACGTTTTCGAAAGGCTGGGGCATGGGGTTCTTTTCTCGGCGCGGGAAAGAAAGTGCTCGGACTGCGGGGAGGGCAAGAAAACAGGGAATGCCGGGAAAGAAATCAACCAAACACGGGCATCTGCGAGGAAAAAATGGGCCTCAACCGCACCGCCAGAGGCTCCCTGTCCAGAAGGGATGCTTGGCATTCCCGGCGGGCTATGATAGCCTCGCAAAGTTTCAAGGAGAGCCCATGGCTGAGATTCGCAAAAAGGTTATCGCCATCATCGCCGAGCAGCTGGCGAAGCCCGAGGATTCCATCAACGAGAGCAGTCACTTCGTGGATGACCTGGGTGCCGACAGTCTGGACACCGTCGAGATCATCATGGCGATCGAGGAGGCTTTCGGCCTGGAGATCCCCGAGAGCGAGCAGGAGAAGATCCGGACCGTTGGCGATGCCATCGGCTACATCGAGAAGAACTCCAAGGCCTGATCGGCAGGCCGCGATCATTCGGGGTCGGGAAATCCCGGCTCATGCGGCTTTCCTGCCTGAGCATCGACTTCCGAGCCGGGCAGCCGAGTTGAAGGCTGTCCGGCCGGTGGCCTATTCATGGCAATTTGGTTCTGAAGCGAGGTGAAGATATGACTTCCATGCAGCGTCGACGCGTGGTCATTACGGGCATGGGCACGGTCAATCCGTGTGGCAACACGGTGTCCGAAACCTGGGATAGTCTGCTCGCGGGCAGGAGCGGCATCGGTCTGATCGACCGCTTCGACACCACTGACTTCGCCTGCAAGATCGGCGGTCAGGTCAAGGGGTTCAACCCGGATCTGTTCATCGACAAGAAAGAACAGAAGAAGATGGATGTCTTCATCCAGTTCGCCATGGCGGCCACCCATGAGGCCATGATCGATGCCGGATTGGCCGAGTACGAGCTAACCAAGGCCGAGCGCGAGATGTTCGGCGTGTGCATCGGCTCCGGTATCGGCGGCCTGGGGACCATCTGGCAGGAAGCCAATGGCTACCGCGGCCCCCGTCGTACGAGCCCCTTCTTCATTCCCAGCCTGATCATCAACCTGGCGGGCGGCAACGTCAGCATCAAGTACGGTCTCCAGGGCCCCAACAGCGCCGTGGCCACGGCCTGTGCCACGGGCACGCACTCCATTGGGGATGCAACGCGCCTCATCATGCACGGCTACGCCGACCGAATGGTGGCGGGTGGTTCCGATTCCGTGGTCAACGAACTGGGCGTGGGCGGCTTCGCGGCCATGCGTGCCCTCTCCACCCGGAACGATGCCCCTGAGAAAGCCAGTCGCCCCTTCGACAAGGACCGCGACGGCTTCGTCATGGCCGAGGGCGCGGGCATCGTGGTGCTCGAGGAATACGAGATGGCGAAGGCTCGCGGCGCCAAGATCCATGCCGAGGTCGTGGGCTATGGCATGTCGGGCGACGCCTACCACATGACCAGCCCCAGCGAGGATGGGGATGGCCCCAGCCGCGTGATGATGGCCGCCATCAAGGATGCGGGCGTTCGGCCCGAGCAGATCGGCTACGTCAACGCGCACGGTACCTCCACGCCTGCGGGGGACCGCATCGAGTGCCTCGCGATTCGGAAGGCCTTTGGAGCAGCGGCGGAGCAGGTCAAGGTCTCCTCCACCAAGTCCATGCACGGGCATCTGCTGGGGGCAGCAGGTGGTCTCGAGACCATCGTCTGCGCCATGGTCGCCAAGACGGGCAAGATTCCGGGAACCATCAACGTGGAAAACCAGGATCCGGATTGCAACCTGGACGTGACGGCCAACAAGATCGGTAGCTTTGACGCCGAGTACATCCTGAACAACAACTTCGGGTTCGGTGGCACCAACGCCTGCGTGATCCTGCGCCGGATCTGAACGCGGCTCTGAAGTGAACGATAAGCGCCGATGGCCAACCACCGGCGCTTATCGTTATTCTGGGCGAAACCTGTCCTTCCGGAGGCGTCATGAAGCCCCTTCTCCTGTCCCTGATTGGCCTGTCCCTGGTCGCCCAGACTCCCGCGTCCGAAGTCCCGAAGCCCGCGCCTAGGGCCTGGAGCAACGTGACCACCCTGTCCGGCGTGGTCACCAGCGGCAATGCCCAGGGGCAGACCGTGGGCTTCGGGAACGCCTAGCTCTACACATGGGAGCGGTCGACCTTCTCTCTGAAGGCCACGGCCATCCGCGTCAATACGACCGTGGTGACGCGCTCCGCCACTGGCACGTCACTGGACGACTACGGACTGGCGGAGAGCCGCACCTCCACCACTACCGCCGAGGCTTATGGTCTGAACGGGCGCTTCGATCATCGCCTGAAGGACCATGACCGCTGGTACTGGTACGGCGGGGCGGGCTGGGAGAAGAACAGACCGGCGGGACTGGATAACAAATACATCGCCACCGCAGGCGTTGGCCGCATCTGGGCTGATCTGGATCGCACCAAATTCCGCACGGACTTGGGCGTCGGCTACACCCACGAACAGCCCCTGGTCGAGCCAGCGGGTTTCAAGAGCAACTACGGCACAGTGAACTTCACCTCCCAGCTCAGCCAGAAGGTCGGCGCCAACAGCCTCTACACCATGGACCTGGCCATTACCGACAATCTCTCCGACAGTCAGGACTACCAGGGGGTGCTGCGCCAAGGCTTCAGCGTTGCCATCAACAAGTCCCTGGCTCTGAAAGTCGGTTATGACGTGGTCTACAAGAACAAGCCGAACCTCATTCCCGTGGAAGTGTTCACCACCGCGCTGCCTCCCGTGAGTCTCGGGAGTGTGTCGATCTCCGCCAAGAAGACCGACACCGTGTTCACCACCAGCTTGGTGATCACTTTCTGAAGAATACCTTCGGTTTTATTTCGCTGACCCATTCAAGCCTGGGACAATGGTTCCCATGCCCAAGGCCGCGCACTTCAAACTCGTAGCACCCTATTCTCCCGCCGGGGACCAGCCCGAAGCCATCGCCCAACTGGTGGCGGGCATTGAGAGCGGTGAGCGCTGCCAGGCTCTCCTGGGAGTCACCGGCAGCGGCAAGACCTACACCATCGCGAGCACCATCGCCCGGATCAACCGACCGGCACTGATCTTTGCGCCAAACAAGACCCTGGCAGCCCAGCTCTTCAGCGAGTTCAAGCAGTTCTTCCCCGAGAATGCGGTCGAGTACTTCGTCAGCTACTACGACTACTACCAGCCCGAGGCCTATGTTCCCGAGCGGGATCTCTTCATCGAGAAGGATGCATCGATCAATGAAGAGCTGGAGAAGCTCCGCCTCTCCGCCACCCGCTGCTTACTGGAGCGCCGGGACACCATCGTGGTGGCCTCGGTGAGCTGTATCTACGGCCTGGGCGATCCCACCAGCTACCTGAATCTTTCGGTCACGCTGAGGGTGGGGGGAACCCGGGACCGGGCCATGCTGCTGCGGGATCTGGTGGCCATCCAGTACGCTCGCAACCAGGTGGCCTTCGAGCCCGGCGTATTCCGGGTGCGGGGCGATGTGGTGGAGATCTACCCCGCCTACGAGGATGTGGCCTATCGCGTCGAACTCTTCGGCGATGAGATCGAGCGCCTCTCGAAGATCGACCCCCTGCGGGGCGTAATGTTGGAGCAACTGGACGAGCTCACGATTTGGCCCAAGAGCCACTACGTGACTCCCGAGGACAAGCTGGAGAAGGCCATCCGCGAGATCAAACTGGAACTCGAAGCTCGGGAGGAACACTTCCGGGCCGAGGGGAAGATCGTGGAGCTCCAGCGCCTGCACCAGCGCACCATCTATGACATCGAGATGATGAAGGAGATGGGCTACTGCTCCGGCATCGAGAACTACAGCCGATTCCTGGACGGGCGGGCCCCGGGCGAGCCACCGCACACGCTGCTGGACTACTTCCCCGAGGATTTCGTGCTCTTCATGGACGAGAGCCACGTGGCCACAGGCCAGCTCCACGGCATGTACAACGGCGACCGCAGCCGCAAGACGACGCTGGTGGACTTCGGGTTCCGGCTGCCGGCCGCCCTGGACAATCGCCCCCTCAAGTTCGAGGAATTCGAGAGCCGGGTGAACCAGGTGGTCTTCGTGAGCGCCACACCGGGGGACTATGAACTGCAGCAGAGCGGTGGGGTCATCGTGGAACAGGTGGTGCGGCCCACAGGCCTTGTGGACCCACAGATCGAGGTACGTCCCGTGGGCACCCAGGTGGACGACCTGCTGGAGGAGATTCGCAAGGTGGTGGCCAGGGATGAGCGAGTGCTCGTCACCGTCCTCACCAAGAAACTTGCGGAGCAGCTTACCCATTACTACCGCGAGGTGGGCGTGAAGGCCGAGTACCTCCACAGCGAGATCGACACCCTGGAGCGGGTGGAGCTGCTGAAGGGGCTTCGGCGGGGTGTCTTCGACGTGCTCATCGGCATCAACCTGCTGCGGGAGGGACTGGACCTGCCGGAGGTGAGCCTCATCGCCATCCTGGATGCGGATAAGGAGGGCTTCCTCCGCAACACCCGAAGCCTGATCCAGACCATTGGCCGCGCGGCCCGCAATGTGAACGGAAGGGCTATTCTTTACGCCGATCGCATGACCGGGTCCATGGAGGCCGCCATCGGCGAGACCAGCCGCCGCCGCCAGAAACAGCTGGACCACAACGCTGCCCACGGGATCACGCCGGAAACCATCCGCAAGAATATCGACGATGTGCTGGGCGAGGCCCTGGCACGCGAGTTCGTCGGCGTCCCCAAGGACCAGGCCGCCGAAGAACCCATCCTCTACCTGGATGACGCAGGATTCGAGAAGGAGGTCGCCAAGCTGGAGAAGAAGATGCAAACCCTCGCCAGCCGCATGGAGTTCGAGGAGGCCGCCGCGCTGCGGGATCGCATCCTGCACTTGCGGCGGGAACGGCTCACGGGAGTGGTCTGATCAGCGGCTGTACATCCGAATCACCCGCGCGATGGCTCCCTGACAGGCGGCACAGAAGGGTACGTCGTTGCGGGAGAACATGATGCAGTCCTCCTGGGCGCGGTAGTAGCCCGTGGCCTCGTAGGCGGCGCCCTCGAAGGCACCCACTTTGCCAGACCAGAGATCCGTGCCTAGCAGTTCGCTCTCGCTGGCCTTCACGCGCAGCATGAGGGCCTCCATCTCTCGCTCCGGGCGATTCTCGGCGCGAATCTTTTGGCGCTCCTTCTGGTAGGCGTAGCTGGCCTTCTCGAAGACCTGCTTCTTCCATGGAGTGGGCAGGGGAATGCCGGGGGTGAGCAGGGCCTTCCACTTGGGGTTCTTGAAGTCGGCAGTAGCATTGAGCTCCCAGGGCTCGAGGCGCTCCTTGCCGGTTTCGTAGGCCACATCGGAGGTGTAGTATTCGTCGGCCAGGCCCGCGAAGTGATGACCGAATTCATGGACAAAGATGTAGGGGCTGAAGGCGTTGTCCGAGGCTACGGTGCCGTAGAGCCCGAAAATCCCCCCACCCCCGTAGGTCTGCCCGTTCACCAGGATCTCCACGAACTCATAAGGCGCGAAGGCGGCCACATCCCGGAAGGCTCGGTTCTCGAAGGTGAGGACATAGCGTTCGCTGCCGAAGGCGTCATAGGTACAGCCCAGGGGCGAGCGGCGCTGGACGCCCGTGGAGGGCCGCGCGATGCCGGATTCTCGAGCTGCGGGGCAGAGGCCCCAGACATTGAAATTCGCGCGGTGCTCCTTGTAGGGCGAGGTGGCAAAGAGCTGCGCCATGAGGCGCCGGGCGTCCTTCTCGAACTTGGGCTGTTCGGCTTGGGTGTATCCATCCCCGAGGATCAGGAAATCGACTTTCTCCGTGGGATCCCCGTTCTGCTGCAGCGGGATGAGCTTGCCGGGAGCCTGGGGCAGGCTGCGGTCGATGGACATGTCCTTGGGGTTCAGGGTGAAAGACCAGATTTCCTTGAAGGCATTGGTGGCATCGCGCTTCTTCAGGTTGATCTGCGCCGGGGCAGGGGGTTCAGGAAAGCGCAGGGATTCGGAGAAGGTGCGGGCCTGCTTCTTGGCTTCGTCGGTGCCTTCCCATTCGCCATAGATGCTGCAGAAGCCCCGGGAGTAGATCACCTTGTTGGAGGCCCGATCCACCACCTCGAAGTAGTACTTGCCGAGATTGGAGTCGTCCAAATTCTGGCCTGAGTTTCCGGGCCAGGGCAGGGGCTCCTGCACGATCCGATCCACGCTGAAAACCTCGGTGGTGGCTGTGCCTGTGTGGTAGTAGTCCACCCGCATTGTTTGAGGCGGGGCAGCGGACAGCAGGACGGTCGCCAGGGCCAGGCAAAGGAACCGGAGCATATTCATGGGGCACCTCAAGTCGCTCATCCAAGTATTCTCAAGGAGTCCCGAATACTTGGACGAGTTTCCTAGGCAGGATACAGCGCCCTCATCATCGTGGGACAATGGCGGGTTCGGAGGCAGCATGCTCACGCCCAAACAGCGGCAATTCTTGAAGGCCCAGGCTCATGTCCTGAAACCTGCGGTCCATATAGGCAAGGCAGGGGTCACCGATGCCTTGGCCCAGGAGTTGGACGCCATGATCGAGAGCCTCGAACTCATGAAGCTGAAACTCAATCAAAACACCTTTGAGGATCGGGAAACCGTCGTAGAGGCCCTGACCCGCAGGGTGGAAGGGCTCCAGCACGTCTGGACCATCGGGCACACGATCCTGGTTTATCGCGCCAGCCGCAATAAACCCACCGCCTACCCTTTACCCTAGGCCAGATCGTCCGATAAGCCTCTCAGGGAGGCCGTGTGTCCTATCTTTCATGGTTCCAGGGCGAACTGCTTCAGCGTCATGCCCTGGAAGGGGATTGCATGCTGGGGCGGGAGCCCCAGGAATGCGGCTTGAGCTTCCCCGCAGAGACCAGTGTTTCCAGGCGTCACGCGGAGATTGCCCGCATCGGAGAGGCCTGGTTGCTCCGGGATCTGGGCTCCAAGAATGGCACCCGCCTGAATGGGCTTCCCCTCGATTCGCCCTCCGGCAGACCCCTGACTGATGGTGATGAGATCCTGCTGGGGGAACAGCGCATCCGCTTTACCGAGGGCTTTCCGGGGCTCGATCCGGCTCTCTTCATCGAGGGGGTGGGTGATCTCTTCTCCGAAGTCGAGTCCGAACCCTCCCAGGCCCTGACCCTGGTTCGGGGTCTGGAACTGCTGCACCGCTCCACGGAAGCCCTTCTGATGGAGAGCTCTTCCTCCGCGCTCATCAAGAGCCTCTTGGGTGAGGCCATCAAACTCCTGGCGGCCGAGCGGGGCTTCGTGGTCATGGTGGATGGTGAAGGCAACTGGCAGACTGTGCACCGGATTGGAGATGTGCAGGATCGGACCGGGCTCTCCCATTCGGTCATCCGCTACGCCGTCGAGCACCGCACGGGCGTGCTCTCCAATGCACCCATGGCCGATCCGCGGTTCGGCGGCGCCAGCCTGGTGGAGCTGCACCGGGGGGCCTTGATCTGCGCCCCCATGGAGATCGAGGGCGAGGTCAAGGGCCTGATCTACCTGGACCGGATGAGTGATGGTCGCCCCTTCAAGCGCTTCGATCTGGCCCTAGTGCAGGCCTTCGTGCGCCAGGGGACCGTCGCCCTGCGCCACGCCCAGCTGGCCCAGAAGGCCCTGGGACAGGCGGAATTGCAGGGGGAGATTCTCCGTCTGCGTTCCCTCAACGAGCGCGTGATGTCACGCACGGGGGAGATCCTCGCCGCTATGGAATCCTCTCTCCGGTGGCTCCAGAGCTATGCCGAGAGGCTTCACGGTGAAACCTCCGAATCCCTGGGCCATCAGGTGGACCGCCTGCGCTACCTGGTCGAGGCCGCCATGCAGGAATCACTGCTGGAGATGCCCCGGGAGACCTCGTACTCCTCCAGCCTGGAGGCGCTCCAGGCTGCCGTCGAGCCCTCCTGGCGCAGCCTGGTCAAGATCCGCGGGGCGGAGCTGGCCCTGGACCCCGTGCCCCCGGGCACCATTTGGATGGCGGGTACCCTGGCTCCCCAGGCGGTGGCGGGCCTGGTGGAGCCCATGCTCATGGCAGTGGGAGAAACCCAGACGGTTCGAGGGTGGTGGCAGGAAGAAGGCGGCAATTGGGTGCTGCGTTTGGCCTTTCCCGCAGGCGCACATGGCCCTGCGCCGGATTCTTGGACTCTTCAGAGCCTGCTCAACACCGGCATTGTGTGGCGCTGGTCGGACCAGAGCCTTTCCATCACCTTCCCCCGGGGTATCGACACTGTTCCCGAGGCACCGCCTCTGCCCCTGCTTGGCCTCGTCACCGAGGAAATGGAACTGATGGGCCTCTTCCAAAGCGTGGCCGAAGCGGGCCAGCTGGCCATCTTCCCCTTGGAAGAGGATCCGCCGCTGCCGCCGCTGCCCCATTTCCGCTACCTGGTGATCGATGCCCTCGGGGTGCAGGATGTCGCCAAGTGCATCCAGGCCTATCGCCGTCATCCCAACTTCGCCACGGCGCCGATACTGGTGGTGCGGGCGCCGGAGGATCTCTTTGCCACGCTCCTGGCCGCGGGGGCCACGGACTGGCTGCCCGAGGGCTTCCGCTGGGAGACCCTGCATCATCGTCTGCAGGTGCTGAAGGGGCACGACGAGCTGCAGCGCAAGGCTCTGATCGCCGAGCGTCTGGATTCCTTCCGCCAGATGGCGGGCACCCTCAAGCACGAGATCAACAACCCGCTGGCCATCATCTCCATGCAGGTGGAGCTGCTGGAGCGGAAATACCCGGACGAACCCAAGCTCGGCAAGGTTGGCGAGATGGTCGAGCGCATCCGCGGCCTGATGCAAGTGCTCCAGAAGATGCGCGAGGCGCCGGTGGAGGACTATCCGGATGGCAGCAGCATTCTCAAACTGAGCTGACGAACCACTCGAGTCCTGTCTCCGTCATCAATCCTTGCACCGGAAGATCCTGGGGCGAGATGGGCAGGCGCGGCGTTTTCTGCAGGCTGAAACCCACGCCCAGGGTGATCACATCCTCGGACAGCCGCCCCAGCAGCGCATCGTAGAAGCCCTTGCCGTAGCCCAGGCGGAAGCCCTGGGTGTCGAAGGCGAGGCCCGGCACCAGCAGGAGCTGCACCGGGGGGAGGAAATGCTGGGCGTGGATGGGCTCCATGAGGCCGAAGATGCCCTTTTCCAGTGGCTCGGGGCCCCAGATCAGCCGGGGTGGATTCGTGGAGGAGACCCTCGGGAACACGAACACCCAGTCCGGGTGGCCCTGAATCAACGGGCGAAGATCGATCTCCGAGCCCAGGGGCCAGAAGGCACCAATGCGTCGGATGCGGCGGCTCTGGCAGAAGGCCGCGATGCGGGCACAAATTTGTTCGGACCAGGCGGCGCGGTCTGTCGCCGAGGCGCCGCCCCGCAAGGCCCGGAAATGCGCTCGGAATTCGGTCTTGGTTTCCATGACCTTCAGCAGATCAGAAGCCGCACAGATTGCGCAATATCGGCTCGAACTGTGACGGAGTTGGCAACGATGGGGTTGACCGATTTGGGGACCCAATCGATACTTTTATATCGAGACGAATGGCTCGATAGCCTTCGTGAGGGAGTTGCGAAGGATCTGGATTCAAGGCGCACTTCACCCGCCCTGGCGGAGCTGTTCCAAAAAACGGAGGGGATCTCATGTCGTCTTCCAGTTCACTGATCCGGCTCAGGATGAGCGCCCACGACGCCCACTACGGGGGCAACCTCGTGGACGGGGCCCGGATGCTGCAACTCTTCGGGGATGTAGCCACGGAGCTGCTCATTCGCCACGATGGCGATGAGGGCCTTTTCGCGGCCTACGAGCAGGTGGAGTTTCTGGCGCCGGTTTTTGCCGGGGACTACATCGAGGCCTCCGGCGAGATCATCAAGACCGGCAATTCCTCCCGGAAGATGGTCTTCGAGGCGCGCAAGGTGATCGTGCCTCGAGGCGATATCAACGAATCCGCCGCCGATGCGCTGGTCGAGCCCATCGTGGTCTGTCGGGCCGTGGGTACCTGCGTCGTGCCCAAGGTCAAGCAGCGCAAGGGCGCTTGGCCGACCATGCAAGCCACTGGGGTTGAGAATGCACTTTCAGCTTGATCGTGAACACCGCCTCCTGGCGCAGATGTACCAGGCCTTCGCCCGCACCGAAGTGCGCCCCTTGGCCAAGGAGGTCGATGAGAAGGAGGCCTTCCCCGTCGCGACCGTGCGGAAGATGGCCCGGTTCGGATTCATGGGCATCCCCTTTCCCAAGGCCTATGGGGGTCAGGGCGGCGACAACCTCGCCTACGCCATGGCCGTGGAGGAGCTCTCGAAGGTCTGCGGCACCACGGGCGTGATCGTCTCGGCCCATACCTCGCTGTGCGCCGCGCCCATCTACGAATTCGGCACCGAAGCGCAGAAAGAGAAATACCTAGTGCCCCTGGCCAAGGGCGAGCAGCTGGGCGCCTTCGCCCTCACGGAGCCCAACGCAGGCACGGATGCCGCCGGACAGCAGACCACCGCCGAGCTGCAGGGCGATCACTACCTGGTGAACGGCAGCAAGATCTTCATCACCAATGCGGACTACGCGGACCTCTACATCGTGTTCGCCATGACCGACAAGGCCAAGGGCACCCGGGGCATCTCGGCCTTCATCCTGGAAAAGGGGATGCCTGGCTTCCGCGTGGGGAAGAAGGAAGAAAAGATGGGCATCCGCGGCTCGGCCACCTGCGAGCTGATCTTCGAGAACGTGAAGGTGCCCGTGGAGAATCTCCTGGGCAAGGAGGGCGGTGGCTTCGGCATCGCCATGAAGACGCTGGACGGCGGGCGCATCGGCATCGCGGCCCAGGCGCTGGGACTGGCCCAGGGCGCCATCGATGAGACCGTGGCCTACACCAAGGAGCGCAAGCAGTTCGGCAAGCCCATTGCCTCCTTCCAGAATTCCCAGTTCCAGCTGGCGGACATGCAGACGCGCACGGATGCCGCGCGCTTGCTGGTCTATCGCGCCGCCAGCCACAAGGACGCCAAGCTGCCGTACAGCGTGGAAGCCGCCATGGCCAAGCTCTTCGCCTCCGAGGCCGCCATGGAGGTGACAACCAAGGCCGTGCAGCTTCACGGCGGCTACGGCTACACGCGGGAGTATCCCGTGGAGCGCATGATGCGCGACGCGAAGATCACCGAGATCTACGAAGGGACTTCGGAAGTCCAACGGATGGTCATTTCCGCAAACATGCTCCGCTGATGGGTGGCAGAAAGATGAAAATCGTCGTTTGCATGAAACAGGTGCCGGATACCACCGAAGTCCGCATCGATCCCGCCACGGGCACCCTGATCCGCGAAGGCATTCCCAGCATCATCAACCCCGATGACAAGAGCGGGCTCGAGGCCGCCCTGATGCTGAAGGATCAGGTGGGCGCGACAGTCACGGTGCTCACCATGGGGCCGCCCCAGGCGGAGCTGGCCCTGCGGGAGGCCCTGGCCATGGGCGCTGACGAGGCGATTCTGGTATCGGACAAACGCTTCGGCGGTGCCGACACCTGGGCCACCTCCATCACCCTGGCCTCGGCCCTGCGCAAGCTCGGCTTCGACCTCATCATCTGCGGCCGTCAGGCCATCGATGGCGATACGGCCCAGGTCGGCCCGCAGATCGCCGAGCACCTGGCCATCCCCCACGTGAGCTACGTGAACCAGCTGGAACTGGCCGGGCGGCACATCCTCGTCAAGCGCATGTTCGAGGACGGCTACCACCGCATCAAGGCCCAGTTGCCCTGCCTCATCACGGTGCTGAAGGACATGAACGAACCCCGCTACATGGCCGTGGGCGGCGTGTTCGATGCCTTCCGCCAGGAGATCCCCGTGTGGACCGTGGAGGATCTCGATGTGGACCGCACCCAGATCGGCCTGAAGGGCTCGCCCACCCGGGTGAAGAAGTCCTACACCAAGGGCACCAAGTCCGCAGGCAAGGTCTACGAGGTGGAACCTCGCGAAGGCGCCCGCATCATCATCGAAAAACTGAAAGAGAAATTCATCATCTGAGGCGGAGCGGACCATGGATATTTCGAGCTACCACGGCGTCCTGGTATTCGCGGAGCAGCGGAACGGCAGGATCCAGAAGGTGGTGAACGAGCTGCTGGGTATCGGCCGCGAGATCGCGGACAAGCTCGAAGAGCCCCTGATGGCGGTGCTCATCGGCGGCGGCTTGATGGAGGCTCACGCGGCGGATCTCATCGCCCAGGGCGCCGACAAGGTCATCGTGGTGGACCACCCGGAGCTCGCGGTCTATCGCACGGAGCCTTACACCAAGGCCCTGGCCCAGGTCATCGAGACCTTCAAGCCGGGCATCGGCTTCGTGGGCGCCACCACCCTGGGCCGGGATCTCGCGCCCCGGGTGTCAGCCCGGGTGAAGACGGGCCTGACGGCGGATTGCACCACCCTGGAGATCGAGGATGGGTCGCGCAACCTGCTGATGACCCGCCCCGCCTTCGGCGGCAACATCATGGCCACCATCATCTGCCCCGAGCATCGCCCCCAGATGTCCACCGTGCGGCCCGGCGTGATGCGCAAGCTGGAACGGGATGAGCGCCGCACGGGCGAAGTCATTCCCTTCAACGTGGACCTGGGGCCCAATGACCTGAATGTGGAAGTCCTGGAAGTGGTCACCGAGCAGGCCACCCTCAAGAACATCGAGGAGGCCCATGTGCTGGTGGCGGGTGGCCGAGGCGTGGGCACTCTGGAGAACTTCGGCCGCCTGCAGGGCCTGGCCTCGGAACTGGGCGGCATGGTGGCGGCCTCCCGGGCCGCCGTGGATGCGGGCTGGGTGGGCCAGGAGAGCCAGGTGGGCCAGACGGGCAAGACCGTGCGCCCCGATCTCTACATCGCCTGTGGCATCTCCGGCATGATCCAGCATATCGCGGGCATGGAGGAATCGGAGTTCATCGTGGCCGTGAACAAGAAGGCCGACGCGCCCATTTTCGAGTACGCCGATCTGGGCATCGTGACGGATGTGAACCGGCTCGTCCCCGCGCTGGTGGAGGAGCTTAAACTCGCCAAGGCCGAGCGGTAGCGGCTATTTCAGCTCTTCAAGAGTGAGCCGAGTCACCTCGGCGATGGCCGCCTCCCGGGCCTGGGGCTTGGCCTTGCAGCTCTCGGTGAAGATGCACAGAAAGATGGGAGCGCCCTGGGGCGGGTAGAGCACTGCCACATCGTTGGCGATGCCGTTGCTGCCGGTACCTGTCTTGTTCGCCACAATCCAGCCCTGGGGCACGCCCGCGCGAATGCGGCGGCTGCCGGTGGTGGTGGCCTTCATCCAATCCAGGAGTTGCTCCCGCGATGCCTTGGAGAGCGCTTCGGTCTCCAAAACGGTGCGCAACAGGAGGGCCATGGCTTCGGGCGTGGTGGTGTCCCGGGGATCGCCCGGGAGGTTGCTGTTCAACTCCGGCTCCATGCGGTCGAAGCGCATCACGGAATCGCCGAGGCCGCGGACGAAGGCCTGCATCCCGGACGGCCCACCCACCATGGGCTCCAGCAGATTCGCGGCGGCGTTGTCGCTGGTGGCGATGGTGGCGGCGCAGAGTTCGCCAATGCTCATGCCCTCCCCCAGGTGGGCACGGGTCAGAGCACAGGGCTCGAGCAGGTCCTTTTCGCCATAAGTGATCTTGCGCGCGAGGTCCAGCTTCCCTTCCTCGATGCACTTCAGCACGGCTGCGCCCAGCACCCATTTGAAGGTTGAGCAGTAGGCGAAACGCTCGTGAGCCCGATGTTTGACGGTGGTAGAGCCCCTCATGGCGAAGACGCCGATCCGGCCATTGAGCCGAGCCTCGACTCCGGCGATGGAGGTGCGAGGGACCGGTGCAGCCCAGGCGAATGGACCCGCCATCAGGGTTGCGAGGCCTACGGCCAGAAGGAGTCTGGCGTGGAAACGAGTTCTCAGTAAGCGCTCAGTCATCGGAGTCACGCTGGATAGGTCTGGTAGAGATTGTCGCGCTCCAGAGGCTCGAAGCCCGCCTCGCGGATCAGGCGCTCCAGGGCGCCCTGGGTGAGGCCCTGGGGCGACTTGGCGCCCGCCAGATGGGCGATCTCCTCGGCGATCACGGTGCCATCCAGGTCATTGGCCCCGTAGTTGAGGCCCACCTGGGCCAGGCCTTCACTGATCATCACCCAGTAGGCCTTGATGTGCGGAATGTTGTCGAGCAGCAGCCGCGCCACGGCGATCTCCCGGAGATCCTGGGTGCCCGTGGTTTCATGGATGACATGGGTGCGGCTGAGTTCGTTGTCCTCGTTCTGGTAGGCCAGGGGAATGAAGGCCAGGAACCCCTGGGTGCGGTCCTGCACCTCCCGCAGGCGCAGCAGGTGATCCACGCGGTGCCTGGGTTCCTCGATGTGGCCGTAGAGCATGGTGCAGTTGGTGGGGATGCCCCGGCGATGACAGATCTCGGCCACACGCAGCCAGACATCCGCCTCCTTCTTGCCGATGCAGATCTGCTCGCGGATGCCTTCGTCAAAGATTTCGGCACCGCCTCCGGGGCAGCTCTCCAGGCCTCCGGCCACGCAGCGATCCAGGAAATCTTCCACCGTCAGGCCTGAAATCCGCGCGTAGTAGTCCATCTCGATCATGGTGAAGACCTTGAGGTGGATCTGGGGAAAGCGGGCCTTGATGGCGCGGAACAGGTGCTCGAAGTACTCGACCTTGAGCTTGGGGTTGTGGCCCGAGGTCATGTGCAGCTCGCGGATGCCCGCGTTCTCGGGCTTCTCCAGCTCGCGGATGATGTCTTCGGCGCTGAGGGAGTAGGCCCGGGGATCGCCGGGTTTGGCCTGGAAGGCGCAGAACTGGCAGTGGGTGTAGCAGACGTTGGTGTACGAGAGGCGGCGGCTCACCACGTAATAGGACGTGAGGCCATGCTTCTGGAGTCGAACGTGGTGCGCCATTGCGCCCCCGCCTGCCAGATCCGGCGGTTCAAAGAGAAGGAGACCAAAGTGGAAGGT